>CAKQKA010000026.1 GCA_934247855.1 uncultured Clostridia bacterium | reverse complement strand
GCATTAGCCGAAGTTAATCCGTCAACGTCTTTTTCAAAAGGTATTAATTCAAGAACGGGTTTTTCGTTCAAAGTTTTCGGAAGCGGCAGTTGCACCATTACCCCGTTTATAGTTTCGTCAAGACATAATTCGCTTACGGTTTTTTCAACTATATTTTGGTCGGCATTTTCAGGAAGCCGTACCACAACGGATTCCATCCCTACCTCGGCGCAAGCACGCTCTTTGGACGCAACATAAATTTGCGAAGCAGGATTATCCCCCACGAGCACAATAGCCAATTTCGGGCGTTTACCGTATGCGTCAAAAATCCTATCGCAGTCGTTTTTTACTTTTGCTCTTATCTTGGCTGCCGTTGCTTTTCCGTCTATAACGACACTCATTGTTCGGAACACTCCATACGTTTTTTATATTCGGCAAGTATCCCGTTTACAAAATCGCTGCTCTTTTCCGTAGAATATTTTTTCGAGAGGTTGACAGCCTCGTCGATTGCAACAATTTTAGGAACGTCGGGAAAATATGTCAACTCACACATACCGATAAGCAAGGCACATTTATCAATCGGGAAAATACGATTGAGTTTAAAACCTTTAGCAATATCAGATATAGCATTTAACAGAAATTCTTCATGTTCTTTAACCGAACGATAAAGATTATCGGCAAAAAGCTTGTCCGAATCGTTGAGTTTTTTCTCGCGTAAGAATAAACTTATTTCCGTATCGTCGCGTTCGGCATCAAACAAATCGCCGTAAAGTAAAATCAAAACTGCTTCTCTTGCATCTTTTCTCATAATCAAACCAAAAAGCCGCATAGTAAATAAGCGGCTTATTATATTTATTTTTTAAACACAAACTCCGCAAGCAACAAACGTGCAACGCAATCGGTGTTTAATCGTTGTCACCATACACAACGTCAACGACATGTACGTCTACGTTCTTGATCTTGTAATCCGACATTGTTTCGACATTATGTTTTATGCTTTGTTGTATATTATACGCTACATCCGGTATATTAAAACCATCTTTTACAGTCACGATAACATCAACATCGACGTTTTTTCCATCGGTGAAAGTAACCTTGACTTCATCTTTCGAGGCGGTTTTTCCGCTGCGATCCACATCGGACGCAACGCCGTCAACCTCGGAAACGGCAAGGACGACAATTCCCTTTACAATACTGCTGTTATAAACAATCTTTCCCGATGTAACGTTTTTATTCTTCTTTGTAGCCATATGTCACCACCAAACGGAACGCATCCATTCGTCCCTTGAATACTTATGCAAACACAGTATATCATATTATTCCCTTTTTTGATAGCGTTTTAACAATATTTTGAGTTTTTTTTCACCCTACAAACAAAAGATATTTTTATCGCCCCTTATGAAAGCGGGAAAATTCTTACGTTCTCGGGCGATGCTTTTACTTCGTCGGCAAGAACGGTATAAATCGAAACAGCGTCGTCGGACGTAAAATCCTTATCTTCAACCACAACGGTAATATTTTCCGAATCGGTGCCGATCATAACGACAGTATTCTTATACCCTTTGGCTTTTATAATACTTTCGAGATACAATTCTTTTTCTACAATCTCGCTAAGGCGCAGTTTTGTGCGAAGAGCTTCTTCTTTAGCCTGAGAATCCGCATCGGCGTCGGATATTATCGCATCGAGACGCAAAATTTGTTCATTCAAGGTCTTTGTGTGTTCGGTACGATATTCCGTAAAATAATTAGCGGTCGCAACCGTGTTACCGTCACTCTTGTTTGTCAACAAAAAGTTGCAGACGGCTGTTACAGCCAGCAGTAATACCATGCACGACAAAATTACGATTTTTTTCTTTTTTGACATTTTTATACTCCTTTTTTATACGGTTGAACCGTTATTTTACCTCATTGGAAGAACTTGAATTTTATCGCTCGACACATCAAGAAAAGTTTGCGCCGCCATTATAAGGGATAGCCTGACTTTGACGTTTTCCGCGCCTTTAGCCATTATAATCACGCCGCATATTTCAGGATATATCTCGCCGAGAACAAGCGGTTTGCCCGATATAAGCACGGGTGTTTCGGTCGTTCGCTCACCTATTCCGCCGACCTGTTTTTCGGTTGCTATCTCGCTGCGCATACCGCTTTTTACCGAAATTATAACATTTACTTTACCCGCACCGTCGAGCTCCGAAAGCCGATCGGAGAGCTTTGTTTCAAGCATATCAACGTAATCGTTCACGTCGTAATCTTTTTCCGTTTGTGTTTTCACAAAAGACGAACCGAAAAGGATTAAAACGATAATCGCCGCGGCGGCAATCATAAGATATTCGGGTTTTACTTTTTTCAATAAATCCTTAAACGATTTTTTATTATTCATAAATAACGACATCCTCACTGCTCAGCTTAGCAAACCCGGTAACGACGTCTTTCGTTATGGACGTTATATTTATATTCTTCTCATCTCCGTAGTATTCCAGATCTGCAAGCTTTATTTTAATTATTTTTATTTTATACTTACCGTCAACTTTTTTCATCTCGATAGCAGCGTCTTGCAGCCTGATTTTACGCATTGAAAGCTCTCGTTTGATTGCCAAGAAACAATATCTTTCGGCAAATTCTGCTTGAAAATTTTCCGTCCTGTCATTCAGATCGCTATCGGAAAAATATATAATATCAACATTTTTGGTTTCTGAAAACAACGACAAAACGGGGTTGATAGAACAAATTAAAAGAACGACTGAAAATACAAACGCCGTAATTTTGCTCGTTTTGCCATCTGGCAATATCGCCTTACTCAGGCACCCGAACGTCGAAAAACATATTAAAGCAATGATCCATACTTTAAACATAATAATCTACATACCTACCTGCAAGAATAAAAGCGTATAACAGGTTGTAAAAAACAGTATAGTCACCGCGACAAACACAACCACTATAAGCGACACGGTTTTCTTGTATCCGACTATCATATCGCAATATCTTCGTTCGGCAAAAGACGAGCACAACGCATTCAATACGCTCAGCATTAAAGAGTAACAAAGCAAGCGTATTAACATACTTGCAAATACAACGGCAAGAACCGACAAAAATACGGCGCCTACGCCGCTCTTGATTACCTGTGCCGCAGAAACGACAACTTCAACTCCCTCTTTTGCGAAACCGCCGATAATCGGAACGGTATTTCCCACAGCATATTTTAAAGTCTTTAAAGATATTCCGTCGCGTACGACACCACCGACACCGGACACAGCTGTAAACACAGACAGCAGCGAAACAGCTATACCGATAACCCATTTAAAAACGTCGATTATCGAATCTCTTGTCAAAGCGACCGACGAGCGTTCGCTTAAAGACGCAACCGATGAAAGCGCACAAACCGCCAAAACCGCGGGAATCAGAATTCGCTCTGCCGAAATATTTACACCCTGCGTAATAAAGGCACAAATCGGTGTCAAAATTTTAACTTTATTATTTTCACCGCACAAACAACTTACGGTTGCAAAAAGCGGATAAACCGACTGCATCACCCCGCATATATCGGATATGAAGGAAAGAGATCTTGCCGCAAGTTTTGCCGTTTCCGAAAAAACGATTGACGAACCGACGGCATAACACGCAAGAAAAACAGCATCTTTTACCCCCTTCGTATTTAAGTCAAAACTTGAAAACACCCCGGAAATTATCGCAATAACAAGCACAATAAGCATTGACGGCATTATTTCTTTCATATTGCCCGAAAGTAATGCTCCTAAACAGGATAACACATCGCCGAAATCACGGCTTTCGCTTCCACGAATCAAATTCAATACTTCATTTTTAAAACTTGTGGGATTTACCATCTCATCCGCAAACGCCGAATAAAGTTCTTCCGCCCCTCCGAAATCGAGCGAATCAATCAAGTTGTCAATTACATCCTCATAATTCTCGCTTGAATCGGCAGAATCGGTTGCCGCATTGGCATAACTTTGCGGTACAATACAAACGGCAAATAAAACGAGAATTACAGCAAATAAGCATTTCAGCTTGTCCGCCCGCCGTCTCTTAAATTTATTAGTTTTTCGACTTTGAATAAAAAGACGTTTCATAGTTTATCAAGAAAAACCGTAATCATTTTTATAAGCGACGAAAAAAGCGGAATACTCATTCCGAGTATCGCAAGACGTCCGACAAACGCAACTTTATCGGACAACCCTTTAAGTCCGCAATCTTCAATAGTTCCGCAAGCAAACTCAACGAGAAACCCGATAAGCGTAACTTTAGCACACAATACAACCATTCCGTTATCAACACCCGTCAATTCCGCAAGACTTTTAAAAAAATCCAGAGTATCGGAAAGATAACTTACCGTAAAAAGCGAAATCACCACCCCGCCCGATATAAGAACAAGAAGAAAAAAGTCACTGTTTATGTTTTTAAAATAGATGCACAATACTGCAGTTACTATCGCAAAACTTATTATTTTAAAAATCATACTTAACGCTAATACAGTTCAAACAATTGTTTCAACTGATCGAACAAGTCAAACACCATTGTTACAACCATTGTCAGAACTATAACTAACCCCGCAACGGCAACCAAAGTCGCTATATCGTCACGATCGGATTTTTTTAAAATCTGACATATTACCGTAATAAGAATTCCGATTGCGGCAATTTTAAAAATTATCTCTACACTCATACTCAAAACAATATAACAAACGCAGCCAATCCGACGATCAGTCCCGTTTTTTTGCATAACGTCGAATACTTAGCCTGTTCGTTCGCGGCTGTACTCAACTCGTATCCGAATTTTTCTTTATACGCCCCGTATAATTCCTTTTGCGAATCGGCATCCGATTTGCCTATGCTCGAAAAATAAGCAATAATATCGCTCTTTTGCGAAGCCGTTAAAAACGCAGGCAAATCCGCAACATAATCTTTTCCGTTTGAATAATCATAGACCACCTTTTCAAATTTTTGCGACAAATATTCACCGTTTCCAAGTGAGCATATTCCGTTGCGGAAAAACGTTATTTCCGTATATAATCGCTCGTTGAAAATCGAAATGGATTTGTAGAATTTGAATTTCTCGGTATATCGTTCGGAAAACTTTATTCCGGCGCAAAGCCCCGCAACAAGGCAACAAACGGCAAGAATTATATCAAACACGATCACACCTCCGAACCGCGGATAATCTCATTCAAAGACAGCTTGTCTTTATTTTTCTCTATCGAAACGAGGTAATCAAAACATTTTTCTTTAATTGCAGGTTTAAGATATTCCTTACACACTATATCCGAAACACTTGAGCCGTGAACGGTCGCAAAAACGCAAACTCCGGATTTTCCGGCAAATAACACGCCCTCGGCATCCGATAAAGCCGTAAGCTCGTCCGTCGCAACGACTTCGGGCGACAAATTTTTGACGGCAATGAACAACCCGAATTTTTTATCGCAGCATTGTATAACATCTGTAGTATCGCCCACGTTAAAACCGTCCGAATACAACTCGCATTTTTCATCGACCATCAGAATATTTTTTTTAGTCTTTTCGGAAGTAATGCGCACAAGATCACGCAACGCCGTAGTTTTACCACATCCCGGCGGCGACACAAGCAAAATGCTTTTTATCCTGCCGTCAGCATAAATTAAATCAAACAACTCGTTCGCACAACCGATTACCTGATGCGGAAATCTGATACACAGCGACGTAAAATCTCTCATCGTCACCACCTGTTCAAATTCTTTGACACACCTTCCCGCAAGCCCGATTCTGATTCCGAACTTAGTTATGTAACCTTGCTTTATACTGTCGTTGTAAGCATAAACAGAATTATCGCAGGCACGTAAAACTATCGCAAAGATCTCATCGACACAAAGAATAATCGGCTCATTCCTGTACTTTAACGGAAAATAATCGTATCCGATATTCGCGGTTATCGGTTTATTTGCTCTTATTCTGAGTTCGCATAATTTATCGGTATACGGCAAAATCGCAAATCTGAGCGATTCGGGAAATAATTCATAAGCTCTTTCGTCCATAGTCATATATAATGCTCGTCCATACCGATTTATTACTTTTGAAATAAAAAAATACCGCACAAAACTGTGTTTAAACAGTTTGCACGGTAGTTGTTTAATCGTTTTAAAAATCTTTTATATCGGTTCGTTTTTCGCATACAACGCTTCGCGTATTATCTCGGCTACGGACGGATGCGGATAAACGATTCTTTTCATTTTTGAAAGCGTAAATTTTTCTGAAATCATTACGCTTAAAGCAAGAATAATTTCGCTTGCGTATTCTCCGACAATCGTCGCGCCGACAAGAACCTCTTCGGAATCAAACAAGAGTTTACAAAAACCATATTTTGCTTGTCCTTCGGCAACGGCTCTGCCCGAAAAAAGCATAGACACACGTTTAACAAAAGCACCGCTTACGCCGCGAAGTTCATTTATAGACACGCCTGCGGATGCAACCTCGGGTATACCGTATAACACGCTCGGAATTAAATTATAGTCGATGGAATCGTTTTCGCCTGCAATATTATTTATACAAACCTCGGCTTCCCTATAAGCGGTATGTGCAAGCATTGATTTACCGTTTATATCACCTATGGCATAAACGCCTTTTTTATCGGTGCGCATTTTTGCATCGCAAAAAATGGAATTCTTTTCAAGTTTAGGCGAAATTTTTTCCAAGCCATATCCCGTCAGCCTTGGTTTGCGCCCCGTACAAACCAACACTTTATCGCACAAAAGATGCGTTGAGTCACCATTCGACGTAAAATCAATCGCCCCGTCCGATATTTCAGACACAACAGCATTTTTATATATATTTACGCCGTAAGTTTCAAGACTTTTTTCAACAACGGAAACAGCGTCAGTCTCTAAAGAAGCACCTATATTCTCGGCCGCTTCTACAATTTCAACACGTTTTCCCGCCATAGAAAAACAAAACGCAAGTTCTATTCCGATTACTCCGCCGCCGATTATTGCCAAAGAAGAAAAATCTTCGGTCAGGTCAAATATATTATGCGTTGTTAAAGCAAAACCGTTATCAAGAGCTTCTTTTAGACCATGAATCGGAGGGATAAAAGTATCGGAGCCCACAGCAAGAATTAAATTATCGGTTTGATATTCTTTGCCTTCCGAATCGCAAACAACGGCTACGCCGTTATCATATGAAACTATCGAACCGAATGAAAAAATAATTTTAACCTTGTTTTTTCTGAGCGACCCGCGTACGCCGTTGCGAAGCAAGTCGACGGCTTTATTTTTTTCTTCAACCCAAGCCGCCAAATTGGCAGACAAACTTTCATCGCCGGTTTGCAATTCAACATTTTTCAGAAAAAATTCTTTTGAAGAATGAATAAAACTTTTAGAGGGAATACATCCCTCATTCAAGCAAACTCCGCCAAGATTGCCGTATTCAAAAATCGCAGTTTTAAATCCTTTTTCAGCAGCACGATTCGCAGCCGTAAAACCTGCAGGCCCGCCGCCAAGAATAATAATATCATAAGTTTCCATCAGTTTTCCTCAATTCGTAATAGTTTAAATTTATTAGCATTTTATCTGCATTTTTAAATGTTTTTATGCCTAACATAAGAGTGCATCGTCTCAAGGGTTGTATATAAAAACGCGGAGCGTTCTTCAATATATGAGAATGCTTCGCGCTACTTTATAATCGTTATCTTACGCAACTTTTTTTATAACAACGGGCTTACCCGTTCCCTCTACGACGCTTTTAGTTACGATAACTTTATCGACCGAATTATCGCTCGGTAGATTATACATGGTCTCCACCATAAAACCTTCAAAAATGGTTCTGAGTCCGCGTGCACCTGTTTTGAGTTCAATCGCCTTCTGAGCTATCGCCCTGATTGCGTCGTCCTGTACTTCGAGATCTACTTTATCAAGTTCAAACAATTTTTTATATTGTTTGATTATTGCATTTTTAGGTTCAGTCATAATCTTGACTAAAGCATCCTCGGTAAGCGGTTCAAGACTAACCGTTATAGGCAAACGACCGACAAACTCGGGAATAAGTCCGTATTTCGTAAGATCATGAGGTTGAACGTCATCAAGCGCAACACCGTCTTTTTCAGACTTTGTTACAACTTTACTGCCAAACCCAAGCCCTGCATCGTCAGCCTTGCGCTGATCTATAATTTTATCAAGACCAACAAATGCGCCGCCGCAAATGAATAAAATATTGGTAGTATCGATACGAATAAGATCTTGTTGCGGATGCTTTCTGCCACCCTGCGGAGGAACGGAAGCAACAGTACTTTCAATTATTTTTAACAAAGCTTGTTGAACCCCCTCGCCCGATACGTCGCGGGTAATAGACATATTCTCGCCCTTTCTGGCAATCTTATCGATCTCATCGATGTAAATTATACCTCTTTGAGCTTTTTCAACATCATAATCCGCATTCTGAATAAGTTTCAGCAAGATATTCTCAACATCCTCTCCGACATACCCTGCTTCGGTAAGCGTTGTAGCATCGGCAACGGCAAACGGAACGTCGAGTATTTTAGCCAATGTGCGAGCAAGCAATGTTTTACCGCAACCGGTAGGCCCTAACATCAGTATATTGCTCTTTTCAAGTTCAACGTCATCACCGATGCAGCCGACGTTATTCTCGGCATAATTGATACGTTTATAATGATTATAAACCGCAACGGAAAGGACTTTTTTTGCTTGTTCCTGCCCAACGATATATTTATCGAGTTGTTTTTTGATTTCTTCGGGAGTTTTTAGAGTAATAACTTGTTTTTTATCTGCTTTCGCGCTGTCACGAATTACTTTTTCGCAAACGCGAACGCAACTATCGCAAATATATATTCCGTTCGGACCGGCAACAAGTTTTTTAACCTCCGGTTCGCTTTTTCCGCAAAACGAGCAACATACTTCGCTATTCTTATTTAAATTTGCCATTTTACCTCTGAATAATTAACGTTTATAATATACTTCGTCTATTAAACCGTATTCTTTCGCCTCAACAGCGCTCATATAGTTATCCCTGTCCGTATCATTTTCAATAACAGAAAGTTCTTTACCTGTGTTCGCAGAGAGAATGCCGTTTAATTTTTGCTTAATCTTCAAGATCTGTTTAGCTTGAATCTGAATATCGCTTGCCTGACCTTGCGCGCCGCCGAGCGGTTGATGAATCATTATTTCGGCATTAGGAAGAGCAAAACGCTTACCTTTTTGCCCGCTCGAAAGCAAGAACGCACCCATGCTTGCAGCAAGACCGATACAAATGGTAGAAACGTCGCATTTGATATAATTCATCGTATCGTAAATCGCAAGCCCTGCGGAAACGCTGCCTCCGGGACTGTTAATATACAAATAAATATCTTTTTCGGGATCTTTTGATTCAAGATATATGAGCTGAGCGACAACGGTATTAGCTACAGCGTCGTCGATCTCGCCAGTAATGAAAATAATACGGTTTTCAAGCAATCTGGAATAAATATCATAAGATCTTTCACCCCTGTTCGATTGCTCCACAACCATAGGAATAAGTGCCATAATACTCCTTTAACGTATAGTTACGTATTTCCGACCCCATTAGAACAATTTTTGCGCCGTCAAGTCGATTGTGCAAAGCCATAAAAGAACCGAGCTCGTTGTTGTTTGTGCAGCGCAAAATCGGCTACTTAGACGTTAAACAACCTTCAACGTATGGCATACAGTTTCGGTTGTTTGCCTTTAATTACCTCGATTTATCGCCGCACAAATGCAAGGCACCTTAAAGCCGTATTTTATGTGCAGATTTTGGCAAACACGAACGAAGTTGTATGCCATACTGCAAGCGAGTGTTTGCCGAAAGATGTCTAAAAGACGGCTTTAAGGCAACAATGTTTCGGTTCTTTTATGACTCACTCCCATCAACGTACGTCGAGTACGATTTCGGTCGTTTGCCTTGCCCAAACAAGCCTTAGACATATGCAAAAAACAAGACCGACTTGTATATTTCGCGGTCGACTTTACGGCGTAAAAACACTACGTGCCGCAAGAATAAGCAAAAAACAACAAAACTGTGCCGAATTTGCGGTTTGTTCTACAGAGGTTGGAAATACGTACGATTTTCTTTATTTAAAATTAGGACGAGAAGGGAAAAACCGCAACTCGTCCGACATATGCCAAATCAAATTTTATGAGCGATCAGGCTACCTCGTTATTCTTCATAAGGAACTCAAACAATTTATCGATAACTATCGATTGCTGTATATACTCGAGCTGACGTGCAGGCATAGCGGATTTGTACTCTTCAAACGTCTTTTCGGCTGACGTAGCCTGCTCTGCAATTTTTGCGTTAACTTCTTCTTCCGTCGCCTTAATATCTTCGACTTCGATGATCTTTTCAACGATCAGCTGAGATTTAACTCTTTCTTTTGCCGCGTCGGTAAATCCTTTACGATATTCTTCCATGGTCTGATTAGTGTACTTGAGGTAATCTTCCATCTTCAAACCGCTGTACATCATTCTGTAAGACATTTCTTCGACCATAGAATCGATTGCGTTTTCAACAAGACAATCGGGAACGTCTACCTTGGAATCTTCAACGATCATCTTTACGAGTTTATCCTCGGTTTCGCGCTTACCCTTTTCCTGATTGGCTTTGGTCAGTTCCTCTTTGCGTTTTGTCTTATACGCTTCAAGCGATTCTTCTCCGGTTGCGTCTTTGATGAATTCATCATCGACCTCGGGAAGTTCTTTAACCTTTATGCCGTGAAGTTTAATCGCAAATACAGCAACCTTACCCGCAAGTTGCGCAGCAGAATAATCGTCGGGAAATTTAACCGTAATGTCTCGCTCACTGCCGATCGTCATACCGATAACCTGATCTTCGAACCCGGGAATAAATGTTTTGCTTCCGATAACAAGGCGTTGATGCTCGGCAGTTCCGCCCTCGAATTTTACGTTATCAACCGAACCCGAGTAATCGAGATCGCAAATATCTCCGTCCTGAACAGGTCTGTCGGTAACTTCGATTTCTCTCGAATTTCTCTCTCTGAGTTTTTCTACCTCTGCATCTATATCCGCATCGGTTACATTATACTCAACTTTTTCAATCTTTATACCCTTATATTTTCCAAGTTCGACTTCGGGCTTCAAGGGAGCGACAGCAATGATCACAACGCCGCCGTCCTCTTCGAATTTAAAATCTTCGATAGACGGTCCGTCGATTACTTTATAATCCGTCTCTTTAGCCAATACCTCATAGTAGTGTTCGGTAAAGGAAAAATTCAAAGCGTCCTCAAAAAGAGGTTGTTCGCCATAATACTTAACAAAATAGCTATAAGGAACGTGTCCTTTTCTAAACCCGGGAACGGCAAATTTTTTCTTATTTTTATCGTATGCTTTCAAGTTAGCGTTATGCCATTCTTCGCCTGAGAGCTTCATAGTAAGTTTAAGCTCGTTTTTCTCTGTTTTCTCAACCGTATAAGTCATGATTTAGCTCCTGAACATTCTTTGCTTAAAGCATTTTAACAAATTGATAGAAAAAAGTAAAGTCAATATTATATGTTTTTCTAGTTTTGTTTTACATTTATTCATTTTTAATATATAATTTGTCATGCGATTAAACAATTCTGCCGACTACGAGCAGCCCTGTTTTATTGCTATAGCAAAAATCACATTGCAAGACCAAATCTTCGGAGTATATTATGCCTCAGGACGCAATTACACTATCAAGAACGGCAAAAGAGTTAAACGACCTGTTCAGCGGCGCAAAAGTAAATAAAGTAACCCAGCCCGCCCCCGACGAAATAATACTTTTCGTTTATTCAAAATACGGCAATGCGAAAATATCGGTCTGCGTAAACGCTTTAGGCGCACGCGTGGGCATAACCGAGCTTGAGCAAGCAAACCCTGCAACGCCGCCCGCATTTTGCATGCTTCTCAGAAAACACCTTTTAAGCTCGTCGATTAAATCAATAGAAACAATCAAAGACGAACGAATAATCCGTATTGCGTTTAACGGTAAAAACGACTTTATGGAACCCGTAGAAAAACAACTGTATTGCGAGATAATGGGCAAATACTCCAACGCGGTGTTTTGCGAAAACGAAATTATCAACGGCACGCTGAAACCCGCAGTTTTCGATTTGGGCAAAGAACGCGTTCTACTAAGCGGCGCAAAATACGCACTGCCGCACTCACAAGACAAAGTCAGTCTTTTTTCACCCGACTGCGCTTCACTCATTGCCTCATTCACCGGCGGAGATTTAGCCGATTATCTCTTTAAGAACGTCGTCGGTTTTTCGGCATACACGGCAAAAGAGGCAATATTCCGCATATTCGGAAAAACAACATTTGATCACGGTATTCCGAACCCGCAAGGCACGGTAAAACAAATAATAGAGTTCGTCAGCGAATATAACGATAAACCGACGGTAGTACTTTTAAACGGTAAACCGACAGATTATTTCTTTTGCGATTACCTTACCGTCAGCGGCGAAAAAACTTATTTCGAGCATATAACCGATGCAGAAACATTCTTTTTCGACGAAAAAAAGCGTATCAGAGACAGAACCGAATCAAAAAACAAACTCACCTCGATCGTCAATTCGGCTCTGAAAAAGGAAAAGAAAAAACTTGCCATAATAAACGAAAAATTGCTTTCGTGCGAAGATGCCGAAAAATACAGAAGATACGGCGAACTGATAACCGCGAACATTTACAAAATAAAACACGGCGACAAATCGGTAACCGTCATCGATTACTACAACGACAACGCCGAATTGTCAATCCCTATAGACGAGAGCATATCGCCAAACCGGAATGCTCAGAAATATTTTAAAAAATACGCAAAACTTAAAAACACGCTGAAAGCCGTTACACCGCAAAAAGAGCAAACCGAAAGCGAAATAGAATACGCAATGTCCGTTCTTGCCGAAATTCAGGCAGCAGACGACGCACAGTCCTTAGGTTTTATACGCGAAGAATTGATAGAAAGCGGATATATAGAATCGAAAGAAAGAAACAATAATAAGAAAAACGATAACCTAAAAAGCGAATTCAGGACTTTTGAATACTCCGGTTTCAAAATAAGAGCAGGTAAGAACAATATCCAGAATGACAAACTGACATCCTCGGCAAAACCATCCGATTGCTGGTTACATGTAAAAGATTATCATTCGGCTCACGTTGTTATCGAAAGTAACGGAAAACACGTTCCGCTAGAAATTATAGGCATTGCCGCCGAGATTTGTGCATATTTCAGCGAAGCAAAAAACGGAGCAAAGGTTGCAGTTGACTATACATTGAAAAAGTATGTAAAAAAGCAACCTAAAGCAAAATACGGAAGCGTTATATACACCGATTTCAAAACGGTATTCGTAACGCCGAATGCTCACGCCAATCTTGAAATTAAATAGTTTTAACAGACTTTTTTCATGAAAAAACACCCCTTCCTTGGGGATGTTTTTTCGTTTGTATAACTTTTATGCCCTATTTAATTCCAAATTTGTCCAAAGCAAAACCGACGCCACCATCCTCGCATGAAGGAATTACGATATCCGCAATCGATTTAAGATATTCGCTGCCGTTTGCGGTAACGGCACCCAACCCTGCAACCTCAATCATGCTTGCGTCGTTTGATTCATCACCGAAGCAAATAAGTTTATCGGTTGATTTACCGAGCATTTTGCAAAGTTTTAAAACTGCGTTTCCCTTCGACACTCCTTTTGCCATAATATCTATGTGTTCGGGATTACTGCAAATAACCTCGTAATTTTCGCCTACAATGCCTTTTATATCTTCAAGCATTTTCCGGCGTGTAGAATCGTCGGTATAAAACAAAACTTTTCCGCTCGTATAACCTTTCTCAACGAATAAATCGCTGACCAAACCTTCAACGTCGCATATTTCAACATGGCACCGCTTCGCATAAGCGCGATAATCGTCATTTAAACCGTTTACGGTAAGAATATCATTCGGATAAACCTGAACGCGTTTCTTGTTTTCTTCAGCGTAACGCAAAAGCTTTATGCAGGTAGCATTATCCACATGCTCTTTGTAAACCTTTTCGCCCGTATCCGTATTACATATTTCCGCACCGTTAAAACTTACCGTATAGCCCGTAAATCCGTACTGCTTATAAAACTTTACGATAGACGAAGTCATTCGCCCCGTGCAAATACAAAATATGCCGCCGGCATCGGTGAACCGACGAATTACATTCAAAACATTTTCGGATATTCCGTTCTTTGAAGAAAACAACGTTCCGTCAAAATCGCTGATAGCGATATCATAATAATTCTCTTTTAAACATTTCATATTTATATTTTAACAAATTCAAATAAAATAGTAAAGCATATTACCGCACCTTTATACACACAGCGGTTATTTGTATTTAAAAATAAATTCTATATACATTTTTCGTATGCGCTGTTAAAACAGTTGTGTTTTTATGGAAAACAGTATATAATGTTTAAAAAGGAGTGAAAGCGTCATGGATGATAAGTATCTTATAGTAAGCACCTCGGTTTTACCCGACTACCTGATTAAGGTTATAGAAGCAAGAGAACTCATTGAAAGCGGCGAGAAAAGCATCAGTCAGGCTTGCATCGATAAAGGAATCAGCCGTTCCACATTTTACAAGTATAAAGATAATGTTTTCCGCCCGTCGCACAAATACGGCAAAAAGAGCATATTCGCTTTTAAAATGGCAGACGAAAAAGGCGTGCTGAGCAAGGTTTTGAACGTTATCTTTGAATACAACGCAAACGTAATCGCTATAAACCAGGCAATGCCTATCAAAAACTACTCGTACGTAACCATTACAATCGATATGAGCGATACAAATGCAAACCTGCAGGAATTAACGCGCAAACTTAAGCAAATTCAATATGTAAAAAGCGCAAACATTATTGCGTTTGAATAAAAAACGAAACCATTTATTACCGTCGGTGCATACACTAATGTATCGACGGTTTTATTATGGAAAAATTCAATCTGAATATTGTTGGCGCAAGCGGACTTGTCGGACAAACTTTTCTGAAAATTCTTGAAGAGGAAAACTTTCCGATCGCTCGATTAAATCTATACTCGGGAATGACAAGCAGCGGCACTGCCGTTATTTTCAAAGGTCAACGATATATATTGCAAAAAACGGACGAACTACCCGATTGTGATTTTACACTGCTTGCAACAGATTCCGACGTATCGAAGAAATACGCAAAAACCGCAAAAAGGCACTCGCGCTACGTTATCGACAATTCATCGGCGTTCAGACTTGAGAACAATATTCCCCTCGTCGTTCCGGAAATAAATTTTAGTTTACCCGTAAACGGCAACCTTATCGCTAACCCCAACTGTTCAACGGCAATTTGCGCCATTCCGTTATATTTACTGAATAAATATTACGGGTTAACACGAGTTAGAATTTGCACCTATCAATCGGTATCGGGCAGCGGAAAGAAAGGCTTAGCAGCTTTAAACGGCATCAAGAACGACGCATATAAATACGACATACGTTCGACCTGTATTCCGCAAATCGGAAAATTTGACGAATATGGTTACACCACCGAAGAAAATAAGTTACGCGACGAGTTGCGAAAAATTCTTTTATTGCCCGATTTGCCTATCGGCGCAACTTGCGTTCGTGTGCCTGTGAAAAATTGCCACGCTTTGGCTGTATCCGCGGTATTAAAAAAAGACTTCGATGTCGTAAATATACGTTCATTATTAGCTACCGCCGATGGTTTAACCGTGCTTGACGAGCCTGAAAACTGTATTTATCCCGTATCAACCGTCGGGGTAAATTCGAACAAGGTATACATCGGAAGAATACGCAAAGAACAGGCGGAAGAAAACTCAATTCTTTTCTACGTTCTTTCCGACAATCTGCGGCGCGGAGCAGCGTATAACGCGTATAAGATAATCAAAACGATTATAGAAAGCCAGAACAACGGCAAATAAAATGGATGTTTATAAATTCGGCGGGAGTTCTCTTGCTACAGCCGAACGAATCAAAAAAGTTTTTGCCGATATAAAAGACGTAAAAAACTGTGTCATCGTCCTATCGGCTATCGGAAAAGCAGATTCTGACGATACCAAGTTAACCGATTTACTGATTGACTTTTGTAAAACCCGACGAAAGTCTGTACAATATGCAACAAAAGTCATAAATCAAATCCGAAATAAATTATATAACATCGGTAAAGAGCTCAACCTGCCCGATTTATACTTTCAATCGCTGAATATTTTTTTATCAGACGTTTATCGGCGCGACGACAACTACATAATAAGCCGCGGCGAATATTTTACCTGTAAAATGTTTTCGCTTTTTTCGGGAATAGAATTCATAAATTCATCCGATATTATTAAATTCGACGATGATAATTTTTCATATGAAAAAACAAAGAATGAAATCGGAAAAATAAAGAAAGCAAAATTTATAACAAGCGGTTTTTACGGAAGCGACGGCTATGGCAAAATCCGACTTTTTCCGCGGGGCGGCGGAGACATAACAGGCGCAATTCTTGCAAATATTTTAAAATCAGAAAACTATTTTAATTGTACCGACGTCAACGGAATATACACCATACCGCCCGGTTATATACCCGAACAAAAAACAATAAGACAAATGAATTATGCCCAACTTTTTTACTTATGCCGGCACGGCAATAACGTGTTCAGCAAGGATGCAATTCCTTTTTTGGCAGGAAAAAAAATTAACCTGATAATAAAAAACAGCCTCGATTTCAACGCATCGTTCACAACGGTATCGGATCATTCTCAAAACAACGATTTTACATCGATTCAAATTGAAAACGGATTAAACTGCCTCGTAATAATAAAATCGGAAAAAGTAAAATTATTCCACATTTTATATACGGTTTTACAGTTTATTATGTCTGACGGAATTACAGTTTATGATATAATATTAACTCAAAAACAATGTCGGATAATTTATAAAAGCAACAAGCGAATTCACTTAAAATTGTCACCTGCAACACAAATACACCATACCATTTATAAGCTAACGGCAATAAGAAAGACAAAGTTTTCAAATGGCAAAAAAAGCTCTTCTATAAAGTATATCACAGATAGCAACCCTGACGAATTTAAGAGAACAATCACAAATATTTTGAAATAGAAAAAGCCGATCACCCTACTTTTAAAAAGCAGGATAATCGGCTTTTATATTTAAACCGAGCAAGATTATTAATCGGCAATTAATTTACAAACCGCATCGGTCATCGCCGTCGGATTTTCGACAGGCATACCTTCGATAATGCACGCCATCTGATACAAAACGTCGGTCAATTCTTTTGCCTTTTCTTTGTCGTTTTCAAACATAGAATTGAGTTTTTTCACAACAGGACTTGCCGAATTTAGTTCCAGAACTTTTTTAGCTTTTACCTGCCCGTTAGCATTAGGCATAGCATTGAATACCTTTTCCATTTCAATGGAAACGTCGCCCTCCGCAGTGAAGCAAACCGGGTGATTTTTAATTCTCGTAGAAATACGTACCTTTTCAACTTTATCGCCGAGAGTCTCTTTCATAAAGTCGGCCAGTTCCTTGTATTCTTCGGCAGCTTCTTCGTCCTCAATGCCCAAGTCGTTACCGGATACGTTCCTGAACTGTTTTCCTTCGTAATCATTGATAAATTTAACGGTAAACTCGTCAACGTCATCCGTCATGCATAAAACGTCAAAGCCTTTTTCGGTTACTTTGTCGAGTTGCGGCATAAGTTTAATTGAGTCAACCGACTTACCCGTTGCATAATAAATGAATTTCTGATCTTCAGGCATAGCGGTAAGATATTCTTTCAAGGTTACATATTTGTCTTGTTTGACCGATTTGAACAGTAATAAATCTTGCAAAACCGCTTTATTCATCCCGTAATTCTGATATATACCGAACTTTAACTGCAAACCGAAATTTTTGAAGAATTCTTCATATTCAGAACGTGCCTCGTTGAGCATATTTTCAAGTTCTTGTTTGATTTTCTTTTCAATAGAACCTGCAATCGCTTTCAGACTCCTCGATTGCTGAACGGTTTCCCTTGACAAATTCAACTGTATATCGGTATCTACTACACCGCGTACAAAACTGAAATAATCAGGCAGTAAATCTTTACACTTATCGGTTATAAGCACGCCGTTCGTATAGAGTTTAAGTCCTTTTTCGTAATCACGCGAATAATAGTTATACGGCGTCTTGGACGGTATAAACAGTAACGCCTTAAAGTCAACCGCACCCTCCATAGAAAAATGCAACGTTCTGAGCGGCGCTTCACCGTCATAGAACATTTCTTTATAAAAAGCATCGTATTCTTCCTTCGTGATATCGGCTTTATTCTTTTTCCAGAGCGGGACCATAC
>CAKQKA010000025.1 GCA_934247855.1 uncultured Clostridia bacterium | reverse complement strand
TAGGCATCCACATCTTTATCTACCAGAACTTTTATTCCATTGAGGCAGATATAGCTTTAATTTTAATACGTTTCATAAAAATCCTCCCTATTTTGTTAAATTCGCTAAATTTGTTAAATTTTGTGAAATTTCTTCAATAGTCATGCCTTCATCTATATAGTTTGTATATTCTTCTAAATGCTCATATTGTAAAAGTGATACATTGTAAGCATTTAATAAAGAACTTAATTTAGAAAAACGCACTTGATTATTATAAATAGGAATTACGTCCAATAAAGCTAACCCAATGGGTGATGATATATACGGAAAAGTAATAATTTCGTTTGTATCAGTATCTATCATTCCATTATATCGTTGCTCTTTTATAAAATACACTACGATATGGTCAAGCTCTTCAAAAAAATCACTTATAACTTGTTGTTCATAATAGCTATTCTTAGTAATATTTAAAGAAATTGGTAAAAACACAGTAGAACCATTTTCAATTTTATCATAGAAATCTTTCTCAACAGAGCATTCAAGAAGTAAATACTTTGCTTCAGCTCGTTTTGTGAAACAATAAATTTTATCCGAAATAGATATAACATTTAATTGGGCAAACGAGACATCTTCTAAATTGGCATAATGATTCACTATGTTTGTTGTTTGATTATTTTCATTGGTATCACCTGAATTAATATGATCACTACACCCAATACTACATGTCGCAAATAAACAAAGAGTAAACATATAAATCCCTAATAAAAATTTATTCATTTCACCAAACCTCCCTAGAAAAATAAAAAATGAAATAAAAAACTTATTTAAAATAAGTAACCTTTCCATCGCTTAAATCCGTCATATCCCCCGAACCCTCTATATCACTCGCTGTTATTTGCGAGCAAGCTCCGGCGAAGATAAAAACTATCGAGCCAAGCACTGAAATTAACCTGCTGAATTTACCAATCATAATTACACCTCCTCATATAATGTACCAATAAAATATATTCTCTAATCACTCGTTGTAAAAAAAACAAACCTTGCCATGAGCATGATATCATATCACGATAAAATTGTCAACAGTTTTTAAATATTGGATTTTGCTACGTGGTGTTACCTCTTTAAAAAAACAATAATGTATCAAAAAACACCAATTTATATGACAAACAGCGTTTTTTTACCATAAAGAAATACCTAATAATCGACCTATAGGCGGACTTTTGCCCGTTTATAGGTCTTTTTTCGATTGACCACGGCAAAAGTGCCGATAATCGACTTATAGACGGGGTTTTGATAAAACGCGCAACCTGTTTTCGGCACGTTTGCAGCCGATTATTCAATAATGTAAACGGTGTAACTTTAATATTGAAAGCCGCAATACAAAAAAGTTTGTTAAAAAGCGCAATTATATTTTTTCTATTAATTTTTATATAATTTGCAAAAAAAATTGCAAATGCGCGAAAAATAGTATATACTTTGAAAGTGAAAGAAATATTTTATCGGAGGTACTGACCAATGCCGTTAGTAACAACCAAAAAAATGTTTGAACAAGCCTATAAAAATCACTATGCGATCGGCGCGTTCAACGTAAACAATATGGAAATCGTTCAGGGTATCACCGAAGCGTGCAAAGAAGAACAAGCTCCTGTTATTTTGCAGGTATCCAAGGGCGCGCGTGCTTACGCTAACCACACTTACCTTGTAAAACTCGTTGAAGCAGCGGTTCTCGAATGTCCTGAAATTCCTATCGCTCTTCACCTTGACCACGGTCCCGATTTTGAAACCTGCAAGTCCTGTATCGACGGCGGTTTCTCTTCCGTTATGATCGACGGTTCGGGGCACTCTTTCGAAGAAAACATCGAAGTTACCAGAAAGGTAGTCGAATACGCTCATAAATACGGCGTTACCGTTGAAGGCGAACTCGGAACTCTTGCCGGAATCGAAGACGAAGTAAGCCACGCAGTCGGTTCTTACACAAGACCCGAAGAAGTTGAACAGTTCGTTAAGGAAACGGGCGTTGACTCGCTTGCTATCGCTATCGGAACTTCTCACGGCGCATATAAGTTCAAACCCGAACAGTGCACCAGAAACGCAGATGGTATCCTCGTTCCCCCCGCACTCAGATTCGACATTCTTGAAGAAGTAAGCAAGAGATTGCCCAACTTCCCCATCGTTCTCCACGGTTCTTCTTCAGTTCCTCAGGAATATGTTAAGATGATCAACGAAAACGGCGGCAAAATGCCCGATGCCGTAGGCGTTCCCGAAGATCAACTCCGTGAAGCTGCTCGCCTTGCGGTTTGCAAAATCAACATCGACTCCGACTTACGTCTTGCAATGACCGGAACGATCAGAAAATTCTTCAACGATCATCCCGAAAAGTTCGATCCGAGAGAATATCTTAAACCCGCAAGAGCTAACATCAAAGAACTTGTTAAACACAAACTCGTTGACGTTCTCGGTTGCGCAGGCAAAGCGGGCGAATGTCTGTAATTATTCAGCATAAAAAAATTTAATAATATTCTTTGGGGCGTGGTGAGATTCCACACCGATAGTGATCCGCTTTTTGCGGTAAGCCTATGAACGAGTTTTTGCTCGCCGAGCAGATGAAATTTTTGCGCCGACGGTTCCCCCGAACAAGTTTTGTTTGTTCGGGTACAGTCCGGATGAGAAAAGAATGAAATACGATTGTATTTTGTGCGTTCCGTTTTTTACGGAACGCACTTTTTCGTGTTTTCGCTCCCACTCAAGGAGTTTTTATGAACGAAAATCAAAAAGCAAACTGCAATACAAACGATAACCAAACAGAAAACACGCAAAACGAGCAAAAAATACGCTCGAACGCACATCGTTCTGCGGCATACCTTGCAAAAATCGCTATGCTTTCGGCACTGGGGTGCGTACTGCTTTTGATAGAATTTCCGATCTTCCCCGCCACGCCGTGGCTGAAACTCAATTTTTCCGATCTTCCCACCCTGCTCGCATCTTTTATGTTCGGACCGGTATCCGGCACGATAGTAAACGCGGTAAAAATCGGCGTTACGTTGCTTGCGCGGGGCACAAGTTCGGCGTTCGTGGGCGATTTATCCAACCTTATAAGCGGCACGCTTTACGCACTTACGGCGGGCATAATCTACAAACTGAAAAAAGACAAAAGCGGAGCGATCGTCGCGCTTGTATCGGGCAGTTTACTGTTTTGCGTAAGCATGATAGCTTGCAACGCGTTTTTACTGCTGCCCGCATACGGCATAAAAGACCAATCGGCAATGATTCCGCTGCTTTTATGGACGCTGCTTTTCAACGTGATTAAAACTTCGGTAACAAGCCTTCTGACATTTTTCCTGTACAAAAAGCTGCATATGCTGTTCAAAAAGTTTTAAAGCTTTTATATAGAAAACAACAAGTCGAAAAAACGACCTATAGGCGGACTTTTACCGTTTATAGGTCGTTTTGCGTTATTATTAAAATACTTTTATGCACTGCCCGACTTAATATCGGATTTAATATCGGACTTAAATTTTTTCAAGTTCGTCGGCGAGTTTTTCGAGTTCGTCGCCCTCAAAAAGTTCGATAAGCCCTTTATCTTCCTGCGAAGCAAGTTCGGGATTTATTGGCAATTCATAACAACTAACGCCGAGCGCAGCAGCCTTTTCTTTTGCGTTGCCTTTGCCGAAGATATAGTGCTTGCTGTTGCAATTCGGGCATAAGAAATACGCCATGTTTTCCACAAGCGCAAGAATTTTGATATTCATCATTCTTGCCATATTGATCGCTTTATCCACCACCATAGACACAAGATCCTGCGGTGTGGTTACGATGATTATTCCGTCGAGCGGGACAGACTGAAATACCGTCAACGGAACGTCGCCCGTTCCCGGGGGCATATCGACGAACATATAGTCCACCTCGTTCCAGCAGGTTTCCTCGTAAAACTGACGAATCACGCCGCCGAGCACGGGACCGCGCCATATAACCGGCGAGCCTTCGTCCTCGAGCAACAAGTTGATGCTCATAACTTCAATGCCCTTTTTGGTTATCGCGGGGAAAATCAAATTTTCCTGGGCTTCTACGCCGTTTTTCAATCCGAACGCCTTAGGAATAGACGGACCGGTAAGGTCTGCGTCGAGTACGGCAGTCTTATGCCCGCGCCTGTTCATCAAAACGGCGAGCATAGCCGTGACCGACGATTTGCCAACGCCGCCTTTCGCGCTGAAAACGCCGATAGTCTTTTTGACTTTGCTTAAATTGTTTGTTTTAAAACGATTGTCCTCTTTAGCGGAACAATCCGATTTGCATGTGCTGCAATCGTGAGTACATTCTTCGCTCATTTTTGTGCTCCTATTTCAAAAAGTCGGGCTATAAGTCGATTATCGATAGTTTTAATAAAACGTCAAGCCGACTTTTCGTTACGTCATAGACTATTCTATCACTTTAACGAAAAAAACGCAAGGAAAACTAAACGTAAATTGCTTTAATTACCGTCGCCCGATACGCATTCGCCGGGCGAAACACCATCGCCGCTTTTGCGATGCTTATAAATTACGCTCTTTTTTGAATCGGCATACGGATCGTAATAAGCTTCGCCGTTAAGCTGCAATTTTTTCATTTCTTTAATAACCGCTTCGCGCTTTTTCTTAAGCAGATTAAAGAATTTATTCTGATATCTGAGCGCAAGAACGGGATCGCCCGAAGCCATAATAAATGCAGCTTTTCTTATAGAACCGCACACCTTTCTTTCACGCAAAAAGCAGGCTATAAGTTCGTTTTCGGCACTTTCGGTAAAATATTCCTGCGTTTTGACGGTAATATTCCCCGCTTTGCCGTCGCTTATACTTTTATAATAAAAATTGCGGATACTGCCGAACGCGCGGTTTTCTTTCCCGGCAAAATCTTTGAACACTCCAACGAGCGGATATCCTTCTTTTTTGGCAAGTTCTGCTTTGGCAAACAGTTCCTTTTGTTGTTTTTTACTCAAACCTTTCATATTTTCTACCTCCTGTCACATTATTGACGGACAGAATACTTTTTAATCATATTACAAACAACAAAATCATATTTTTTTATTGGAATATTTTGTGCGGGAAAGAATATTATGCGTTTTTATTTTTTATCGAAAGAGCAATGCGCCGTAAAAATAGACGGCGTTTTTATGGGATTTATAGACGGAAATTTGAGTTATATAGACCACTGCGGGCATAATTTGCTTATAGAATTTTACCCGGAGGACAAGAACTACGCCCCGTCATCGCTGTATTTACGCAAGACAGAGAGCGGCTTTTTTAAAAGCGCGTTAAGCATCCCCGCCGAGGACGGTTATCTTATTTTTCCGCTGTTCACCGTGGGTAAAAGCGACCGCATGCGCGATATATTTCAAAAAAGTTTTTCCGACAGACATATCGGCGTATCGCTGATTGCCGATCCTTACTATAAAATCGTCGTCGCGACCGAAAACGACTATTTTTTTACCGAACCTAAGTATTACGACGAACACGCGCAAATAGATTGCAGACTTTCGGGCGATTTGCTTTTTTTGCAAATTGGCGGCAGACATACCTATCTCTATGTTTTCTCGGTCGCGTATAAAGTAAAACCGCTCTATAGCGAAGAGGTCTCGGGCGTTGAATATTCAGACTGTATTACGATAACAAAAAAGCCCGTCGGTGCGACGGGCTGTAAAATCATTGAAAAATATTCGGTTACAAACTTTTCTTTAATTGAAAAGAAGTTTGAACGTATGCGTTCGGTTTACGACCTGCCAAAGGAACTTATTCCTTTCGCCTTTTTAGAAGAACTGCGCCACGGCGGCAATTTTTCAGAGTATTTATCGCGCGCGCTAAAGCCCGATAATGGACTTATAGCCCGCTTTTTCGGTGATTTTATGTTCTTTATACCTTACGTTTCAGCGGATGAAATCCGTGCGGCACTCGTGTATAAAAATAAAGTTGAAACGGTATCGTTCACACTGTCGGACGATAACTCGATAGTCGATTTTGCATTTGTATAGCAGCAAACCGAGCTTAATCAACGCGGCGCGGTTTAAGCGCAAAACTAAACCGCGGCGAAAGATCCCCGATTAAAAATCGTCGTCCTCGTCATCCCCTTCGTCTTCTTCGTCCTCTTCTGCGTCTTCTTCAAAATCTTTCTCGTCGATTTCCACGTCGAAGTCGTCGGGTTCGTCATCGACATACTCAGGTTCCTCTTCTTCCTCTTCCTCGTCGTCTTTAAAGAGTTCGTCGCTCTTTTCCTCGTCGGCAAGCTGAGAAAATGAGATCACGCCGTCATCTTCGGGCATGTCTTTTTCGTCGTCGTCGAGGTAGTTGCGCCATTCGTCGTCGGATTCAACGTCCACGTCGTCGGGCTCGCTGTCGTATTTGCGACTGTCGCGGCACTGTTCGCACATATCCTCGTCCTCGCCTATCATATTGCGTTTACAAATGGGGCAAAGCTTTTCACCCGCAGTTTCATCATCGTCATCGGTAAAAATGAGTTGCGGTCCCATTTTAAGTTCAGCCTTGCAAACATCGCAATATTCTTCGCCGTCTTGCATGTAATTCAATTCACATCTCGGACACAAAACGTATTTAGCCATTAAATACTCCCCTGCGCGCAAAAAAACTTATAATTTTGCGGCGCCGATTTCATTTTCGCTCACTTATTATATTTATATTGATATCGTTTGTAAACTATTTTTTGCATTTTTTTTAGTTTTTTTTCACAACAACAATATTGTGCGTTATTTTTACAATAACATTATACGCCGCAAGAGCAAATATGTTACAAAAAACACGCAACAAAAAAGGTCGTTTCGGCGGGCTCTTACGCAGTCAACTGCGGCTAGCCAAGAACGCTAACCCGCTTACTTAAGATTATCGGGATTCAACGCTTCGAGTTCCGGCAGAACGAACAAACCGTCTTTACGAACGAGTTTGCCGTCGAAATAAATTTCGCCGCCGCCGTACTCTTTGGTCATAACAAGAACCAGATCCCAGTGAATACCCGAACGATTGCCGTTATCGCAATCGTCGTAGCAACAACCCGGCGTGAAGTGTATCGAACCCGCGATTTTTTCATCGAAGAGAATATCGCCCATCGGGTGATTTATATACGGGTTAACGCCTATGGCGAACTCGCCGACGTAACGCGCGCCCTCATCGGTATCGAAAATCTTGTTTATCTGCTCGGTGTAATTGGACGTTGCCTCAACAATCTTGCCGTCCTTGAACACAAGCCGAACGTTTTCGTGCTTAAGCCCCTGCTGCATAGACGGAGCGTTGTAAGTAATAACGCCGTTTACGCTGTTTTTAACGGGTGCAGTGTAAACTTCGCCGTCGGGAATATTGCATTCGCCCGCACACTTTAACGCCGGCAAGCCTTTGATAGAAAAGCTAAGGTCGGTGCCCGGCGCGACAAGTCGAACCTTGTCGGTCTTATCCATAAGCGATTTGAGCGAGTTCATGGCGTTGTCCATTTTGTCGTAATCCATCGTGCAGACATCGAAATAGAAATCCTCGAATGCCTCGGTTGACTTGCCCGACATCTGCGCCATAGACGGCGTGGGATATCTTAAAACCACCCAGCGGGTGTTACACACGCGCTTTTCGTGATGCACGGGGTAGGAATAAACTCTCTCGTAATAACCGTTCTGCTCGGCGGGAATATCTCCCATTTCGCAAGAGTTATCTCCGCCGCGGATTCCGATATAGCAGTCCATATCGTCCATAGCGAACCCGTCGTATTTAGCCCAGAGCTTGCAATATTCTTCGTTCGCACGGCCGATAGCCGAACGCAAAATCGAGTAATCGCGCAAATATACAAACGGATAACCGCCCGCGTCGTAAACCTTGTTAACAATCTCTTTAACAAGCTCGCCAGGAATACCGAACGCCTCTATCATAACCTTTTCGCCCTTTTTAACCTTGCACGAATGATTTACAAGCACGTCCGCAAGTTTTGTAAGCCTTAAATCTTTCATATAAAACCTCCCTCGTTTACGCACGATCGTGCGCCCGTTTTTTCCACATTTTAACGCATTGAATTAAAAAAAGCAAGCGCAAACATGGATTTTTTTAAACACACACAATTATATTGACAAACCCGCCCGCGAAAGCGTAAAATAAACCAAGCAAGAGTCGCAAAACAACCTGCGACATAAATTCACCGTCAAGGAGATTTAAGCAAATGAAAAAATTTATGAAAATCATCGCCGCCGCGATTTGCATCTGCGCGATTTTGTCGATTGCGTCCTGCGCAACCTACAAAGGCAAGATCGAAGCGATCGAGGTTTTAACCGCCTCAAGCGACGACATAAAGTCGGTAACCACGATTTACCGCGCCAAAGTCAAGGAAATTCAGCTTTATAATGCCGATTCCGAAGATAAGAACACTCTCTTTACGACCACGGAGTACAAATACACATATTTCAGCGAAGATCCGTTTTTTACCGAATATGACTACAACTGGAACGAGGATATGCTGAAACAGCACTTCCCGACGCACAATTTTGACGGTAAGTCCTGCAAAGAATACGACTGCACCGTTGGCGTAAAAGTAATTATAGACGGCGTGGACAAAGTTTACAGACCGGGTTACACAATCAAAAACGGAATAATTACCGTTGAATTTTACAGCGCCTCTTATGTAAACGGCAACAACTTCTTAAGCGACTCCGACCTTGAAGGCATGTGCTTCAAACAAGAATACGATTACGCCGAATTCAGCAAAGGTTTGAAAGTATACAAGAACATGAAAGATATAGACATGGATGAACTCTTTGAAAAATATAAATACAAGGCGGGTATTTTTCAGGATAAAATCAGTTTCAACGCAGACAACGTAATCCTTGCAATATCCTATCATATGTAACGCTTGCATAACGGCAATATCCTGCAAACGATTACCGCAATACAATAACGCTTAAAAAAAACCTCGGCAATTGCCGAGGTTTTTTCTTTTTTATGCCGATAATCGACCTATAGCCTGATTTTTTAATGAAATTACTTTTCGATTTTTACCGTTTTACCGTCAAAAGTATATTTATAAGAAGATTCGTTCCATTTGATCATATCCGTTCTTTCCGCTCTTTCGCGATGAAAATGAAAAGCAAAATCTTTTTGAGCGTCGGTTTTTTCGAATGTTTCGGAAAGGACGCCGAGATCGATTTCAAAATTCAGTTTGCCGTTTGCGGCTTTTAACTGTTCCCCGGTAAAACTAAACAATGTTTTTTCTGTAAAACTACCTGCATAACGATCGTCGAAACTTATAGAAAAAACGAACGAATCGTTAAGATCTGCTTCAGATTCGGAGCCGAACCACCCTTTAACCTTGTAATTATCCGTAAAAGATTCGGCAATTCTGTATTTGCAGAAAACATTGTCGTTTTCCACTTTTCCGTCTCCGATAGCAAGATACACATCGTATTCGCCGCCGCAGCCGCACAGGAATACAGCAACCGTAACAAAGCAAAGCAACAAAAGTTTTAATGTTTTCATTCAATCACCCGTTAATATTATTTTGCCCTATGTTTTCAGCACGAAAGCATTCCCACAGAGCATGCCTTAAGTTTATTCGATAGATTGTATTTTGTCAATTATTTTGGTAATAATACATCAACTTTTTTATTTTGAGTACAAACTACGCAATAACGGACCTATAGCCCGAGTTTTAGCCAAAACAAATGCCGCAGAACGCACACGAACGCAAACAAAATACGAGGCTTCCCTTTCGGGGCAATTCCCCCGCTAACGGGGGAATTGTCGCAAAACGACAAAAAGGGCGCGCCGCGCGTAAGCGGATTGGCGAGCGATAGCGAGACTGATGAGGACTGCTTCAATAATTCGCAAATCCATTTTTTGTGGTATATAAACTATATTCTCAAGGATTAACTAAATTATGCGGCAAGCCGCTATTTGTCCTCATCCACCGCAAGCGGTCCCCCTTCTCCGAACGGAGAAGGCTTTTATGCGGCGCACGCTCCGCTTAACATGACGGTAAAAAATACCCCGTCATCCTGAGACGGGCTTGCGTGCCCGACATACGAAGGATCTAGCCGCAAGGCGCACTCCGAACGCAAACAAAACACGAGCTTTCTCCTTCGGAGTAAACTCTCCCATTGAATTGGGAGAGGTGTCAGCCAAAGGCTGACGGAGAGGGTGCGTCCGCCGCATAGGCGAAGTGGCAGCGCAGCTGACGAG
Source organism: uncultured Clostridia bacterium (assembly GCA_934247855.1). Taxonomy (GTDB): domain Bacteria; phylum Bacillota; class Clostridia; order Christensenellales; family Borkfalkiaceae; genus HGM11416. The sequence goes on along the minus strand of CAKQKA010000025.1, from coordinate 8,624 downwards.
AGAGGATAAAAACGCTGATACTTAAAACACGGCTTTTGAAACAAGGACTACAAATTATTGAAACAATCCTCTTCAGTCAACGGCTCTCGCCGTTGACAGCTTCCCCGACAGGGGAAGCCTCAATCGAAACAAACCTGACGAAAAAAGAATAGATCAAAAGCACCTATAAGCGGACAAAAGTCCGCCTATAGGTCTTTTTTTTACACTTTCGCGCCATTATTACAACACCTTACCGCCGGCAACACTGCCCCGCACCTCCCCCCATGAGCGATAAAGCGCGCCATACAAAACACGCCGTACAAAAAAATTAAAAAATTTATATGAAAAACTATTGACATTCATATGAATGCGTGTTATAATCATGGTGAAAAGTGAAGATAAACGAACGCGAGGTGGATAAAATGAATTACCCGGGTACAACGATTGAATATACCGGACTTTCCGGGCGGGACTTTCTGAACGGAACGTTTATTGCGACGTCCGGGCTGTATATGCAGCAGGTGTGTGAGATAAGCGGACTGGCAACGCCGGCGATTCAGAACTGGGTTGCGCGCGGATTCATAGCCCACCCGATAAACAGGCGGTACGACAAAAACGCGCTTGCGAGAATTTTGCTTATAAATTCGCTGCGTGGCGCGCTGCCGTTAGAATCGATTAAGCGGCTGCTGACCTATGTGAACGGCTCACCCGAAAATCGGCTTGACGACGTTATTCCCGAAAGCGAACTGTATTCCTATGTGTGCGACATTGTTTTTGACAAAGCCTTTGCAAGCAACACGATAGAAACGCTTATAGACAGAGCGATATGCGGTTACAACGAAAGGATAACGGGTGCGAAAGAACGGCTTAAAAACACGCTGCATATTATACTGAACGTGTTTCTTGCCGAAAAAACGCTTAAAACCGCCACCGACGAAATAGATAATCTCCCCCACAGCAACGTGCTGGGCGAGATTATGGACGACGGCAAATAACAAGCCCGAAAAACGCGTTAAAAAACAGCGGCGCGGCAGAGTGCGGCTTGACAAAATGCAGTTAATCACAAAGCAGAACGCGGAATTTATTCCGCTTTACATAAATATAAATAAAACACAACGGGAGGATAAAAAATGGCTGAATTCTGGAACGGACTGAACGTCCTGCAACGGATTTATTTTTGCATAGGGCTTGCGGCAACGCTTGTGCTTATACTGCAAATAATAACTATGCTTTTCGGGCTGGGCGAAACCGATACGGGCGTTGACCTTGACGGCGACGGCGAACCCGACATAAACGTTGACACGGGCGACGGCTTTACGCTATTTTCGGTAAGAGGCGTGATTGCGTTTTTTGCGATCGGCGGCTGGGTAGGTTACATATTCGCGGAAACAAACACCGCCCTTGCGATCGTTTTATCGGTCGTGGCGGGTTCGCTCGCACTCGTGGCAATGGCGTTTATCATGCGCGGTATAATGAAAATGCGTTCGGACGGTAACATCGACATTAAAAGAGCCGTCGGCAAGATCGCAGACGTGTACCTTACCGTCCCCGCCAAAGATAACGGAAACGGCAAAGTAACCTTAACGCTTGAAGAACGCTTCGTCGAACTGAACGCTATTCAGAACGAAAACACACCGCTGACAACAGGCACTAAAGTAAAAATAACCGGCGTTTCGGGCGACTGCGTTATAGTAGAAAAAATTTAGTACGTAAAATAACAATAATTAAAGGAGTTGAAAAATGAATAACATGTTTTACAATCTTGCAAGCAGCGCGGGCATTCCCATACTCGTTACGGTAGTAGTACTCATACTGTTTATGCTCGTACTGCTTATTGCGACGCGAGTTAAAAGATGCCCGTCGGACAAAATTATGGTTGTCTACGGTAAAGTCAGCAGAGCGAAAGACGGCACTCACCGCTCGGCAAAATGCGTGCACGGCGGCACGGAATTCATCGTTCCGCTGTTCCAGTCTTATGCATTCCTCGACTTAACCCCGATATCCATTTCTGTTGACTTAAAAAGCGCGCTCTCGCGCCAGAACATTCGTATCGACGTTCCGTCGATATTTACGGTAGGTATTTCCACCGAACAAGGCGTTATGCAGAACGCGGCGGAAAGGCTGCTCGGACTTAAGCTGCCCCAGATTCAGGAACTTGCAAAAGACATTATCTTCGGTCAGCTGCGTCTTGTAATCGCCACGATGGACATCGAAGAAATCAACACCGACAGAGATAAATTCCTTGAAGCGGTTTCGCGCAACGTGGAAGGCGAACTTAAGAAAATCGGTTTGCGCCTTATAAACGTTAACGTAACCGATATCAGCGACGAATCGGGCTACATAGTCGCGCTCGGTAAAGAAGCCGCGGCGAAAGCTATAAACGACGCGAAAATCTCGGTTGCCGAAGAGGACAGAAAAGGTGCGATCGGTGAAGCTAACGCACGTAAAGACCAAAGAATACACGTTGCCGATGCGGACTCGCAGGCAATCAAGGGCGAAAACGAAGCCAAAATAGAAATAGCCAACTCGCAATCGTTACTGCGTGAAAAACAGGCGGAAGCCGAACAACGCGCCGTATCTGCCGAAAAGATCAACGCAGCGAAAGCTCTTGCCGACGCATACGAAGCCGAAAAGCAGGCGGAAATCGTAAGAGCCTCGCGCGAAAAAGCAACCAAAGAAGCCGACATTCTCGTCGCCACCGAGGTAGAAAAAGCGCAAATCGAACTTCAGGCGGAAGCCGAAGCAGAGCGTATCAGACGTCAGGCCAAGGGTGAAGCGGACGCTATGTTCGCCAAGATGGACGCACAGGCGCGCGGCGTTAAAGCCGTACTCACCGCGCAGGCGGAAGGTCTTGCCGAAATCGTTAAAGCGGCGGGCGGCAACCCCAACGACGCAACCAAACTTATGATCGCCGACAAGATCGAAAAACTTATCGAAACTCAGGTTGAAGCTATCAAGAACATCAAGATCGATAAGGTAACCGTCTGGGACGGCGGCGAAGGCAAAGAAGGCAAAACCGCTACCGCTAACTTTTTGTCGGGTATGGCAAAATCCCTGCCCCCTATGAACGACTTGTTCGCTATGGCAGGCTTGGAAATGCCGCAGTTTATAAATCCCAAAGAAAAAGCCGAAACGGCAAACGAAACCAAAACGGAAGATAAAGCCGAATAATCGGCTCAAAACCGCAAAATCAAACTTAACGCCGCCGCCCTGCAAAGGCTGCGGCGTTTTTACGATTTTATCACATAATATCTACATTTTTTTCAACTTAAAAATGTCGGAAAGGTATTTACAAAACGAAAAAAAAGTTATATAATATGTTTCGATAAAAAACAAGGAGTTTTTAATTATGGCTTTCGACAAATGGTTTAACAGTCAATCGGTTTTGCTTAAAGCAATTCTTTTGCTTATCCCCGGCGTAAACTGGGTTATGGAACTTCTTATAAGACTTTCAGTTCTGCTCAGAACCAAATCCGTTCTGCATATCGTCGTCTTTATCGTGTTCCTTTGCGTTGGTTGGGGCTGGTTCCTCGGCGTTATCGATTTTATTTATATGCTTGTAACCGGTCATCTTATTTTTGCAGAATAATTTGATTTTAAAGCCCTCGGTTTCGGGGGCTTTTGTTTTTAAAAAAGCAGCCTTATATGCCGATAATCGACCTATAGGGCTGTTTTTTGGGTTATTCGGCTTTCTTTTCCCTTACGCGGACGCCGCCGCAAAGCAGCTCCGAATAAGAAAAACTCGTTTTCCCTTTGAACGTTTCGATCGGGCTTACGGTAAACAATGCGGGGTAAACTCCGCTGAGCACGCCGATATAGCCCGCGAACTTATTTCTGCCGAGATTTACGCGAACGTCCAGCGTTTTGCCTTTAAGGGAAGAAATATAACATTTTGCGTCTTTCAGACTTGCCGTTGTTTTAATCATACGTTAGTTTTTGACGCTTTTTCAATTTTTTATTCAAAAACCGCGCTTTTTATATCGGCGCGGTTTTCATGTTTTTATCGGTGAATTATTTATTCTTTTTGCCGCGCAGCACGTTTATAACAATATACGCCGCGATAAGCACTACTATAGACGCCGCTAAAATTATGTATTTTGCGGATTCGTCAACCGGATTATCGAAAAAGTAGATGTTGCAGTCGATTGTTTTCTTCATACCGTTCACTATTTCTTCAACGGGTGCGGTATCGGGCATTTTGTTTGCAAATTCTTCAAACACGCCCCTTAAACAATGTTCTTTTATGAGCGAAGTTCCGTAAGTACCGGGCAAAAACGAAAGAAATTTTTGCAATCCGCCCGGAAACTGACTGATCGGCATATACGCGCCGCAGATAAAGCCGTAACCCGCCGAAACAATCGTGCCGATTGCCGAGCTTTGCCCTTGCGTGGTTATGAATATGCTTGCAACCGACGAGATTGCCGTACCGAATACGGTGAGCAATAAAACGTCGAGCAGAACAAGCAGCACGTCCGCGAAGGACATATACCACGCGCCCTTTAACGCGATGAGCGCAAAGCCGACGAAAGTCGCCGTGAACGTGATGATAAGCGTGATTGCCAACGTGCCGAAATAGTACGACAGCGCGAGCGTGGATTTTTTTACGGGCGAAACCATAAAATCTCTTCTTACGCCCTTGTATTTATCCTGCACTACTATAAGATTCGAGCAGAACGAAACGGTAATGCACGAAACCGCAAGCAACGCGGACAACAGTTGACCGTAAACTGTTCCGTCGATTATATCTTTAAACAAGTTGACGTCAATTCCGTTTTCTTGCAAAGCATCGGTGAAAGAATTGCTGTACACGCTGCCGAGGAAGGTGGTATACAGCACAAGAAGAATAATAGGAGTTATCATCGACGAGAAGAACATGCCCTTATCGCTGAAAAACATTTTTATGTTTCTTTTGGTCAGAGTTAAAAAAGTTTTCATTCTCAGTTCGCCCCCTCGATCTTTTTACCGGTTACGGCAAGGAACACGTCGTCCATCTTGCCCTTTGTTACCTCGAAATCGTCGAACAAATCGGGGTTTTTAACTATTAAATCTCTTGCGGCGGCGGTATCTTTGACCTCTATCCTGTACCCGCCGACGACTTTTTCGTAAGGCAGTTTATTATTTTCGGCAAAGTTTTTAACGGCGCTTTCACCCGCGCCGTAAACGGTTATGTAGTCGCCTACGTATTCATTTTTAAGCTCGACGGGCGTGCCGTGCGCGGAAATATTACCCGCGTCCAGAATAACGACGTAATCGGAATCGACCGCTTCCTCCATATAATGCGTGGTAAGAAAAACCGTCATACCCGTTTCTCTGCGGAGGTTTTCCACTACCGCCCACAGCGTTTTACGCGTTTGCGGATCGAGCCCCGTGGTCGGTTCGTCTAAAATAAGCAGTTCGGGACGATTGATGAGCGCACGGGCAACGTCTATGCGCCTGCGCTGACCGCCCGAAAGTTTGCCGACTTTTCGGTTCATAAGATCGCCGAATTCCAGAAGGTAGGCAAGTTCTTTTATACGCGCTTTGGCTGTCGCGCCGTGCAGACCGTAAAGCGACGCACGCGAGAACAGGTTATCCGAAACCGTGAGTTCTCCGTCTAACACCGAACTTTGAAACACAACGCCGATTTTATCGGATATGCCCTCGAACCCGTCATCGATATTTTTTCCGCAGACGATCACGCTGCCAAAGTCTTTGGCAAGCGTGCCCGACATTATAGATATAGTGGTAGATTTACCCGCACCGTTTACGCCGAGAAAGGCAAACAACTCGCCCTTTTTAACACGGAACGAAAGCCCATTTACCGCTTTTACCTCGCCGAACGACTTGTGCAAATCGGTAATTTCGATTATGCTTTCAGAATCGTTTGTATCGTTCTTTTTCATATTTTATCCTTCTTTTACTTTATATTTTTCTTGTCGGTCTTATCGCAATCGCATTTACCGGACAGATCCGGGTAATTATCGCTTCTGAATTTCTCCGACGGCACGGGCGTTACGTTGGTCAGATCGCTCGGTACGTTCTTAATGACGTAGACCATACCGTTGAATATTTCACCCAGCTTTTCGACGATTTCTTTTATTGTAAAATTGCACAGGTTTTTGGACATTATCACGCACAGCCCGAAAGTGTAAATCCACATCTGCGCGGAAAGTCGCCTTGCCTGCTCTTCGGTCGCGTTGTAGTCGCGTTTAATTATTTCGATATCTTTTTCTATCCCGAAAGCCAGAACGGACGCCGCGCTTATGATATCCGACGACACGCCCGTTTCATGCACGAACAGCATTTCAAACAGTTTCGGGTGTTCGGCGGAAAACTTAACCCACTGAAGCCCGCGCATTTTGTACGACGGCGTGTAATTTTCAGCCACTGCCATATATTCGTCAAACATATCTTTCGCGCGCTTGGTTACCGCCGTGTGCAATTCATCCATATCGGCAAACACGGTAAATATCGGGCAGGACGAACTGCCGAGATAGCTTCCGAGTTCCCTCGCGGTAAGAGCCTTTACACCCTTTTCTTCTATAAGTCGAACAGACGCGTCTACTATTTCTTCTTGCGTAAACTTTGGTTTAGGCGGCATGGTCACCCTCCTTTTTTCTATAACACGCGTTATAGTATAATCGAATAAAGCATCGCAGTCAAGCAAAAACAACGGAAAAAAGCAATTTGAACGGAGTTTGCGTATTGTTTGTCGGAAAACTTGACTTTATATTTATATTGTTTTACAATATTTCATGATGAAAATAAACTCAATCGGAGAATTATGAGTAAATTATTTAAAAAAATCCTTGTTTTTTTAATAGTCGCGGCTTTATCTTCAAGCCTTCTTGCCTGCGATCCAACACCCGATAACAGCAGTTCGTCAGGCGGTTCACATCTGAAAAACGGCGAAGTCGAACTTACTTTCGTTTCGATAAACGACCTGCACGGTTCGATCGAGCAGAACGAAAACGGTACTGCAGGTATTTCCAATACGGCGGCGGCGATAGACAAACTTTCCGCAAACTACGGCAAAAACGGCAAAGACGTGCGCGACGATATCGTGCTTTTCGGCAACGGCGATATGTTTCAGGGCACGGCGATATCCAATATGAGCAAAGGCAGATCGGTTATTGAAGCGATGAACGATATGCGTTTTGACGGAATGGGCTTAGGCAACCACGAATTCGACTGGGGACTTGATACCGTCACCGCTTATTTTGACGGAGATAAATCCAACGGCGAAGCGAACTTTCCGTTGGTTGCCGCCAACGTTTACAAAAAATCGGCAAGCGGCTACATAGCCGATTTAAGCAACGACGATAACGTGGTAAACGGCGTAATCGTTGAAAAATCGGGCGTTAAAGTAGGACTTATAGGCGTTATAGGTCCTTGCGAAAACAGCATACTCGCCACAATGGTTTCGGACTACAGCTTTCGTAAAGATTATATAACCGAACGCGTGAAAAAGGTTGCCCTTGAACTTAAAAACGACGGCGCGGAAATCATATCGCTTAATATCCACTACGATTATTACTACAACGAAGAGTTCGCCTCGCTCGAATCGGACGGAGATTATCTTATTGACGTTATCTTCAACGGACATTCGCACTCCACCTATTCAAAAGAGGTTAAGCGCCCGGACGGGACTATCGTTCCCGCTGTTCAGGGCGGCTCCAACAATAAGGCGTTTGCATATGTAAAGTTGACCTATAGCACCGAAAACGGGCATATCGAATATAACAATTACCGCTATGAAAAGGTAACGGACAAGGATACGGCCTACGACAAAAAAGTTGAAGCGACCGTCAGAAATTATAAAGAAAAACTGATTTCTTCGCTTCCCGTACTCGCCGTTTCTTCGGTTACAATATCTGACAGATATGCAATAAGCGACTATGTAAGTAAGGTTGCGATTTCTGCGCTCGGCACAGACTATTTCGCTTCAAACTACGGCGGCTTACGCTCTACCGGCGACATAACCGCCGGCAACCCCATAAAAGAAGATGCGTTTTATAAAATAATTCCGTTCGATAATTCTATGTACGTTGTTAGGATGCAAGGCGACGGCATTTATAAATTTTGTACTGAGCAAAGCAGTTATAATTATTACGGATACAGAAAAGGCGTAAAACAGCCCGAAGAACTTGAAGGCGACTTGAATTATTATACTATCGCAATAATCGATTACGTTTATCTCGGCGAGTATTTTCAGCCGTATATGGAATACGTTGACAAAGAAAACACCGCCAACACTCAGTTGTATCTGCGCGACATGCTCGTTGAAGACGCAAGACTTTGCGGCAAGGCAAACAAGCATTGGAATTATAACAATTCGCCTTTCATCACAAAACTCGATTTTTAATCGGCAATCCCGAAATACGAAGCTATAAGACTATTATCCCGCGTTTAAGAAAAAACTCACATCAATTACAAAAATACATAAAAAAACCGCCTATAGGTCGTTTATCGCGACTTTCAGGCGGTTCTTGTTTTATTGCAGCCGTTTAGCCAGTGGTGATAGCGTTAGAACCCACCGAAAAGGCGACTTTTTAGTCATTTTCCGCGACCGTTCGGGCGCAGTACGTCGGTACAGCATCCCTCACGCTCGCAAAAAATCATCAAAAAATGCGCTCTTTTCGGTGCTTCGCATTTTTGCGGAGAAG
>CAKQKA010000024.1 GCA_934247855.1 uncultured Clostridia bacterium | reverse complement strand
ATATTTTACTAGATAAAACATCTAGTGTCAAGATATTTTATCTAGTTTTGCATAAAATGTATATCGATATGGATAGTGTTTTTTGCAACAACTTAAAATCAATACGGAAAAGTTCGGGATATACACAAAAAGAAGTAGCCGAAAAATTAGGCGTAGTCGAAAGTTGCTATGCTAATTGGGAGCAGGGTAGAACCGAACCAAATATTGATACGCTAAGAAAACTTTGCGTTATTTTCGACGTGGATATAAGTGATCTTATATATTAACTTATTTTTGGTCACTCTGAGACGCGCTTACTTATGGAGTTAAAATATGACGGTAATCGATGCTGTGGCAAAAAGGGTAGAGGATTTACTTAAAGAAAAGAATATGACGCAGTATCGTTTAGAGCAGAATTCAGGCATACAACACGGACATATGCAATGGATAATGAGTGGTAAAAGCAAAACCGTTACGCTATCTACCGTAATGATGCTTGCAAACGGTTTCGGAATGACGGTAATCGAATTCTTATACGATGATATGTTCAAGTATGAAAGTTTAGAGGTTGAATAATTTTTTTAACACCGCAAATCACCTCAACAAAACACCGCAAATCATCGCAACAAAATGCCACAAATTATCTCAACGCTCTTGATTTACAACCACATTGACTCATTCCCGTCATCCTGAGCCTCGCCCGCGTGACCGTCTTACGAAGGATCCAGCCGCAAGGCGCACACATGTTTATACAACCAAAAAGCACCTGTAAGCGGACAAAAATCCGCCTATAGGTCGATTATCGCGCGTTTAATTATAATTTTACAACAATAAACAAAAAAGGCTTTCCGATATAAAACGGAAAGCCTTTTTTGCATGCGAAATAGCCGATAGCGGACTTATAGGCGCACTTTTGCAATAAAAAAGGGCGATATGTAATCGCCCTTAACTATTTTAGTTAAACTTGATTTGTTTTTCGACGTAATCCACAACTTCGTCGACCGACATACGGATTTGCGACATGGTGTCTCTGTCGCGCAAAGTAACGGTACCGTCCTCGATTGTGTCGAAGTCGACGGTTACGCAGTACGGAGTACCGATTTCGTCCTGACGGCGATAACGTTTGCCGATGGAACCTGCTTCGTCGTAATTGCACATAAATTCTTTAGCGAGTTTGTTGTAAATCTCGCGCGCTTTATCCGAGAGGTTTTTCTGCAAGGGGAGCACTGCCACTTTATACGCTGCAATGGCGGGGTGGAAATGCATAACCACTCTGGTGTCGCCGCCTTCGAGAGCTTCTTCGTCGTACGCTTCGGAAAGCAGCGCAAGCATAAGACGATCTGCGCCGATCGAGTATTCGATAACAAACGGAATGTATTTTTCGTTGGTGTACGGATCGACGTAGAGCATGCTCTTGCCGGAATATTCCTGATGGCGCGAAAGGTCAAAATTCGTGCGGTTGTGAATACCGTTGAGTTCCGACCAGCCGATGGGGAATAAATACTGAATATCGCACGCGGCTTTAGCGTAATGCGCGAGTTTATCGTGATCCTTAAAGCGCAGGTGGTCTTCCTTAATGCCGAGGTCAAGCAGGAATTTTTCTGCTTTTTGCTTATATTGTTCGTAATATTCGTGGTCGGTGCCTTCTTTGCAGAACCACTGATGTTCCATCTGCTCGAACTCTATCGTTCTGAAAATGAAGTTGCCGGGGGTAATCTCGTTTCTGAACGCTTTACCTATCTGACCGATACCGAACGGAATCTTAGCGCGGGTGGTGCGTTGAACGTTCAGAAAGTTGACGTATTCGCCCTGAGCGGTTTCGGGGCGCAGATAAATCTTATCTTTTGCGTCCTCAACAACCCCGCGTGAGGTCTCGAACATCATATTGAACTGACGAATGGGCGTCCAGTTATGCTTGCCGCAAATGGGGCAGTTTACATGGTGTTCTTCTATATATTGTTCCATTTCTTCGTTGGTCATCACGTCGGGATTGACCGTGCCGTGCGAGTGCGCTTCGATGAGTTGATCGGCGCGGTGACGACTTTTGCATTCTTTGCAATCCATTTTCGGATCGGAGAACGATGCGGTGTGTCCGCTTGCTTCCCAAACCCTTGAGTTCATAAGTATGGCGGCGTCCAGTCCGTAAGAATTATCGCTTTCCTGAACGAATCTCTTCCACCAGCAACGTTTAACGTTGTTTTTCAGTTCCACGCCGACGGGACCGTAATCCCAGGTATTGCCCATGCCGCCGTAGATATCGCTGCCGGGAAAAATAATTCCGCGCGCTTTGCACAAATTGACCAGTTTATCCATCGTAACCGCTCTTTTTTCTTCCATATAACTCTTTCCTTTGCGGCTTAATGGCAAATCGGTCTGCCGCCGCTTATTTTTCAAGATGTTTAACGTTTTAATTTTATCGTCATTTATCTTAAAAGTCAACGTTTTTTCGCCGATTCGGCTTAAATAGGGTGTTTATCGCTCGTTTGCGCCGATTAAACTCTGAAACGACGGAAAATTTTTCGGCAAAAAGCGGGTTTTCTCGCATAATTCTTTTTTAATATTTTTATCGGCGTAAAACAGACCTTTTTTGTGCGCATGCGTAGAATATAACAATATCGTCGCATGCGCATGCGTACCGCACTGTCGATTCGGTTGTGTTTGTGATATAAAGACAATTCCCACACATGTTTGCATTATAAACACAAAAAATGAATAAAAATAAAATATGTATACAAAAAACGAATAATTGATATTTGTTTGACTTATATCTAAAAAAATGCAATTTAAAACGTAAAATCATGGCAAAACATGAAAAAATTCAAATAATTATGAAAAAATCGTTGACAAATTCTGTTCAGGCTGGTAATATAGAACCATAAATTTGCAAAACCCCACTTTTTATAGGCAATAAAATGAATATTAAATGTATAAATATTCATTATTTATCCATAAAAATATACATTTTTCAATGAATAAATGAATATTGATAAATAAAAAGCGAAAAAATGCAATAAAATGCAAGGAAATCGAATACCGCATATCTTTTTTCGGGCATTTTTTAAATAAGAACAATTTTATTGGAGGTCAGAACTATGAAGAAACTATCAAGGGTGATGTCTTTTTTGGTTGTGTTCGTAATGGCGATGTCCGTCGTTATGACCGCGGCATGCAGAAAGCATACCCACACTTACGGCGAATGGGTTATAGATCAGGAAGCCACTTGCGCCGCAGAGGGAACAAGACATCGTACCTGTACGGATCCGAATTGTCCCGATAAAGGTAACGCTGCGCAGACGCAAACCGAAAAGATACCCAAGACGGCGGATCACCGTTGGGGCGAAAACGGTATTTGTACTGTTTGCGGAACCGACAAAGCGAACTTCACGTATACCTATCGTACCTATACCGCGGTATCTCCTTCCAACTGGAACGAGCTTACCTATCAGGACAACAACGACAGGCAGATAATGAATCACCTTACAGGCTCTTTCTTCGAGGCGGACTATAAGCTCATCGACGAGAGTAAACCCGTAAGCAAGGATAATATCGTATCCGGCGAATTTACGACGAAGTATTCTTTCGCAACCAAGGTTGAAGACGTAACTTCGACTTACGTCGGCGAAAAATGGGGACTGACCGAAAGCGATAAAGCCCGCGCGTGGAAGCTTACCATTCGTTCGGACGGAAAATGGGACGACGGAACTCCCATCGTGGCAGGCGATTTCGTGTATTCCATGAAAGAACAGCTCAACCCGCTGTTTAAAAATTATCGTGCAGACAGCTATTATGTAGGTTCGCAGCCTATTCATAACGCCATGAACTATTTCTTCCAGAATCAGACCGTCGTTGTAGACAACGGGGAATCCGGCGCGTTGAAAATGGATTCTTTGACGAAGGGCGAAGACGGCGTCTATACTAAACCCGGCGATGCCTTCGGTTGGGTTAAATTCGGTCTTAAAGTCGAATCGGCTTGGTGCGGCGGCAAAACGCTGGCTGACTATGCGGCTTATCTTAATGCCGAAGCGTGGCAAAGCCTTCAGGCTTTTATAGGCGAAGACGGTTATGCTCCCGTTACCGATGAAACCATTGCGCTTTTAACTACCGCTATTTCCACCGAGGACTGGGGCGAGAGCGCAAGCGACCTGCCTTCCTATCTCTTTTATGAGTACACGTATCCCGAAATGTCTTTCGATAAAGTAGGTTTATTCGCTGTTTCCGATACCGAGTTGGTTACGATATTCGATCAGCCGCTCAGCCTGCTCGATGAAGAAGGCAAGCTGACGTATCATTGCTTCTACGAATTCTCTTCGTTGCCTCTCGTTCACAAAGCGAAATACGAAGCGAATAAAGTTGCTCCCGCAGGAGAAGGCGGACTGTGGACTTCCAGATACAACAGCAGCGTAGATACGACTGCAAGCTGGGGACCGTATAAACTGACCGAGTTCCAGGAAGGTAAATATTACGTTCTCGAACGTAATCCGTACTTCTACGGCTTTACGAGCGGATTATACGAAGGACTCTTCCAGACCGACCGTATCGAATGTGAAACCATAGCGGACTATAAGACCGCGCTTCTCAAGTTTGAAAAGGGCGAATTGGACGAAATCGGTATCGACGCTTCCGTTGCCGCCGACTATAAGGGCAGTTCGCAGGCTATCTTTACTCCCAACGATTTTGTAGGATCGTTACAGCTTCAATCCAGTAAAGAAGCGTTAAAGGCAAGGGAAACCGATGGCGTAAACAAGACGATTCTCTCATATCAGGATTTCAGAAAAGCCATTTCTCTTTCGTTTGACAGAGCGACCTACACAAGAACCTGTACTACCAGTTCGCTTGCAGGTTTCGGTCTGTTTAACTCGATGCACTATTATGATGTTGCCAACGGTAAAGTATACAGAAATACCGACACGGCAAAGAGGGTTCTTTGCGATATATACGGAATCAACGTCGACGATTACGTAGATCTCGACGAGGCATACGAGGCTATAACCGGTTTTGATATTGCTCAGGCAAGGCAGTTGATCGATAAAGCATATAACGAAGCTCTTGCGGCCGGCGATATCAAGGCTGCCGACAAAGTGGTTCTCGTTTACGGTTCGGCTGCAGATACCGTCGCAGTAAGAAGAAACTATGAATTTGTCAAAAACTCCTTGATCGAAATGTGCAAAGGCACTTCGCTCGAAGGCAGAATCGATGTTACTTTTGATGCGACGTTCGGTGCGGAATGGGCTAACGACTTCAGAAAAGGCGCATACGATATTTGTCAGGGCGGCTGGAGCGGTGCGGCTTGGAACCCCGGTTACTTCCTGATGGCATACCTCTCGCCGCAATATATGTATTCGAGTGCATGGAACACTACGGCTGAAAAGGTTCAAATCACTGTACACGGCGTCAAGAAGGACGCGAGCGGAATGTTCGTGGTTACCAACGACGCCAACGATTCCATAACCGAAACTCTTCCGGCTTTCGGCAGTAAAGCAAGCGAGGGGCAGAATAACAACTGGTATCAATTGCTTAACGTCGAATGGGGACAGGGTATTCTTAAAGACGATTTCCGTCTTGATATAATAGCAGGTCTTGAAAAACTCGTTCTCCAAAAATACTACAGCGTTCCCATTTCGTACACGTTCGATGCGTCGATGATATCCAAGAAGATCGAATACGTAACGCGTGAATACAACACGTTCGTCGGGTACGGCGGAGTTATGTACATGACATACAACCATAGCGATAAGGCTTGGTCGGATTATGTAAAAGCTCAGGGAGGAACGATCAACTATAAAGGCTGATCGAAATATAATCGGAGTGCCGAAAAATCACTTCGGACTACAATTTTAAACGCGGAGAGGGATTTTGCGATCCCTCTTCGTCGATATCGGGTTTGTGTTGTACGTTTCTTGCCCGATATATAAAGATGCGCACTACTATGCGGCAAAATCGCCGCATAGTAATTTGTGTATTATCGGGAGGAATACGTTATGTATATGTTCAAATACGTGCTGAAAAGACTGGGACTTATGTTGATGTCGTTTTTTATTATAGTAACGATATGCTTCTTTCTCGTTAAGATGCTGCCTATCGTTATCGACGTTCAACTGGGAAAGGATACCGAAATTTTAAAAGCACAGCTTCGTGCCCGCGGTTATTACGATCCGGTAATAGTCCAATATTTCAGATATTTATATAAAATCGTGGCGGAAGGCGACTGGGGGATAGGCGTAAACATGCCCGAATTCCGCGGTAAGCCGGTATGGGATACATTTGTTACCATGTTGCCGCCGACCGTACTTATTAACGTTTATTCCAGTCTGTTTGCCGTACCGCTCGGAATTCTCCTCGGGATATATGCGGCACTCAGAAAAAACAAGTGGCAGGATCACGTCGTATCCACCGTGGTTATGATTTTTATTTCCGTACCCGGCTATGTCGTCGCGTTTATGCTTCAATATCTCATTTGTTACAAACTCGGTTGGTTGCCGATAACGATGAACCCGGGCTATGATTATTTTTCATGGAGCATGTTCAAGTCTATGTTGCCCGCCGTGTTTGCCCTGTCGTTCGGCTCGATAGCGGGCTATGCCCGGTTTACCCGCGCTGAACTGACCGAAATACTGACCGGCGAATATCTTTTGCTTGCAAGGACAAAGGGGTTAACCCGCGCGCAGGCGATTCGTCGGCATGCTCTGCGTAATGCAATGGTTCCTGTTTTTCCGTCGATCATAGCGGAGTTTATAAGCGTTATGTCGGGTTCGCTGATTATCGAAAAAATCTTTTCCATACCCGGCGTCGGCAGATTGTATCTGGCGTCCGTAACCTCGCAGGACTACGACTTTTTTATGATGCTTTCGGCATTTTACACTTTCATCGGTTTAGCGGCGGGAATCGTTGTCGATATAAGCTACGGCTTTATCGATCCGAGAATAAGAATGGGGGCGAAATAAAATGACCAACAACGAAAAAATTATAAAACAATACGATATCCCCAAGGAAAAGTTCAAAGTAGTTGAGGGAAGAACCAATCTTCACGATAAGGAATTAAAGACTAAACAAATAGGTTATCTGCAGGACGCTTTCGGTCGTTTCAAGCGCAATAAGGGTTCTGTCGTTGCCGGCGTGATAATCATTTTGCTTATTGTGTTTGCCTTGTTTGTACCGATTTTCAGCCAATATACCGTCAGTTATTTTGATTCCGATATGAAGTTTTGTTATCCCAAAAGTCGCATCAGCGCAGCCATAGGCTGGGATTTCTGGGACGGTTGCGTAAAAAAGGAGTATTCCGAATCGAGCTTTTACTATTATTACGGAATGGGCGTCGAAACAGGTCATAACGCGATCAAAAATCAAAAATATACAACAAAAAACGTTGAGGGTGAAACGAAATACGTTGTTCGTCTGGATACCTATCAAAAAGCCGGTTGCATATATATGAATCTCAGCGATGAGGATTATAAAAATCTTCAGGCTTATCAGAACAAGACGAACATTCAGGTGATTTATCCCATGACCGATAAAAAATTTGCGCCTGCCGCCGAACATGACGCAAACGACGCAAACTATTGGTATGCAACCAGACAGGTAGATGGAAAAACCGTTCCCGTTCTCGACGAAAACGGTGAACTTACAAATATATACAAACCGTTTAAAAAGTACCCGGATACGCATAGCACGTATCCCGGCCAGCCCGCCGATTTTTACGACAGTATCACCATAGAGTCGGACAGGGATCCCGCAGGGCGTAAGTATCTGTATGCACAGAAAAATCAAACGGGCTTCGGCGTCCGCGTGAACTACTACGAATATTATAAATATTATCACACCGAAATAGCGAAAGACGGCATCACCGAACCTATCTTTCTTCTGGGAACCGATAACTACGGTAAAGACGTGCTGACATGCCTCAGTGCGGGTGCAAGGTTGAGTTTTATCCTTGCGATAGTAGTTTCGGCTGTAAACATGCTCGTCGGCGCGTTTTACGGCGCTGTCGAAGGTTACTATGGCGGAGCCGCCGATCTTATCATGGAGCGAATATCCGATATTTTAAGCGCGGTGCCGTTTATGATCGTCATTACTATATTGAAATTGCATATGAAAAACGCGGCAATGCAACAATACGGACATTTGCTGATTTTGTTCATATCGTTCTTCCTGACGGGCTGGATAGGTATGGCGGGAAGAACAAGAATGCAGTTTTATCGATTTAAGAATCAGGAGTATGTTCTGGCGGCAAGAACGCTCGGCGCGCGCGACGCACGTATTATGTTCAGACATATTTTCCCGAACGCGCTCGGCACTCTGGTTACCGGTCAGATTCTGGTAATTCCCGGAATGATATTCAGCGAATCGAGTCTGTCTTACCTCGGTATAATCAACCTGAACACGGGAGATCTGACGAGCGTCGGTACATTGCTTGCCAATGCCGAACCGTATTTGCATACCTATCCGTACTTAATGTTTTCTCCCGCTCTGTTCATATCGCTTTTGATGCTCAGTTTCAACCTTTTCGGTAACGGACTGCGCGATGCGTTCAACCCGTCGCTGCGCGGTGCGGAAGACTGATTTGAGGAGGAGAGGTTATGGAAAAAAAGATACAAGTTAAAAATCTGACCTTGTCTTTTCGCACTCAGAACGGCAAAGTACAGGCGGTAAGGGATATATCTTTCGATCTTTACAAGGGTGAAACGCTTGCCGTAGTCGGCGAGTCCGGTTCGGGTAAATCGGTTACGTCCAAGGCGATAATGGGTATTTCCGCCGTAAACGCCATAATCGAAAACGGCGAGATACTCTATGACGGCAAGGACCTCACGAAAATCGACGAACATCAGTTCTGCGAACTGCGAGGCAATAAGCTGGCTATGATCTTTCAGGATCCGATGTCCAGCCTTAACCCCATTATGCGCATAGGCAAGCAGCTTACCGAAGCAATGCTCTTAAAGGGCAAGGCAAATCAGCGCGATTCGCGCAAAAATTTCAATACAAAACTTGCCTTGCTCCGCAAAAACATAATAGAAGCGGTGGCGGAAAACGATCCTCAAAAAGCCGAAGAAATCACCTTAAAATGCGTTAATTTCAACAAATTCGAATATAAGCATCTCGAACTTGAAAACGCATATTTCGTCGCGCATGAAGCGGCTGCCGAAAGCATAGATGAAATCGAATATTTCCTTTTGGAAATAGAAAAGAGCGCGGTAAACGTTAAGACCGCGCCGCAAAAAATCAAACTTTTGTCGGCGGCTGCAAAAAAAGCCGTTTCGCGCTATGTGGTGCACGACGACGCGGCAAGATACAACGAACTGCTTAAAACGGCAGACGGCGAGATCGCAAACGTCAAAAAGACGGGCGATTTTACCGCGGTAAAAGAATGTTTTACCGAAGTTGTGGCAATTCTTAAAAAAGTCGTTGAATATCCCATGCCTAACTTTTTTGCAATGGGTTACTATCTGACTTTTGCGACCGAACCGATGCCCGAACTTCCCGTCGAGGAACTTAACAAGTTTTTAAGAAAGTATCTTGACGACGATTACATGCTCGATTTTATATCGCTTGCCAAGTGCGGAATCAAGTATTCGTTCGATAAATCGATTGCGGCTAAAAGTGTCGTTAACGAACTTATAGACCGACTTTTGCCGACTTTTGAAAACGACGATGCCGATAAAAAAACGCTTATCGAGGCGGCTAAAAAACTTTCCTCCGCGGTTGACGAATCTATCGATCGACTTGCCGTCGTAAAAGACGATATGGCATACACGTTCGATAAAGCGCTGGAAAACGCCCTCAAAGCGTATATGACCGAGCGAGGACTTATAGGCAAAAAGAAAAAGAACGCCTCGGATAATTCGGCAGAACTTGCGCTTGCAAAAGCCAATCTGATATCGATTATCGCGTCAATGAAAGAAAAATACGTTGCCGATATCGAAAACGCCGATAAAGTCGATTTCGACGAACAAACGGTGGCGATGATCGATTATTTCAAAGCGCAGGCAGCGGCGGTCGTTCATAAGGTAACTCCGCAAATGGCTAAGAATAAGGCGATAAGACTTATGGAAGAGGTGGGTATTCCCGAGCCGAGAAAGAGATTTCGTCAATATCCTTTCGAGTTTTCGGGCGGAATGCGTCAGCGTATAGTCATCGCGATCGCGCTTGCGTCCAATCCGGACGTGCTTATCTGCGACGAGCCGACCACCGCTTTGGACGTTACCATTCAGGCACAGATTCTCGAACTTATCAACAAGCTCAAGCGTGAGCGTAATTTATCGGTAATATTCATCACGCACGATTTGGGCGTTGTGGCTAACATGGCGGATAGAATCGCCGTTATGTACGCGGGCAAAATCGTTGAATACGGCACGGCAGAAGATATATTTTACAGCCCGGCGCACCCGTATACATGGGCGTTGCTTGCGTCTATGCCCGACCTTGATACCAAAGAAAAGCTTGATGCGATACCGGGTACGCCGCCCAATATGATTTACCCGCCCAAAGGCGACGCATTTGCAGAGCGTAACAAATTTGCGCTGGAAATCGACTTTGAAGAGCAGCCGCCTATGTTTGAAATCAGCGAAACTCATTCGGCGGCTACATGGCTGTTGCACCCCGATGCGCCGAAAATCGATCCGCCCAAAATCGTAACCGATCGTATAGAAAGAATGAAAGCAAGGAGTAAAGGATAATGGCAGAAAACAACAACGAAGTATTATTAAAAGTTGAAAATCTTTGCCAATTCTTTAAAATGGGCAAGGGTGAACTTAAGGCGGTCAACAACGTCGGTTTCGATATTAAAAAAGGCGAGGTGTTCGGTCTTGTGGGCGAGTCCGGCTGCGGCAAAACCACCACGGGCAGAACCATAATCAAGCTGTACAACGCTACTTCGGGCAACGTTTGGTTCAAGGGGAAAAGAATCGTTGCGGGCACCCGCTCGTATAAAGAAGCTATCGCCGAAAAGCGCGCATGGGCAAAGCAAGAGCGCAAACGCCTTGCGCAAGAGGCTGCCGAAAAGATTAAAAACGCCGAAGGTTCAGCCGATTATGAGCGTATAAAGAGCGAAGCGGAGGCGGAATGTAAGAAAAAAACGGCGGAAATCAACGGCGAATTAAACTATTTCGTCGCGGCGCAGCGCGCCGAGATACGCTCTGCCGAGCATGACGACAAATATTGCGATAAAGATTACGCCGCCGAACAGGTTGCCGCCGTCAAAGCAAAATACGAACCGATTATCGCCGCCGAAACCGATGAAGAAAAGAAGTCGGCGATAGAAAAGGAATACAGAGCGGAGCTGAGAAAGGCAAAGCGTTCGCGACTGGTAACGCAGATTCAGATGATATTTCAGGATCCTATCGCTTCGCTCGATCCGCGTATGACCGTGCGTGATATTATCGCCGAAGGTCTTATAATTCAGGGCGAAAAGGATAAAGACGTAATCGATAAAAAAGTCTATCAGATGCTCGAACTCGTAGGTCTTGTTTCCGAGCATGCGTCGCGTTACCCGCACGAGTTTTCGGGCGGGCAGCGTCAGCGTATCGGCGTTGCGCGTTCGATTATCATGAATCCCGAAATGATTATTGCCGACGAGCCCGTTTCCGCGCTTGACGTATCCATTCAGGCGCAAGTAATCAATCTTTTAAACGATTTGCGCGATAAATTCGGGCTTACGATATTGTTCATCGCACACGATTTGTCGGTCGTAAAATATTTTTCCGACCGTATCGGCGTAATGTATTACGGCAATATGGTCGAACTTGCTTCTGCCGAAGAACTTTTTGCTCACCCGATGCATCCGTACACAAAATCGCTGTTATCGGCGATACCTTTGCCCGATCCCGTGTATGAGCGCAGCCGTCGGCGCGTTGTCTATAATCCGCTTGCCGAGCATGATTATTCGGTGGATAAACCCTCCATGCGCGAGGTGGTAAAAGGACATTTTATATACTGCAACGATAAAGAAGAAGCCGAATACAAACGTATTTTAGAGGGCGAAGAAGAGTAGAAAACGAAAGCAAGGGCATATCATGAAGAAGAATGTTTTAAAATATACAATATGCGCCGCTGTCGGTATAGCATTCGTTTGCCTCATATCGTTTATGCGCAACATATTTGAAATGACCGAAAAAAAGGATATTTTCCGAACGCTGTGCGATGCGTTTACCGTGCCCGGCGTAATGTTCATGCTTTTCGGATTATTGCTGATCATTGCGCGGGAGGGAGCATTCGACGGCATAGCGTTCGGGCTTCGCCGCGCGGTTGAAATGATTATTCCGGCATACCGCGGCAAATACGAAAAGTATGCCGATTATAAGGCGAAAAAGGAAGAAAAGCATAAGCTGGAAAAGCAGTCGGGCGTTGGTTTTATGTTCATTGTCGGCGGTGTGTTTTTTATCGTCGCTCTCGTTTTTCTTGCATTATATTATAACGTTTGAAATACATTTAAAAGTTCGCGCCGATTTAGTTGTATTCGGCGCGTTTTTTTGGTAGAATATTCTTGAAAAGATCAAAAGAGGTTCGTTATGTGTAAGCTGAGCGACTTAAGAAAGCAAATAGACGAAATCGATGAACAACTTGCTATGTTGTTAAAGCGGCGTTTTTCGGTTGCGAAGCAAATAGGCGAGTACAAAAAAGCAAACGGAATCGTCGTTACCGACGGTGGGCGCGAAAGTGCCGTTTACGAACATATAGACGGGTTTTTTGACGATGATTTACAAAAAAAAGAAGCAAAAAAAGTGTACGTTCAAATAATTGCCTCGTCTAAAGAGTTGCAAAAATAAAAGACCGTTTTATACGGCAACGGAGATAAAAATGAATAAAACAACATTGACAAAATACGCGCGTTTAATCGCCGAAGTCGGCGCGAACGTGCAAAAAGGGCAGGAAGTAATCATTCGTGCCGAAGTGGAAAATTGCGATTTTGCCGTTTTGCTTGCAAGCGAATGTTACAAACTCGGCGCGTCTAAAGTTACGGTAGATTGGCGTTATGCACCGCTTACAAAACTTAACTATAAAAAGAGATCGCTCAAAACGCTCTCAACGGTAGAAGATTGGGAAGTCGAACGGCTCAAACACCGTGAAAAAACTTTGCCCGTTCTTATATTGGTAGAGTCCGACGATCCCGACGGATTAAAGGGCGTCGATCAGGCAAAGGTCGCAAAATCGCGTATGGCGGTTGCAAAAGTAACAAAGCCCATAAGCGACCGTATGAGCGAAAAATATCAGTGGTGTATCGCGGCTGTACCCGGCAAAAAATGGGCAAAAAAGGTTTTCCCGAACGATTCAACCGCCGTTGCGGTCAAAAAATTGTGGGATGCGATTCTCTATACGTCGCGCGTAACGGAGGACCCTGTCGCCGCATGGAAGGCGCATAACGAAGATTTGCTTTCGCGCTCGGAAACGCTTAATAAAATGGGTTTAAAATATCTGCATTATAAATCTGCTCGCGGAACCGATCTTAAAGTCGGTCTTAACTCTCAGGGTATATTTATGGGGGGCGGCGAATATACACTCGGCGGCGTTTATTACAATCCGAATATTCCCACGGAGGAGGTATTTACTTCGCCTGTCGCAGGTCTTGCCGACGGTATCGTTTACGCTACAAAACCGCTCTCGTATCAGGGCGAACTCATCGATAATTTCTGGGTACGCTTTGAAAACGGCAAGGTTGTGGAAACGGGCGCGGAAAAGAACCCCGAACTGCTCGACAAACTTATTTCTATGGACGAAGGCGCGTCTATGCTCGGCGAGTGCGCGCTTGTTCCTTACGATTCACCCATAAACAATTCGGGTATCCTGTTCTATAACACGCTGTTCGACGAAAACTGCTGTTGCCACCTCGCGTTGGGCAGGGGCTTTAACAACACGCTTAAAGGCTTTGAAAATATGACTAACGAAGAATGTAAAAAAGCGGGTATCAACGATTCGGCTATCCATGTCGACTTTATGATCGGCTCGGAAGATTTGCAAATCGACGGCATTACCGAGGACGGCAAAACCGTGGCTATCTTCAAAAACGGCAACTGGGCGTTTTAAAAAAACGACCGCAAACAGCGGTCGGAGTAAAAATAATTGAATAAACGAAACCGCGGATAATCGACTTATAGCCCGACTTTCCGCGGTTTTTATACTTATTTTAAATTGTATGCAAGTTTAATAAGCGTTTGCGTAAATCCGTATTTTTCTTTAAGCCGAATAAGTTCGTCGCGGTAGATAAATTCGGGTTTCTTGTTAAGTTCGGCGCGGATCATAACGTTTTTCGGCGAGTGTTCGAAATCTACAAACTCGTTCACGTCGACGCTGTATCCGAAATCGCGTAAAACATGCGCCCGCACGGAATCGGTAAGCAGTGCGGAAAAACGTTCTTTAATAAGTCCGTGGTCTAACAGAAGGTCAAAATCGGGCGACGAATCCGAGCATGCGTTTTTTATCGAAAGATTAACCTCGTGCTGGCAGCAGGGCACGGAAAAAATGTATTTTACCTTATGTTCGACGGCAAAATAAAGGGCGTAGTCGGTTGCTATATCGCAGGCGTGCAAAGAAATAACCGCATCCACGTTTTCGGCAAACGGCAACTTGTCCGTCGTAACGTCGTTTACGTAAAATTTCAAATGCTCATAGCCGTATTTTTCGGCAATTTTATTGCATTTTTCAACCACGTCGGTCTTAACGTCGTAACCGATAACGTGCGCGTCGATTTTCTTTATATGCACGAAATAATAGTATACTATAAAGGTAAGGTATGACTTTCCGCATCCGAAATCAAGCAGATTCACGCTTTTTAGCGTGCTGTTTTTAAACTTATCGTCGATCATCTCTATAAAACGATTGATCTGCTTGTACTTGTCGTACATGCTTTTAACGACTTTATAATCGCTCGTAAAAACTCCGAGGTCGACAAGGGCGGGTACAGCCTCGCCTTCGCGCAGAATAAAGTTTTTGTCGCGGTCATGCGCTTCGGTTTGTTTAATTCGCGCGGCGGCGGTTTCCTTGCGTTTTTTAACCTTCCCGTTCGTTAAAAAATAACTTACGTTTTTATCGGTGTAGCAAATATCGAATTGCGCAAATGAGTGCAAAAGTCGGTCTATATATTCGTTAACGGCACTTTCGTCAATATTTAAATGAAAAACTTGCGTTCCCTTGAACCGTTCGGCTTGCCATACTTTTTTGCCTTTAATAACAATCGGGCGCAAAACCACTTTTTTGAATTCGCCCGATTTTTGGTCGCTTGCCGTCGCCTTAACTATGCTGTCTCTGTTTTGCAGTATTTCCTCGGTAATGCTCATTTTGTCCTCCGCCGACCGTTTTTTCGGTAGATATATTGTAATCCAAACGGGCGGTTTAACGCAAAGGAAATAGGGCAAAAAGTGAAAACAAGTGTGATTTTATAAAAATACGGCGCGTTACGGCGTATATGAGCGTATTATTTTTCACAAAATAGTCGTATGAAAAGAAACGTTTTGCGCAAAATGCTTGCGTGTCTTGCGTTGTTCGCTCTTTTTTCTTGCGGAAATGTGTTGGCGGTAAACGCCGCATCGCCGCTTGTAATAAACGCGTTCGGCAAAGCATACAAATATTACCCGCCCGAAATAACCATAACGGACGGCGAATATAAATTAAACGGCATAGACGATATCGTCGATAAAATTCACTTGGACACGCTCATTAAGCCTACCGATGCCGAACTGAATTTTGCCCCCGCGTCGGCAAATAATTTTGAAATTACCGAAGAAAAAAGCGGGTGCGAGATCGATAAAACCGCCTTAAAAGCCGAAATATTGCACGCCTTAAACTCGGGCAAGCGAACGATTTACGCAAAAACGCAGATAATTAAGCCGACCGTAACCAAGACTTTTTTAAAAGAAGAAACCATACTTCGCTCGACTTTTTCAACAAATTACGCAAGCTCGTCGGCTGCCAGAAAGAACAATATCGAACTTGCCTGCAAAAGTTTGAATGGTGCGATAATCGACCTATACGGTGACTTTTCTTTTAATAACAG
Source organism: uncultured Clostridia bacterium (assembly GCA_934247855.1). Classification (GTDB taxonomy): domain Bacteria; phylum Bacillota; class Clostridia; order Christensenellales; family Borkfalkiaceae; genus HGM11416. The sequence goes on along the minus strand of CAKQKA010000024.1, from coordinate 3,224 downwards.
GGTGGGAGAGCGCACCGAAGAACGCGGATATCTCCCTGCAAAAATCATATCGGAAGGGAAATTTGCCGACGGCTTAGGCGGCGGCGTGTGTCAGGTTTCCACAACGCTGTATAACGCAGCTATCCGCGCGGGGCTTACCGTAAAAGAATATCATCGTCATTCGCTCGCCGTGTCATACGTCGAGCCGTCGTTCGATGCAATGGTCAGCGGCAGTTTTTGCGATTTAAAACTATACAATCCCACGAACAGGCGAATGTATGTAAAGGCGGTTGCCGACGGCAGTAGAATAACCGTTACGTTTTTCGGATTAAAAAACGAACTCGAATACCGTTTTCGCTCCGAGGTGGAAGAGATAATTCCCGCCACGGTGAAAAAAGTCCCCGCGTCCTGCGGCGAAAATCCCGTTAAACCCAAAGACGGTTTAAAAAGTTCGGCGTATGTCAGTATTTATAAAAACGATAAACTTGTTACATCTTACCGTTTGCGAAGCGACCGTTACGCACCGATAAACGGCATAATTATCGAATAAATCGTCATAAATTTTACCAAGCGTGCGTAAAAAAATAGTGTAAAATCATAAAAACCTGTATGCAGAACATGCCGAAACGCTCCCGATTTATGGCAAAGTACGAAAAACAGTTGACAGATATGCGTGTTTTTGTTAGAATAAGGGCGAATAGGAAAGCTGTCGGCTGTCCTTATTAACCAACAATTATTGTAAATGATACCGCATTGCGGTTCGGAGGAAGAATGGAAGACGTTTTTAACAAAGTAGCTGATATAATTTGTTCTCAGCTTAATATCGACAAATCTTCGGTCACTATGGATAGCGAAATCATCAAAGATCTCGGTGCGGATTCGCTTGACATAATCGAAATGCTCATGAGTTTTGAAGACGAATACGGAATTTCTATACCCGACGAAGTATCGCAAAACCTCAAAACCGTCGGCGATATCGTTGCTCTTATCGAAAAGAAATAATTTTTTCAGAAAAGCAAGGGCGCTATGCTCTTTTTATGCGTAAAAATTATCCGTGGCGTTCCGTCGCGGATTTTTGTTTTACAAGCGATTTTTTTGGCGAAAAATACCATAAACAATTAAAAGAAACCCTTACCATAAGCAATTAAAAGGCAGGAATAAAAATGAAAGTATGCGATTTAGAATACAAAAGAGTTGACGTTAACAAAGTTATAGCCGCTTACGAAGCTGCGGTAAAAAATATAGAGGCGGCAAAGTCGGCAGAGGGCGTACTGACCGCCCGCCGCGAACTTCTGGAAACAGTTGAAGATTTATCGACCGCAAGTTCGCTGTCCTACGCGCGCTGGTCGTGCAACACAAAGGACGAATTTTACAAGCAGGAAAAAGAGTATTACGAGCAAAATTACCCCTTGCTTTCCGCACCGCGCATAGCGTATATCAAGGCGATGCTGAACACGCCTTACAAAGCGGAGGTATCGGCGGCTTTGCCTGCACCCGTTTACAAGTCGTACGAAGTAGAACTCAAAACGCTTGACGAGCGCATAATTCCCGAACTGCAGGAAGAAAGCGCGGTCGTAAACGAATATGCGCAGTTTATGAGCGAGTTGACGATAGAATTCAACGGCGAAAAAATGCCGCTTACCATACTCAAAAAGTATATGAACGACCGCGACCGCTCGGTAAGAAAAGCCGCATTCGACGCGTTAGGCGCGGCAATGGAAGAACACGCCGATATTCTCGACGGCACTTACGATCGTTTGGTAAAAATCCGCGACCGTATGGCTAAAAAGCTCGGGTATAAAGATTACGTCGAACTCGGCTATTATCGTATGGGCAGATTATGCTACGACCGTGCCGACGTGGAAAAATTCCGCCAAAACGTTTTAGAGGATATCGTGCCTGTGGTATCGCGTATCCGCACGTCTCGCGCCAAGGAAAACGGCATCGACGAGATGAAATTGTACGATTACGGCGTGTGCTTTGCAAACGGCGATCCCGCTCCCGTGCTCGACGCAAACGGAATGTTTGAAAAAGGGCGCGAGATGTACCGCGAAATGAGCAAAGAAACGGGCGAGTTCATCGACATGATGATAGATAACGACGCTTTCGACGTCCTCTCGCGTGAGGGCAAGTGGGGCGGCGGTTATTGCACGGAATTTGCAAAATACAAACAGCCGTTCATTCTTGCCAACTTTAACGGCACGTCGGACGACGTTGACGTTTTAACCCACGAAGCGGGGCATGCGTTCGCAAGTTATCTCGCGTTCAAAAACAATCTCGATCCGGAGTGCCCCTTGGGTATGGAAACCGCCGAAACGCACTCCATGAGTATGGAATGTCTGTGCTGGAAATATATGGATAAATTTTTCGGTGCGCGCGCAAACGACTATAAGTTCAAGCACTTGTTCGATAACTTGTCGTTTTTGACCTACGGCGTAATAGTGGACGAGTTCCAGCACCGCGTTTACGAAAAACCCGAAATGACGCCCGCCGAGCGCAACGCCGTGTGGAACGAGCTTGAAAAGAAATACAGACCGTACATGAACGCCGCCGGTATGCGTTATTTTGAAAAAGGCACGCGCTGGCAGTATCAGATGCACATTTACGAGTCGCCGTTCTATTATATTGATTACTGCCTTGCTCAGTCCGACGCGTTGCAGTTCCTGTTTAAATCTTTGGACGATTACTCCGCGGCTTTTGAGTCGTACCTTGAATTTACTTCGCATTACGGTTCGCAGTTTTTTACCGATATGCTTAGCGAAGCGGGCATACGTTCGCCGTTTGAAAAAGGCGCGTTGAAAGATATAGCCGCAAAGTCCGAAGAAATACTCAACAAACTCAAATAAGCGGCTATAGGTCGGTTATCGCCACATTTTTATATAAAAAGCAACGGAGAAAAGGGCGTAAAGTTCACCGTAAACTAATACGGCTTGCCCGAAATGCTCGGTTGGACTGCCGGCGTTTAGGAATATTATTATAACGAAAACTTATTAAAAACTAAATAATAAAAAGCATAACAAAAGCCCGTCTATGTGCCGATAATCGACCTATAGACGGGCTTTTTCTTTGCGTTTTCTTAAAAAACGAAATTATTTTTCAGGTTGTTTACTCTTCTTTTGCGGCTTTGCGGGCGAGATAATTATTTGTTGTCTGCGCTTATTTCTCGCCCGATCAGTTCGTCAAGGCTTATTCCGTAATAATTTGCCAGCAATACGCATTGCTGAATATTCGGTATGCCCTTATCG
>CAKQKA010000023.1 GCA_934247855.1 uncultured Clostridia bacterium | reverse complement strand
GCATCGGCTGGTGCGCTCCTCAGCAGGGCGCATGCAAACTCTCCCTTAACGTTAAAAACGGCGTTATCGAAGAAGCCCTCGTTGAAACTATCGGTTGCTCGGGCATGACGCATTCTGCGGCTATGGCATCGGAAATACTTCCCGGCAAGACCATACTCGAAGCACTTAACACCGACCTTGTATGCGACGCTATAAACACGGCAATGCGCGAACTCTTCCTGCAGATCGCTTACGGAAGAACTCAGTCGGCTTTCTCCGATGACGGTCTTGTTATCGGCGCAGGACTCGAAGACCTCGGTAAAGGTTTACGTTCGCAGGTCGGTACTATGTACGGCACGAAAGCCAAAGGTCCCAGATACCTTGAAATGGCTGAAGGTTACGTTAAGAACATCGCCCTTGACGAGAACAACGAAATCATCGGTTACGAATTTGTTTCGCTCGGCAAGATGATGGACTTCATCACCAAAGGCATGTCGCCCAACGAAGCTTATGAAAAAGCGTCGGGCAAATACGGCAGATTCGATGACGCTAAGACGGTCATCAATCCCCGTCAGAACTAATTCGGGAGGTACTGTATATTATGGCTATTACTTTTGAAGGATACGAAAGAAGAATCGATAAGATCAATAAGTGTCTCGCCGAATACGGCATTAAAGATATCGAAGAATGCAAAAAAATTACGCTTGACAAAGGCGTTGACGTTGACGCTATCGTCCGCGGCATTCAACCCATTTGTTTTGAAAACGCCGTCTGGGCTTATACCGTCGGCGCAGCGATCGCTATAAAGAAAGGTTGCACTCACGCCGCAGAAGCTGCAGAGGCACTCGGTATAGGACTTCAGTCTTTCTGCATTCCCGGTTCGGTTGCCGATCAGAGAAAGGTCGGTCTCGGCCACGGAAACCTTGCGGCTATGCTTCTTAGCGAACAGACCGAATGTTTCTGCTTCCTCGCAGGTCACGAATCTTTCGCCGCTGCGGAAGGCGCAATCGGTATCGCTCTTAAAGCTAACAAGGTAAGAACCAAACCTTTGCGCGTTATCCTGAACGGTCTCGGCAAAGACGCCGCGTTCATCATCAGCCGTATCAACGGTTTCACCTATGTTCAGACCAAGTACGATTACTACACGGGCGAACTTAAAATCGTTAAAGAAACGCCCTACTCCACGGGTGACAGAGCGAAAGTCAGATGCTACGGCGCAGACGACGTTAACGAAGGCGTTGCCATCATGAGAATGGAAAAAGTTCAGGTTTCTATTACCGGCAACTCCACCAACCCCACCAGATTCCAGCACCCCGTTGCGGGCACTTATAAAAAATGGTGCGTAGATAACGGCTTCAAATATTTCTCGGTTGCTTCGGGCGGCGGCACGGGCAGAACCCTCCACCCCGATAACATGGCAGCAGGTCCTGCTTCCTACGGCTTTACCGATACTCTCGGAAGAATGCACAGCGACGCCCAGTTCGCAGGTTCGTCCTCAGTTCCCGCTCACGTTGAGATGATGGGGCTTATCGGTATGGGTAACAACCCGATGGTCGGCGCGTCCGTTGCCGTTGCGGTTGCTATCGAACAGGCTATGAATAAGTAATTTTGTTCTTGCTATAAACAAAAAACCAGCGCAGGTCGTTCCTCGGCTTGCGTCGGTTTTTTGTTTGTCTTTGTAAATATTTATAAAAGCAGCAACACATGAAACTATCGCTAAGTTATAAGTTTACTTTTTGTCTTTGGCGGCACGCATTTCGGGAATTTTCTTCTCGAACCCGTTGGACGACGGTTTATAGTATACCCTGTCTTTAAGCGTATCGGGCAAATACTGCTGTTCGACGTAACCGCCGTAATCGTGCGGATATTTATAACCCTCGCTCTTATGTTTATCCTCAACGTCGGCAAAGACGCTGTTTTTTAGGTGCGGCGGAACCGTATCGTCGCGCACGTTTTCGGCATCACTGCTTGCCGCATTCATTGCCATAACCACCGAGTTAGACTTGGGGGCTTCGCAAACGTAAATAATAGCTTGCGACAGCGGGAGCAACCCTTCGGGCAAACCCATATTCTTTAAAGCGGTAAGCGCGGAAACGGCAATAACCATTGCCTGAGGATCGGCCATGCCGACGTCCTCCGACGAATGAGCTATCAGCCGGCGAACGATAAGCAACGGATCACACCCGCCTCTGATAAGGCGCATAGACCAATACAGCGCGGCGTCCGGATCGCTGCCGCGCAAACTTTTGCAAAAAGCCGACAACATGTCGTAATATGCGTTCTCGTCATAAGAGAGCGCTTTTTTTTGTATGGACTGCTCGGCATCTTTAAGCGTTACTTTTACAACTCCGTCGGTAGGCGGCGTGGTAAGCACGGCTAATTCCAAAGCGTTATACGCAACGCGCATATCGCCGCCGCTCATCGCCGCGATATGATCGAGCGCAGCCTCTTCCACCTCGGCATTATATTCGCCCAAACCGCGCTTTTTGTCGGTCAAAGCGTTTTTAAGTGCCTTTTTTACCGTCTCTTCAGTCAGCCGTTTGAACTCGAACACTCTGCAGCGCGATACTATGGCGGGCGTCATCGACGCAAACGGATTTTCCGTGGTCGAACCGATGAAGATTATCGTGCCGTTTTCTATAAGCGGCAAAAGCGAGTCCGACTGCGTTTTATTGAACCTATGACATTCGTCAAGAAGAAGATAGGTCTTTTTGCCGTACATTCTAAGTCTTTCGGCAGCCTCTTCGCCCACGCGCTTTACGTCCGAAACGCCGCTGTTAACCGCGTTCAACTTGACGAAACTGCCGCTCGTGGAATTTGCGATTATGTTGGCAAGCGTGGTTTTTCCGCAACCGGGAGGCCCCCAGAATATGCAGCTGCCAAGCCTGTCCAGCATAATGGCGCGGCGAAGCAGACTGCCGTCCTCGGCAATATGGCTTTGCCCTAAAAACTCACGCAAAGAAGTCGGACGCATGCGCTCGGCAAGCGGCGCAAGCGATGATCTGTCCTCCAGATCGAACATACTTATATTACCTTCGGTTTTTTTTGCCATAATCAACCTCGTTATGTAATAAAATAAAATAGAATAAATCGTTATATAATATGAAAAATTATGCGTCAATCAAAAGTTTCGGCTGCACAGCCGTAAAGCGCCGCAACAAAGCGCACGCCGAAAAGAGTTTTGCGAAAGCACACGCCGCAAAAAAACGTTCGCAAGCGGCAGCCCGAACACAAAAACACACAATTTCTTCCGTTTTTAAAGCACTGATAGCGGCTTGTCTTGTTATGATCGCGGTTTCGCTTGCGGTAAAACCGGAAAGATACCTGCCCGTTTGCATTGACGGACTGAAGCTTTGGGCTTTTAAAGTTTTGCCTGCTCTTTTGCCTTTTTTATTCGTAACTCTGCTTTTTACCTCGCTTTGCGATCTAAGCAAACCCGCAAAATTGCTTTCGCCCGTAACGTCTTTTCTGTACGGCGTGGGCGGGTTCGGCGCACTTGCCCGAATCGTAGGACTTATGTCCGGTTACCCTGCAGGCGCAAAACTTGTTTCCGCTCTTTACGAAAACAATCTTATAAGCAAAGACGAAGCGACTAAAATTTCTGTTTTATCATCCACCTCGGGACCGACTTTTGTAATAGGTACGGTCGGAGCGGGGCTGTTTGGCGATAAAAAAACCGGAATAATTATATTTATAGCACACGCGCTATCGGCGGCAATAGCCGCCACATTTTTCCGCAAATACGGCGATAATCGACCTATAGACCGACATTTAAACAATAAATCGAGCTTAAATTTATACTCGACGGCATTGGACGCGGCGACTTCTATGCTTGCCGTCGGAACGCTCATAGCCGTGTTTTACGTTATATATAACGTGCTTGCCGATTTAAAAATAATCTATCCGCTTACCTGCTTTTTTAATCTTTTTATAAAAGATTCCGATAAAGCGCAAGGTCTTACAGCCGGACTTTTTGAGTGCACGCAGGGTTGCATGTATTTATCTGAATGCAGTAATTCCGCTGCGTTATGCTGCGCCGTAATATCATTCGGCGGCTTGTCAGTCTTAGCGCAGTCGGCTGCGTTTTTACAAAAGGCAAACGTAAAAATGAGAATCTTTTTTTCGGGCAAAATAATTCAGGCGGTAATTTCCTACATTTTGTGCCGTTTGCTTTGCGTTGTGTTGCTTTAAAACTTGTTTTAACTCAAGTTTACGCTAAGAAAAATGCAAAAAACCTAATAAATTACAAGTATTATTTAAGATATGCCGTCGCAATACGCGCAACTTCTTCCGGGAGATACGCCGAAACGTCCTCCCCGTTTTTAAGCATTTCGCGAATTTTGGTTGAACTGATAGCGCAAAAATCGCCTTCGGCGTACAAATACACGTTTTTTATTTCCGGATAAAGTTTTTTGTTATAGTCGTACATTTTCTCTTCATACGCCATATCTTCATCGTTTCTAATTCCGCGAACGTTATCGGTAACGCGTTTCGATTTGAGAAAATCTACGAGCAAACCGTCAAAATCTGTTACGGCAACGCCTTCAATTCCGGAAAAAGCAGCTTCAAGCATTTTAAGCCTTGTAAATTTATCGAAAGTATACTGCTTGTTTTCGTTTTTGCCGAGCGCTACGATTACGTTATCGTAAATCGCCTTTGCCTGCTTCACGACCTGAACATGCCCGTTGGTAACGGGATCGAAACTTCCGGCGAACACGCATGTTTTTTTATCTGTTTTACGGTAAAATGCAAATTCCGCAATGCCGTATTTTTTATGTTTTTCAATAAAAAGCCCGTCTATAGGTTGATTAACGGCACATCCGCGTTCGATTACAGCAAGTCCGCCGTCGTTTAAAACTTCGCGTTTTCCTATTATTTTAAGTGCAGTTAACCCGTCCTCGGACTTATACGGCGGATCGAGAAAAACTATATCGAATTTTTCGCATGTATCCGACAAATATTTCACGCAGTCAATATTTAAAACTTTTGCGCTTTCGCCGACGAGTTTTAAATTTTTCCTTGTAAGCTCGCAGGATGTTCTTGACGAATCGGTAAAAACCACCTCTTTCGCCCCGCGCGACAATGCCTCTATTCCGACTGCGCCGCTACCGCTGAATCCGTCAAGAAAACGACTGCCCGCTATTTCGAACTGAATTACCGAAAACAGCCCCTCCCTCGCGCGGTCGGACGTAGGACGAACGCTTTCGCCCTCAAATTCGCTTAATTTTCTTCCTTTATATTTACCGGCAATAATTCGCATATTTTCCTTTTGTTAAAAATATATAATATTTCGACGTTTTCACAACAAAGATTCATATTTTCATGCTTATTTATAATACATTTTCTCGCGCACGCGCCCGAGCTGTATAAGCGTTTTGTAGATTCCATTGCCGTTAGCGGCTGCAATATTTTCAAGATTTTTGCTTACTTCAACCAATCGAGAACGCCCTTTTACCGCGGTTATGTTCATACAACTGCCGTTTAAACCGAGATAATCGTCCAATCCGTCAAAATAGCCGTAAGACAGCAAAGAGATATCTTCATCGCTTTCTATTTTATAGTCTCCGTACAGTAAGTTCGAACCGCTTGCAACATGGCGGCACTGCCCTGAATATGCAAAAACTTTCATTACGGGATTTACGCTGAAAGTGCCGTTAACGGGCTTATAGCCGTACATCAGCATTCCGATTCGAACCATATCGGCGTTAAATTCGCCGTACCCCGCAGTCCCGCTTGCCGCAATATGAGCAAGCGCGTCGGGAAAAATATTTTTTACCGTTTCTGCAAAGTATTCAAATTTTTTATACTGCCTGCGGGTACTTTCGTAATCGGCAGAATTATAAAAATGCGAAAACACGCCGACAACGTTAAGACCGAGTTTTTCGGCGCGCAAAACGTCGTTTTTTAAAACGATCGTCCGGTCATACCCGAACCTGTTCATACCCGTATTGACCGCAAAATGAATCGAGGGTTTTTCCCCCGTCGCCTGCACGAAACTAATAATTCGTTCAAAATCTTCGCAGTCGATAACCGATATTTCCACACCCCACCTTACGGCGGCGGCGATATCCGCAACAGGCAAAAGGCAAATTATCGGCTTTTCTACACCGGCAATCCGCAAAGAACTCGCATCATACAAACTTGCCACGGCAAATCTGTCGACAAGCGGCTGAATTTCTTCGGCGACACGACACAGACCATGCCCGTACGCGTCGGCTTTAACCACCGCGCACAGCTTCGTGCCGACAACACCCTTAATGTTTTCAACGTTTTGTTTAAGTACGGTTAAGTTTATAAACGCTTTGGGCGAATAATCGCGCAAAAACGCATTTTCGACAATCTCGGTTAAATACGCCATAATCTACACTTGTAACATATAGTATGCCGTATAACCTCTTAGACGTACCCGAGCAACAAAAAAACTTAATCGCCCGATTTTTTATCGGTTTTGGAAAAAGCAGTGCTGAGCAGTTCGTCTATAGCCGAATAACCGAATTCTTCAAGGCGGAATTTGCGCGCAGCCGTTTCGATAATAATAGGAATGTTACGACCGGGACTTACGGGAATAATAAGTTTAGGCACGTTCATACCGAGAATATCGGTTGTCTGACGCTCGTCGCCCAAACGGTCGATATCGCTGAGTTCGTTCCAATGCACGAGCTCGATAACAAGTTCAACCGTTTTTTCCGGACGAATCGCGCCCGGACCGAACATGTTTTTAACGTTGATTATGCCTATTCCGCGCACTTCCATATAATATTTGATCTTACTCGGGCAATAACCGACGAGAATTTCGCCGTTGTTTTTGATAAGAACGGTATCGTCCGCAACAAGACGGTGCCCGCGCGAAATAAGATCCAACGCGGTTTCGCTTTTACCCACGCCCGCTTTACCCGTTATAAGCACGCCCACACCCGAAATGTCGAGCAAAACGCCGTGAATTACCGTTTCTGGCGCAAGCAGTTCGTTAAAATAAATCATAAGGTCGTGAATAAGCACGGTGGTGATCGACGACGAACGGAACAGCGGACAAGAATATTTTTCCGCATACGCGACCAGATCGGGATCGGTTTTGAGATTGCGCGCGATTATAAGGCATGGAATTTTACTGCCGAATAATTTATCGAGTACGGCATTTTTGGACTGTGCGGGCATAACCTTTAAAAACTCACGCTCCGCATTGCCGATAACCTGAACCCTGTCCGCGGCGAAATGTTCGAAATACCCGGCAAGTTGCAACCCCGGGCGCGATACGCTTATATCGGATATCACGATATCGTTCCGTCCGCGGTAAATGGTTTCAAGCCCGAGCTGCTCGGCGAATTCGTCGCAACTGACAACTCTTTCAATCGGTTTTTCTACGTTCTTATTCTTCTTGTTCATAAGTTTTTCCTCTATAAATGTCGGTCTATAGGTCGATTATCAAGTATTTCAACAACCTTATGGGGGGCGGTTAAACCGCAAGCCGGCGATTACTCGCCGCTGTTAAAATGGTCGTAAATAAGTTTCGCCTGTACCTCGCCCACCCCATCTGTTTCGGCAAGTTCTTCTACCGTAGCGGAAGCGATTTCGGCAACGCTGCCGAACTTTGCAAGCAGCGCGTCGATACGTTTTTTGCCAAGCCCGTGTATTGCGGAAAGTTCCTGTGCAAAACTCCTTTTTAAATGTAAACTGCGGTGGTAGGTTATGGCGAACCTGTGAGCCTCGTCTCTTATACGCTGCAACAAGCGTAAAGCGTAATCGCGCCGCTCAAGCAAAACAGGGTTTTCGGCATTCACGATGAACACCTCTTCCTGTTTTTTAGCAAGCGAGATAAGATCGACGTCAAAACCTGCCTCGTCGAAAACCTCTTTTACCGCTGAAAGTTGCCCCTTGCCGCCGTCGATAACGACGAGATCGGGCTTGGGAAAACGTTCGGGATCGGTGGAAAGCCTTGCGATTCTTCGCGACAGCACCTCTTTCAGACTTGCAAAATCGTCCGCGCCCTCAACCGTTTTTATGCGGAAACGGCGATATTCTTCGGGACTTTTCACGCCGTCGATGAACACGATCATCGAACCGACCTTATCCACGCCCGAAATGTTTGAAATATCGTAACACTCGATACGCTTAGGATATTTGCTCAAAGCAAGCACGGACTGCAAGCGATTGCACGCAAGTATGGTCATATCGTCCTTATGCCTGATTTTATCCACCGATTTTTCGAGATAATCGTTGGCGTTGACCTCCGCCATTTGCACAAGTTGACGGCGCACGCCCTGCTTCGGGCACAATATATTGACCTTTTTGTTGTGATTTTCTTTGAAATAATTCTCTAACAGCGAAACGTTTTCAAAATCTATATTGGTTAAAATCTCGTCGGGCAGCTGATTGTTTTTGTCGTAAAACCGCATTATAAACTGTTCAACGCACTCGCCGGGACTTTCGGACGCGTCCTCGAACGCAAAATATTTACCGCCCTGCATTCTTCCGCCGCGCGTTACAAGAACGTTGATAGCCGAATGAATGTTATCGGTCGCAAGAGCGATTATGTCGCAGGAAATAAAGCGGTTGAGCGAGGTAATCTTTTTCTCGGTTACTTTTCGTAAACTTTTAATCTTTTCGCGGTAAGATATGGCAAGCTCGAACTCCTCGGCTTCGGCGAAAAGATTCATTTTTTCGGTAAGAATATGCTCGGCTTCATCGTCGTTGCCCGCCAGAAAATCAAGTGCGGCGTTCACGCGTTCGCGGTATTCCTCCTTGGAGCAACGCCCGTTACACGGCGCAAGGCAGCGTTTGATGTGGTACTCTAAACACTCGCGCTTGCGGGTATTCTCGTCAATCGGCATAGTGCAACTGCGCAAAAGAAAGGTGCAGTTTATGATATCTACAATCTCCGCGGCGTTAACGCCCGCCATAAACGGGCCGAAATATTTTGCGCCGTCATGCCTGATACGTCTTACCACCTCGAAATACGGAAAATCTTTCCTTAAATCTATACGAATGGACGGATAAGTCTTATCGTCTTTTAAAAGAATGTTGTATTTCGGCTTATTCTTTTTAATAAGATTGTTTTCAAGCGAGAGCGCGTCTGCCTCCGACCGCGTAATGATATAATAAAAGTCGGCAATGTTAGAAACCATCGCCATGACTTTTTCCGTCTTTACGTTGTCGTAAAAATATTGAGTTACTCTGTTTTTAAGATTTTTCGCCTTGCCGACGTAGATAATCTCTCCGTCCTGCCCGAGCATAACGTAAACGCCCGGGTTTGTGGGCAACAATCTTATTTTACTCTCAAGATCGGCTCGCATGAATTTCCTTTATTTTTACATCGATTTCCTTTAATATAATCGGGCAATAAGCGCTTTATCCGCTCATATTGCGGGTATTCGGTTAAAAAACGGGACGTTCGCCGAGTATTGGAAAACGTCCCATAAAGTTCACAATTATTTAGCGTATTCTACCGCGCGCGATTCCCTGATAACATTGACCTTGATCTGACCGGGATATTCGAGTTCGCTTTCGATCTTCTTGGCGATATCCTTGGCGAGATACATAGCCTTAACGTCGTCGATCTGTTCGGGCTTGACTATAACGCGGATCTCTCTGCCTGCCTGTATGGCATAGCATTTATCGACGCCGTTAAAACTCGAGCCGATGCTTTCAAGCGATTCGAGACGTTTGACGTAATTGGTGCTGGTTTCTCTTCTTGCACCGGGACGAGCACCCGAAATAGCGTCCGCCGCAGCAACGAGCACGGCTTCGATAGTTCTCGGTTCCACGTCGCCGTGGTGTGCCTGTATACAGTTTACTACGTTTTTATTCTCTTTATACTTCTTGGCAAGATCGGTACCGATTTGAATGTGCGTGCCTTCAACCTCGTGATCGACCGCTTTACCTATATCGTGGAGGAGTCCTCCGCGCTTGGCAAGGTTAACGTCAACGCCGAGTTCCTGCGCCATAAGCCCCGCAAGGTACGAAACTTCGATAGAATGTTGCAGCACGTTCTGACCATAACTCGTTCTGTATTTAAGCCTGCCGAGGAGTTTGATAAGTTCGGGATGAATACCGAACAAGCCGCAGTCGAACATCGCGGCTTCGCCCGCCTCTTTAATTTTTTGATCGAGCTCTTTAGCCGTCTTTTCAACGGTTTCTTCGATACGCGCGGGGTGAATTCTTCCGTCCGATATAAGTTTTTCAAGCGACAACCTGGCAACTTCGCGGCGGACGGGATCGAATCCCGAAAGAATTACGACTTCGGGAGTATCGTCTACGACGACCTCAACACCCGTTGCGTTCTCTAACGCGCGGATGTTTCTGCCTTCGCGCCCGATGATACGAGCTTTCATATCGTCGTTGGGCAGCGGAACGACAGAAACGGTTATTTCGGATGCGTGATCCGTACAACAACGCTGAATTGCAAGGCTTATAATCTCTTTGGCTTTCTTTTCAGCCTCGTCTTTCGCTTCTTCTTCGATTCGGCGGACGGTTACCGCGCTGTCTCTGCGGGCTTCCTCCTGAACCGATTCCATAATCTGCGTTTTAGCCTCTTCCTTACTGAGTTGCGCCACTTTTTCAAGTTCGGCAATCATAAGTTCGTGCTGTTTTTCGACTTTTTCTTTCAAAGCATTGATCTCGTTGGACTTCTTTTCGAGGTTGCGTTTTTGTTCTTCGACCTCTTCGTTCTTCTTTAAAAGATTTGCGTCTTTTTTGTTAAGAACTTCGTCTTTCTGAACCAATCTTTGTTCCATTTTTTGCAGTTCCGAACGTTTTTCTCTCGATTCACGTTCGAAATCGTTGCGCATTTTTAGATCCTGTTCCTTTGCTTCGAGTATGGCTTCTTTTTTAAGACGCTTGCATTCGGTTTCGGCGTCTTCTTTCATCTTTGCCACGACGGCTTCAGTCGATCCGATTTTGCTTTCGCGCTTCTTTTGCAGTATTTTACTACCTGCAAAAATACCGACGGCGACGCCCGCCGCAAGGGCGAGTACAGCCGCAATAATCGTCACAGTCACGTCGACTGCGCCAAGAAACAGGGAGCTAAGTCCGATAGTTATCATTTATTATCTCCCTAATGAATATGTGTATAAAAATATATCAAGACGGCACGATAACGGTGCTATAGCCGCACTTTTTAATATTGCAGCCAAACACTTTCACCCTATTGGGACCGTCGCATATAATTTCTATCGTTTACTATTCTATAACATTATTACACAAAAGTCAATCGTTATAGCATTTTGAATTTTACTTTTTTGCAACCTTTTGACCTGCAATTTAAAAAAACTTATCTCAAGCGCTTAAAAAACGCAAAAAAGCGTGGCAAAAATACACCGTAACACATAAAAATACTAATTCAATTTTCTAAAAAGTTGCCCTATAGGTCGATTATCGGCATTTATACGAAAAGTAATGTTTTTAATAGCGTACAAAATGATTTTTCCATAAAACCTTATCCGATTCACTAAAAGACACAAAAAGTGAAAAATCCGAACGCGGGCGCAAAAACAATCGAAAATGAATTTACATTAAAAGTAAAATGTAATATAATAATGAAAAAGAAACCGCGACGAACAGCGGCTCGTCGCATAAGGAGTTTATATGACTTACGATTTCAACGCGATCTGCAAACAATTCAACGTCAAAGGCGAATATTATGATTGCGTCCCCTACGGCGAAGGTCACATTAACGAAACGTTTTTACTTACCACCGTCAATCCCGACGGAAGCAAAAACAAATATATTTTGCAAAGAATAAATTCCAACCTCTTCAAAGATGTTGCTCGTTTAATGAATAACATCTATCTCGTTACCGAGTTTGCGCGCAAGAAAATCATCGAGCGCGGCGGCGATCCCGACAGAGAGTCTTTGACGGTTGTTAAAACCAAAGACGACGGTTTGTATTACTGCGACGGCACGAATTTCTTCCGTGTATACCTCTTTATCGACGGCGCAACGGCTTACCAGAAGGTTGAAAAGCCCGAGCATTTTTATCAGAGCGCGGTTGCGTTCGGCAATTTTGCCAATCTGCTCGCCGAGTTCGACGCCTCTAAATTATATGAACCGCTGCCGAACTTTCACAATACGGTAAAGCGTTTTGAAAATCTTGAAAAAGCCATTGCCGAAAACAAAGCCGGGCGGCTTGACAGCGTAAAAGCCGAAGTTAAATTCGCCCTTTTGCATAAACCTCTGGTGGATAAAATCGTTCGGCAGTTACAAGACGGCGTTATCCCCTGCAAGGTTACCCATAACGATACCAAGCTGAATAACGTGCTTATCGACAACGCGACCGACAAAGCGGTTGCCGTTATCGATCTCGACACCATTATGCCGGGTACCATCGTTTACGATTTCGGCGATTCCATTCGTTTCGGATGCAACCCCGCAGCGGAGGACGAACAGGACCTTTCGAAAGTCAATTTCGATATCGCGCTGTTTGAACAATACGTCAAGGGTTATATGTCGACTTTGCGCAGTTCTATGACGCCCGCAGAAGCCAAAAACCTTGCGCTCGGCGCAATTTTAATGACCTACGAATGCGGTATAAGATTTTTGACCGACCACCTCGAGGGCGACGTTTATTTCAGAATCAAACGCGAAAACCACAACCTTGACCGTACGAGAACGCAGTTCAAACTGGTTTCCGATATGGAATCGGTTTTCGACAAGATGAACGCTATAGTCGACAAGTACTATAACGAAAAATAAGAAAAAAGATATAAAAAGTCGGGCTATAAGTCGATTATCACCTGTTTTGACACATCGTTCCGCCCGATAAAATATATTTAATCGAAACATTTTTTGCGGAGGCAAATAATAATATGAAAACAATACTCGTTACCGGTGGCGCAGGCTATATCGGCTCGCACACCTGCATAGAACTCATCAATGCCGGTTATGACGTGGTGGTTGTGGATAACCTTTCAAACAGCAAACCGGCTGCAATGGAGCGCGTTGAACAAATTGTCGGCAAAAAAATTCCTTTCTATAAAAACGACATACTCGACCGCGCCGCGCTTGACAAGATTTTTGCAGAACACAAGATTGACGCGGTAATCAATTTTGCAGGGCTTAAGGCAGTCGGCGAATCGGTTGCAAAACCCGTTGAATATTATCACAACAACATTACGGGGCTGCTAGTGCTGGTTGAAGCTATGCGCGCGGCAGGCTGCAAAAATCTTGTATTCTCCTCTTCTGCAACGGTTTACGGCAAACCCGCTTCGGTTCCTATTACCGAGGACTTTCCCCTTTCCACGACCAACCCTTACGGCTCGACCAAACTCTTTATAGAATACATTCTGAAAGATATCTATAAAGCGGACAACAGCTGGAACATCGGAATATTGCGTTATTTCAACCCGGTAGGCGCACATTCGAGCGGACTTATCGGCGAGGATCCCAACGGCATCCCTAACAACCTTTGCCCGTATATCACAAAAGTTGCGGTAGGCAAACTGCCCGAGGTAAAAGTTTTCGGTAACGATTATGACACGCCCGACGGAACAGGCGTCCGCGATTACATTCACGTTGTAGACCTTGCTCAAGGTCACGTTCTCGCAGTCGATAAACTGCTTTCAAACAGCGGACTTTACATCGTCAACCTCGGCACGGGAAGAGGTTACAGCGTGTTAGAGATGATCAACGGTTTTGCGAAAGCGTTAGGCAAACCCATTCCCTACTCAATCGCGCCGCGCCGCCCCGGCGATATCGACACCTGCTATGCAGACACGCGCCTTGCAAAAGAATACCTCGGATTCGAGGCGAAAAAGACTTTGGACGATATGTGCAAAGATCAACTTAACTGGCAGATGAAAAATCCCGACGGTTATCCCGATTAATCTCTAATTATCGTCAAATAGCGAATAAGCGACCTATAGGCGGACTTTTTCCGTTTGCAGGTCGCTTTTATTTTTACTCTTTATGCGCCGAAACCCGCAATAATCGACTTATAGAGGTATTTTCAGGTAAAAAAACAGAAGAAAGCTTTATGTTGAACCGGAGCTTGTATCCTACAACTTTTCGGTTAAAAAAGTTTTACAAAATCACGTCATTGCCGTTTGGGGCGCGAAAAAAATTGACTTTACTTGTTTGATATGTTATATTCTTAAAATAAACATGTGTATGATTTGCGCAGCCGTACGACGCGCTTTGGACAACGCGTTAAAAAAACGCACGGGCTGCAGAACTATTACGCAGGAAACCACAGGAGGTATACCATGAAAAAACAATACCCCGTTTTGATATTGCTTGTCGTTGCCGCGACAGCCGTTCTGTGCGTTTTTGGCACGGCTTGCAGTAATACCCGACTCACCACGCCCGACAACGTAAGAATAGAAGAGGACTATCTGCAATGGGACAAGGTGGACGGCGCAGACGCCTATCTTGTTACGATAAACGGCGAAAACCACGTTACGTACGATAACAAGTTCGACCTTTTGAACGTTACGACCGAGTATGTTACGTATAAAATGTCCGTTCTTGCAATGAACGACGATCCGAAAGGCGACTCACTCCCCTCGAAAACGCTTGTTTACAGACCGATACTTGTTGACGGACTCTTTACATACACAAGCGTAACGGTCAACAAAAAGAACGGCGTAATGATAGCCAAAAACTCCGATATAGCCGATGAAGATTTCCCCGATAAGCTCATTATTCCGGCATTCACGCCGGACGGCACGTCAAGCGTAATCGCCGTGGGTGATTTATCGAACAAAAAAACCAAAAGCGTATGGATGCCCAACAGCGTGGAAGTGATAAACAGTTACGCGTTTTCGGGTTGCACTGCTCTTGAAAGAGTTAAATTATCGCAAAACCTGCTTTTGATATACGACTACGCGTTTTATGACTGCAAACAATTAAAATCAGTCGATTTTCCGAGCAGACTCAACACTATGTTCGCCTCGGCTTTCAATAACTGTTCTTCTTTGAAAGAAGTTACGCTGCCTGCCTCCCTGAAAACTATCGATTCGCCGGGCTATGGCTTTTTCAGAGGATGCGACAGCCTTGAAAAAATAGATATTTTGCAGGACGATCCCGAAAACCCCGGCGCATACGTTTCCAAAGACGGATGCGTTATCGCAAACGAAACTAACCTTATCAAAGCCGTCGGCAACTTTACGATACCCGACAATATAGAGCTTATTTATTCATATGCTTTCGACAGCAATAAGAGCCTGAAACAACTCACCCTGCCTGATTCGGTTAAAAAAGTGGCAAGCGGCGCTTTTAACAACTGCACGAACCTCGAACAGATAAACCTCGGTAAAGTCGAACAATTCAATTCTCAGTTTTATCCGATTTTTGCCGACTGCACAAGTTTAAAGACGATTACCATCCCGGAGACTACGACCACGATTCTCGGCAATCTTTTCAAAGGATGCGTTTCGCTCACAAGCGTGAAGACCGAATCCGGCTGCAAATACACCGCGGTAAACAACTTTATACTTGACGGCGGCACGCTTGTTTGCGGACTGAAAGCCGAAAACTTCCCGTCAGAAGTATCAACGATCGGCAGTTATGCTTTTTCATTCTCGGATATAGAAGAAGCCGTAATTCCAAGCGGCGTTGAGTTGGAACAATATGCTTTTGCTTACGGTTACGGACTGAAAAAAGTTACCCTGCCGCAGAGTATGAGGGTTATTCCGCTCGGAGCGTTTGCAGATTGCTATAATCTCGAAACCGTGGTTTTCCCGCAGAATCTCAGCCAGATAACAACGTCGGCGTTTGCTTATTGCTTTAAGTTAGCCGTCGCCCTGCCGAGAAGCGTAAACGCCATGCAGGAAGCGTTTTACGGCTGTACGGTTTATTCGGAAGGAACATCCAATTCGTTCAATATTGTCAGCAGCGGTTCGCTGTTTGCCGATGTAACGTTAGGTAAAGACAACGACGTTCCGTATGTTTACTCCTTAAAATACATACCCGACGGCGCAGACAAAAACTTTTATTCTGCCGACGCTTACAGCATTAAGTATAAAAGCGGCAGCTACCGCACGGCACCCTATCGCGAAGGCTATGAATTTATGGGTTGGAAAAAATCCGAGAACGGCGAAGTCGTATACAAACCGTACACGGTTACACCCGACTACGGCAACATGACCGAATATAAAGCCTGCATTACAGACGAAGAACTCAAAACCATTGAAAGCGGAACGGTACTTTACGCAGAATGGAAAAAGATTTAAACGATAAAACTTAACACAACGACAAAAGGCTTTACAAAACCGCCGCCGCGCGACTTTGCAAAGCCTTTATTATCGCAAAAAAATCGGCGGAATGCGCAAATTAACGCACTCCGCTTTTATTTTATTTATTCTCTTTATCACCGAAATCGGCTGAGCCGCCACCGCTCTTTCTGCGCTTTTTAACGCACTCGGTAAGCAGATATTCTATCTGCCCGTTTACGGAGCGAAATTCATCGTCCGCCCAGCGCGCAAGTTCGTTATAAAGACTTTCGCTTATTCTGAGCGGTATTTGTTTTTTGTTATCAGCCATACAAACCTCCGTCAATCACATACAGCCCTGCAAGCAGCGCAGTCAAATCAAGGCAAATGCCCGTCCGATCAATAAATCGAACCCGAATTTACAACGGGCTGAGCGTCGCGGTTACCGCAAAGAACAACAAGCAGGTTGGAAACCATAGCCGCCTTGCGCTCTTCGTCAAGTTCGACAACGCCGTTTTCTTTAAGGCGTTCGAGAGCCATTTCCACCATACCGACAGCGCCGTCGACAATCATCTTTCTTGCGTCGATTATAGCCGAAGCCTGCTGACGCTGAAGCATTACGGAAGCGATTTCGGTTGCGTATGCAAGATATGTAATACGAGCCTCGATGATCTCTATACCCGCGATGTTGACTTTCGACTGAATTTCGTCGCGAATACGGGAGCAAACCACCTCGCTGGAACCGCGTAAACTCCCTTCGTCGGCAATGCCGTCGCCGGTGGTATCTACGTTAGGCGCAACGTCGTAAGGATAAATGCGAACGATATTTCTCACCGCGCTGTCGCACTGCAAGGAGAGATATTCCTTATAGTTATCCACGTTGAACACCGCTTTTGCGGTATCAACGACGCGCCATATAACTGCAATACCGATTTCGACGGGGTTACCTAAACAATCGTTAATCTTTTGTTTGTTGTTGTTAAGCGTAAGAATTTTGAGCGAAATCTTCTTGTTCGCCGCCATATTCGCCGCCTCAATCATAGCCGCGTCCGAATCCTTGGGCGCACCCGCGGAAACATGCCCTACGTCGCCGCTTTGTTTAAGTTTGGTCATTGCGGCGGGGTTGAACGCCTGACAAAAAGGGTTTACCGCATAAAAGCCGTCGCCCTTGAGCGTGCCGACGTATTTGCCGAACAGCGTGAGCACGAGCGCCTCTTGCGGTTTTAAAACCTTAATCGAACAAAACGGAACCCAGATAAGACAAGACGTAAGAATACCGAGACAAATGAGCGCGATGCCCAAAGTTTGAGATCTGCCCTCCGCTTCCGCAGCCTCGGCTTCCATACCGCCGACAACAAAAAACGCAATGCAGGCTATAACCATAACAATGCCGAGCAACAACACGAGCATACCGTTCTTCTTGCCGCTTAATACCTTTTCTTCCATAACTGACTCCTTTAAAATCGATAAATGATTTTATTTGATATCGAAATGATATCACACATAAAACGCATTGTCAACAAAAAACTCGCCTTATTTCAAATAAAGCGAGCTTTTTGTTATTTTATTTTTTTAACTGATTTTCATAAGTTTTACCGATAAAAAAAGCGAATTTATTCAAAACCCGCTTTTCATTATATTTATGGTATTAAGAGCGATGCTACAAGAAAACGCATATTGTTCCGCGCCGCACGTTAAATTGCTGTATCTTGCTAAAAATCCGCCTATAAGTCGATTATCGCACATTTAAACTTAAATTCTTCTATTACGACCTTTTTTAGTCTGAAACGATAAAAGCCGCGCTACAGGTCGATTATTGCACTTTTCGGCTCTTATTTTTTGAGTCTTGCCGCGCCGCAGGCGATAGCCGCTTCTCTTACGGCTTCGGCAACCGCCTTGTGTACGTTTATGTCTATGACTTTAGGCAAAATGCAGGACGGAGAAAGATCTTCATCCGAAATAGCGGAAGCAATCCCGCGGGATGCCGCAATCATCATTTCGTCGGTTACGTCGCGGGCACGCACGTCGAGCACGCCTCTGAACAATCCGGGAAAAACAAGCGCGTTATTGATCTGATTAGGATAACGGCTGCTGCCCGTACCCACAATTTTAGCACCTGCGCGCAACGCAAGTTCGGGGTTGATTTCGGGAACGGGATTCGCGAGAGCAAACACGATAGGATCTTCCGCCATTGTTCTGACCATTTCTTCGGTAAGCACGTTGCCGACCGAAACGCCCACAAACATATCCGCGCCCTTCACAGCGTCGGCAAGCGTACCCTTAATGCAGCGTTTATTCGTCACTTCGGCAATCTTGCTTTGCGCGGGGTTTTTATATTGCTCGCCGCGACATATAATACCCGAGTGATTGAGCATAACAACGTCCTCAACGCCCATTGCGAGCAGAAATTTACCGATCGCTATGCCCGCGGCCCCCGCACCGTTGATAACCACTTTAAGCGACGATATTTCTTTGTTTAAAATTCTTGCGGCGTTGATCGTCGCCGCGCCTACAACTATCGCCGTTCCGTGCTGATCGTCGTGGAATACGGGGATTTCCAATTCCTTTTTCAGGCGTTCTTCGATTTCAAAGCACCTCGGCGCGGCTATATCTTCAAGATTTATGCCGCCGAAACTGCCCTGCATACACTCGATTATGCGAATAATTTCATCGGTATCGGTCGTTCTTAAACAAATGGGAAACGCATCCACGTCGCCGAACTTTTTAAACAACGCGCACTTGCCTTCCATAACGGGCATTCCCGCCTCGGGACCGATATTTCCAAGACCGAGAATCGCCGTTCCGTCCGTTATAACGGCAACGGTATTCTGCCTGCCCGTAAGCTCGAAACTCAGTTCTGGATCGTCTTTTATCGCAAGACAAGCCTCGGCAACGCCGGGAGTATAACAAACCGCAAGATCCTCTTCGGTATCCACGGGGCACTTTACTTTTGTTTCTATTTTGCCTTTCCATTCGGCATGCTTTTCTATTGCATAAGTCTTTTCCATTATCTACCTCTTTCGCCCGTACCGCAAAAACGTCAAAGCAAGTCTTTTTATTAACCACGTATATTTACATTGCATAAA
>CAKQKA010000022.1 GCA_934247855.1 uncultured Clostridia bacterium | reverse complement strand
CTTTGTGCGTCCGCTCCGAGCGCGGTCCAGTCCACGAGATTGTCGTAGTCGAAGATCGCGCCGCCCTCGATTATGTCATTTGTCAGGACATAGTTTTGTTCGGGCGCAAGATTTATGTTTTGTAAATCCTTGAACGTTGAAACGGGTTTTGCGTATTTTGCGTAAAGTTTTATATTCCGCTCGATAGCGACGATCGGGTATCCGTCCTCATCCTCGTAATGGCTGAAAACAAGATCCGTCGCATCAGCAAGCGGTTTTTCGAGTTTATCGGCGAGCCGTCCGAACGGAATATTATTAAACGTTTTTTCCGTTTCGCCGCCGGTAAACTTGCCGTCTCCGGCGTTGAGCGTTACCTCAAAAACATCTCCCGCGCGCTCATAAACCGCATAATACTTAATCTTTGTCGAATATGTCGTTTCTTTAAGTTCGCTTGCCGTAATCACTTCTTTACCGTCGGCAGTCCAACCGACGAATCGCATGCCTTTGCAAGAGGGAGTTTTATCGAAAGTCACCTTCTCTCCCGCCGTGCCGTAATCGATTATTTCTACGCTGCCGTCGGCAAAAATCGTTAATCCGGCAAGATCTTCGCCGCTTATCGCAGCTGAATTATAAGTATCGGCTCGGAAAGTAAGCTGTACTTTTTCCGTGGTGTCGTGAACGTATACGCCATAGAAAACAATGTCATCGGTAAAGACTATTTCCTCACCCGCCCTGACGGATACGGGCACGCTTCCGTCCGCGGGTTTGCTTTCCCAACGATCGAAGCGATAATAGTTTTCGCTGTAATAATCTACGTTCGGAGCAAGCATCTTCGAGCCGTACGCTTCGTAATAGTTGGCAACGTGTCTGAAACCGCTCATAAATCCGTTACAGATAATGCCTTCTATCAAAGTGCCGTCAAGCTCGTAACACTCGCCGTCGGACACGAACGCGATATTTACGATTCTGTCCGTACCCGCTTTGAACACGATTTCTACCGTAGCGTCACGGTCGAACGGAATATACGCCATATAACCGTCGTTGTAGAATGCGCTTCTTTGTTCTTCGCCGTCGGCAGTCCATTTAAGGTAGTCGGGCACGAAAGTTTTCGATACGCTGTCTACCGTAAACCTATTTGCGGTAAGATAGTAACCTCTGCCGTACAAATCGCTTACTTTCAGCTCGGTTTTGGTCTTGTCGCCGTCGAAATAGACGACTCCGCTTCCGTCGGTTACGCCCTCGACGCGACCTTTGAACGTAAGCGTTATAGTCGCAGGCTCAAGCGAATAATAGGCGTAATACGTTTCGTGCATGCCCGCCACAAGGTCGTCTTTATCCGCCCTGTGTGCGAGCGAATACGGCACGGTAGTCCAGCAAACAAAGGTGAATTTACCTTTTTCGTCTGCGTAATCTTCGGCAACGATATCTAATTTGTCGCCGTAACGTCCGTCTACTTCAAGCGTTTTTGCGCCGTTTGCGAATTTGCCGCCGAGCGCGTCGAACACGGTAACGTAACGTTTGTTACTTTGTTTAAACTCGGCTTTGAAAACAACATACGTTTTTACGTTGCCGTCGGACTCTTTTTCCGTTCCGATAACGTACTCGTCGGCGTTTACGCCCCAACCGATAAACTCGTATTCATAGCGACCTTCAACGTCGCCGCGATCGGGCGCGGCAATCTTTTCATCTGCAATAACCTTTGCGAGCGTTTTTCCGAAATAATCGCCCTCGACTATCTTGTAGTAATATTCGTAACCGTAATCTCCCACGCTGACGAACGCAAGAGTGGCAGGCATTGTCTTTTCGGCAAATACGGGAATATATCTCTCGTTCTTTACGAACGCAATGCGGATGCCGTATGGCATCTCGTCGCCGTTGGCGTCTTGCCAGCCGTAGAAAGAGTAATATTTTCTGTTTGCACTGTTAAAATAATCGTTAAGTTTCGGCAGCGGATAAAACGCCGATTCGTCGGTCGTATCTTTCACCCACGTTCTGCCCTTTTCCACATGCGCTATATTGCCGTCTTCCAACACTTCGGTAGATACCGGTCCCGCAAAACTCTGAAGCGCGTCGGTCAAAACAAATTCCGCGCGCAACTCCTTAAACGTATACTCCGCGGTGAGGTTTACCACGATATCGTGCTCGGGCATTCCGTCGGTCGGAATTGCGGTTTCATCCCATTCCACCGAGTAGCTATCAATCGTTTGGCTTATTTCCGATTGCGCATACCCCGTCAGCCTGCTTATTACCCTTTCGTCCGAATAATTGATTTTAAGCAAGGCGAGGTTGACTTCTTCGCCAGATTTAACGCCGTACGAACCGATTGACGTTCCGTTCGCCACTATGTTGACGTAATAAACGGGCAACTCGTCATACCCTTTGCGATCAAACAGCAAATAATAAATCCTGTTCTTGGTAACGTCGGGCATGTCGTCCACCGTATAATAACGGCAGTTGTTTTCGTCCGCGGGGTTGATATCCCGATAGCCTTTTATAATATAAGTTTTACCGTTGGCGGTAAATTCCGAGCCGATTGCAAATTCCTGCGGCGGTATCGGGCGAATAGAGCCGTTCGGGTAATCGAAGGGTTTGTATTCCGCTTTAACGCGTTTGACCGTGCCTGTTTCCAGAACGTAAGTTTCGGTATACACGTTTTGGTCGTCGTACTTTGCAACAAACTCCGCACCGCCGAGTATCGCCTCAAAATCTTCAAGGAACAAATCGGATTCCGTATTCACATGAATTACGGGGTAATATCCGTCCGCTATGTCGAAATTCTTGAACGCGTCCGCGTCGGACGAAACAAGATAGTAATCGGCTACGAACCGAAGTCCGCAGGAGCTGACGAACGCGCTGTATTTCTTTCCGTAAATCTCGGGCGCGGTTATTTTATCCGTTAAAAGCACGAAATACGAGAGCGACGGAACATATATCATCTGCGTTTCCTTAAGCAGCTTGTTTTCCTTTACCGTATCGGCAGCCGAATATTCCGGGTAATAGAATTTAGCCGTATACGACCGCTGCTTCCATTTGAGTCTGTAGTAGCAAGTGTTTACGATCATGTAGCCCTTGAAGATCATATTTGCGTTTTCGTACGTTACCACGGGGAATGTTCCGTCGAACTCGTCGTCTACCCGGTTGCCTAAAAACGGATAATATTTTTCCCAAAGGTCATTCATGTCAAGATAATATCCTTGACGAATCGGCAACGTTTCCGCCGTAAAATCGGGAGGAGTGACTTGTTCCCCTTCTTTAAACGCAAGTCTTGCCAATACTTCCGAGTGTCTCGAACCGCCGCCTACGTAATAATCGTTGATAAATTCGCTGTATTGAGTTGCGTAATCTCTACCGTCGGGATTGCGGAATTCAACGTAGAAAATACGTTCGATTCCGCTCGCGTAAACGCCGTGCCGCTGAAGCAGTTTTGCTTTAACCACGAAATTAAGCGTTTTATACGGATAATTTTTGCTTATAAGCGTTGTGCCGCCGTCTTTAAGCGTTACGTAGTCCTCATAACCTTTCGTCTGATAATCGGGTACGTCCACGAACTCGAATTCGTACCATAACTGCGCGCCGTACCTGTTCCTTAACGCGTTGTCTACGACCTCCTCGCCCGTAACTATATCGAGATATTTCATCTGCACCGAATTCATACGCACGCCGCCGTAGCGAGAAACGATAACGTACGGATTTTCGGGCGAGTTGGATTTTTCGGTAAATCCGAGCGGAATAAGCCTGTCGCCCACGCCGTAAAGGGCTATCTTCTTATCGAAAATATCGGTATTTATGTCGTAAACAAGGAACTTCGCACCTAATTTCGCGTTGACGAACAACCCGACCTCGAGATACATACCGCCTAAAAGCTGTTTTTCGGATTCCTTGGTTATGACGTCGTAAGAATATTTAAAACTGACAAGTCCGCTGAGTTCGATATACGGTCCAAACCTGAAAGAAACGTAAACCGATGCAACGCTGTTGAGTTTGAGCACGGAAAGCGACAACCTCGCTTCGAGCCCGCACCTGAACCCTACCTGACCTTTCAGGGTTATGGAAATATCGATTTCGTTCGCGGTGGTCGCCCTTGTGAACATAAATTCTTTATACATAACGGGCTTGCCGTTCTCGCCAGCGGGCGAAGAGCCGTTCGCAAGCGTGGTTGTTTCCACGTAATGGTGAGCGAATTCCACATACAACCCCGCACGCGCACCCAACGAACCCACAACGTTGAACTCGAGCATAAGCGAAACTACGGGCACGGGCAAAGGTATCTGCCCCAAAGGTATGCTGAAAATGTCGGCATATTCGAGATCGCTTTCGTCGTCCCAGAGCGGGCTGCCCGAGATTGCCTCGGCAAACTTATTCTGCCCGTCTTTGGAGATATCCATTATATATTCGACTTCGTCCGTTATATCGATAATTCCGTGAATATCGTCGTCTGAATCGGCAAACTCCACGGTCGCCGCAAGCGATAAAGAAAAGTCGTTGCTAAGCTCCACTTTAACGTCGGTATAAAACCACAAAAGCGGGTTTAACGTAACCAGCTTCGATTTACAAATGGTGTAACGATAATCTACCTGCGTGCGGTTTTTTATGGTAACCGAAACGGCGATTTTAATGTTTTTTATCTGAATTTCGCCGCCGAGCGCTATTTCAAAAGAAAGCACTGTGCCGCTGATATCTATTCTTACCGTTGGATATTTGAAATCAAAGCTGCCTATAGCCGCCATGAGCGCGGTTCTTTCCGCCTCTGTGGGGAGCGATTTTGCGTATTCCGTAACGGTCGGCGATTGAGCGACCGCATTACGGACTGCTCGTTTAAGCATAACCACGCCGTCGTTCTTCGCAACGTTTTCGGCAACGGTTTCCGCCGAAAGGCTGACAACCCCCTCGAGTTCGGCTTGCCGCTCGCCGTAAATGTCTATATCGTAATATATATCATCAACGTCGGGCGAAACAACCTCCGCCACCACGAAATCATCCTCTAAAATCTCCTGCCCGACGACGTACTGCATCCGTTCTTTCTTTACGGAAATCACCTTGCAAATGTAATCGTCGTCCTGCTCTTCGACATTCTCGCCGATCGTCAGAATCGTGCCGGCGGCAATTTCCTTGTCCGTCCTCAGCGTAATTCTGTTTACGTCCTTTTCCAAGCCTTTGTCCATATAAACGTTGACGTTTTCTTCAAAGCGCGCAAGGTTATCGGACGTTATGTGCACGGTCGGTTTTTTCTCGATTATCTCTTTTTGTTCTTTATACGTGGTCAGCGTTACCTCGTCGGCAACGTCGGTATCGTTGCCGTCTACCGTAACGAATTTTACAAGCGAAGACAAGGCTTTTGCCGTATAGGTCATGCCCTCTTCAAGTTTTTTGTTCGGTTCGGCAATATATCGACCGCTGCCCGACGGACGGCAAATAAGCGAAAGCTCTTCGCCGTTAGCGGAAACAAGCGATATGTAGTCCGATATGTTTTCGTTATGCAAAACAAGATCGTCCGTGCTGATTTCAAACTCGGGCACATCGGAAACGCCCTTTACGCCGGCAACCTTTCTGATCGTGTCGGCAAGTTCGGCAAATTTCGCATAAACGGTGGTCGCGCGTGTTATAAGATCGTTTTTATCGACTTTTTTACCAAACTCCGCGTCGTAAAACCAACCGTAAAAAGAAAAACCGCTTTTGTAACTTATGGGCAATTCGCCTATAGTATCGCCCTCGTAATACTTTCGCTCCGCAATATCGGTGCCGCCGTTTACATCAAAAGTCATAACGGCATAATAGCGCGCATAAAGTTTCTCGTCCTTTTCCGCGGTTATCTCTTTAGGGCAAACGTTTGCGAACTTATCGTCGTAATACCAGGCGGCAAAAACAAGCCCGTCCTTTTCCGCGGTCGGAAGAATATATTTTTCGCCTTTTTTAACGGTAGCGGCAGATATTTCTTTTCCGCCGTTTACGTTAAACGTTATCGTAACGTCGCCGCCCTTTTTCGCACGACAAGCGCCTATCGTAACGCCCACGGCAGCAAGCGTTGCGATTATCGCCAGAATTATAACGATAATAATTCTCTTTTTTTGCATAAATCATTCTCCTTTACTTTCTGCTCACGCAAGGCAAGCCGCACAAAAATCCGACTTTTTCGTTAAAAAAAGCGCGAAGAAAAAAACAACTTTCTCTTCGCTCGTTTACTGTTTTCATAGGCGTGTACCTCGCATGTAAAATTTGTATCCTACGGGGTTGCATCGGCAAAGCAAAATCGCACAAATCTACGGCACGGTCATATCTGCTCCGCCAAGGTGATTATAGCATAAAAAAATGTGTTAAGCAAGTTTATTCGTCGTTATTTTTTATATTATGCAAAAAGCGTAATTTTGCCGCATACTTTTCCGCACGCTTAAAATTCTTCAATTATATCAATCGGCTTTTACTTTTATAATCTCAATTTGTTCGTCTATTACAGAAAATTTGTTCGTCTATTATAGAATATGAAAATTCATAAGGAATGTATTTATACAGCCCGTCAGCCACTAAAGATAAAAAAATGTAAAAAGTTCCCTCGTTACCGACAAAAAGCTCGGACGGCAATGTAAAAGTTTCGGAATAGTTAAAAGTAGGTTCTTCACCGTTTTCAACCGAATAATCATAAAGCAAAGGATCGATTGCCAAATCTTTCAAAACCCGCCCGCCGACGTTGCCATAAAAGTGCCCGTTATCCGTAACTTTGAGTTGAATACGAAAGTTCGGGTGTTTATTCGCATAATTTTCATACCCGTCATCCATACCGATATAAATCGTCGCATCGATATCTTCGTTTATCGAAAATGCAGTTTTTGCAAAAACGACGGATAAAATCCCTGCGGGCATATTTTCTTCGGGCTTGTTTTGTGCGGGTTTGCAAGCGGCCGCTAACGCAAACATAAAGCAAAAAATACAAAAGAATGCTTTTTTCATAAATCACCTCAAAAATCGGACTTTGCAAAATAAACACCAAATTATTGCTGATTTTATAAATTTGATATTCGTTGTTTTTCTTACTGTTTGCTTATTTCGGCGCGTACCACAAATTGCCTGTAAATCAAACGCAATTCGCCCGATTTAAACAAAAGGCCGTCAGGATATAGCCCGACGGTCTTTGATATCGTTTAATTATTATTTGTTGTCGTCCGCTTTTTCTTCGGAAGCGGTTTCTTCCGTTTTTTCTTCTGCGGGAGCTTCTGCCTTTTTCTTTTTGAAAAGATCCTTAAAGGACTTTTTCTCTCTTACAACAGGCGCACCGGGAATAGCTTCGCCGTTGGCAAGTCTTTCAAGTTCTCTTTCGGGAACGTAAGCCTTGGTGCCATCGCCGCTGAGAATGGTAAGTTCGGTTTCTTTATCGAACAAATGGCAGTGCATAATGTCGATAGCGAGTTCGATCTTCTGTCCTCTTTCGGTGGTGGTTCTGGAGTCAACGCGAGCGATCATCTGAGTTTCGCCGTCAACAAGACTCTTGATCTTGCCGTCGTCGGCTTCGATAGGTTCGCCTTTATCGAATACGCAGTAAAGTTGCGTTTCCGCGCCGAGTTTTTCAACAACGTCTACAACAACGTTTACAACCGAATCTCTTGAAGAAGAGATGAAGCTTGCTTCGTCGTGCATGTCCTCGGGACGAACGCCGAATACGACTTCCCTGCCGGTATTGAGGTATTTATCGAGTTCTTCGATCTTTTCGGATTTAGCCTTGGGAAGAACAACGGTGTTGCCTTCGAATTCAACGCATACTCTATCCTTAGTGCCGGTGAGCTTAGCGTCGAAGAAGTTCATTTGCGGAGTGCCGATGAAGCCTGCAACGAACTTGTTTGCGGGATAATCGTAAAGTTTCTGCGGAGCATCAACCTGCTGAATGAAACCGTCTTTCATAACGACGATACGAGTACCCATGGTCATAGCTTCGACCTGGTCGTGCGTAACGTAAATGAACGTGGTAGCAAGACGGTGATGCAACTTGGTGATCTCGGTTCTCATCTGAGCACGGAGCTTAGCATCGAGGTTGGACAGAGGTTCGTCGAGAAGGAATACTTTCGGTTCACGAACGATTGCTCTTCCGAGCGCAACCCTTTGTTTCTGACCGCCGGACAACGCCTTCGGTTTTCTTTGCAGATAAACTTCGAGGCCGAGGATTCTCGCCGCTTCTTTAACTCTTGCGTCGATTTCGTCCTTGGGCATTTTACGGAGTTTAAGACCGAACGCCATGTTATCGTAAACGGTCATGTGCGGGTACAAAGCGTAGTTCTGGAAAACCATCGCTATATCTCTGTCCTTGGGCTGAACGTCGTTAACGAGTTTGCCGTCGATGTAGAGTTCGCCGTCGGTAATCTCTTCAAGACCGGCGATCATACGAAGCGTTGTGGATTTTCCACAACCGGAAGGTCCGACGAAAACGATAAACTCTTTATCGTCGATATCCAGCGAAAAGTCGGTAACGGCGGTAACGCCGGACTGATAGACTTTATAGATGTGCTTTAAGTTAAGACTTGCCATTATTTCCCTCCGAAAGGATTTGTTTCATTTTACCTTACTATTATACCTTATTATATAAAAAAATACAATAGGCAAATTGCTCAATTTATCGCCTTATCTATTGTATACTTTGCACTATTACATTGAATAATCGCGGGTAATAAAATGGGACGCTGCGCACAATCGGCGGCAGCAGGAGCATAGCGACTGATGACTGAAGAGGATTGTTTTAATAATTTGTAAATCATTATCAAGGCTTCCCCTTTCGGAGAAGCCGGCGAGCGTTAAGCGAGACTGATGAGGACTGCTTCAATAATTTGTGGATCATTGTTGAGTTAGGACATACTTTACGCAAACAAGGTCTTACTTAATTATGCGACCAAAGATCGCTATTTGTCCTCATCCACCGCAAGCGGTCCCCCTTCTCCGAAAGGCGAAGGCAAGTTTTGCGGGGGAATTGCCCCGAAGGGAAAGCTTTTATATTGATTTTGCAAGACTGTAATATGTTCTTTGCGATAAAGATACAAACATTTTTAGAGTTTAGATACAAGCATAGCGAGGCTCATTGATAATGACCGGACGAGATAGACCTTGACGGTCATCTCGGTCGGGCATTCTCAATAGAAACAATGCTATGCGCCGTAGATAAACACTAAAAACAAGGCTCGTTGGTGATTGCAGGACGAGATAGACCTTGACGGTCATTCAGGTCTGCAAGCGACAACAGAAACAAGGCAAAAAACGATGAATAAGCCCTAAAAAAATGACGGGAGAACGCAAAACGCACATTCTCTCGTCATTTTTTGTTATTATGAAGAAGTTATTGTTTGGGTTTGTCTTTTTGAGAAGAGGGCTTATGGCACGAACCGCACATTGCGCAGTGAGCGCAATTGCATCCGCAAGACGACTTGCCTCTCTTTTTATCTTTAACCAATTTAACGATAATTGCCACAACTATAGCAATCAAACCGATGCATATAAGAATTGTAGCAAGATTAGCCTTGATCCATGCAAACATATAGCAACCTCCTTTGTTTTTAATTGTTTTTGCCGATTATGCTGCTTTGACCGGCTTTTTGCCGTTTTCGTTATAAGGACGAACCAGCATATAAATCATACCCGCAAGTACGAGAACCGCAGCGATAACGCCGATTACGCTTACGGTTACGTTGTAACCTGCGATCTTCTGAATGAGCGTGCCGAACTGGTTGATCATAAGAGCGATCGCATAAGCGAATACGCATTGATAACCGATTGCGAAAGCAGTCCATTTTGCGCTGTTCATTTCACGCTTGATTGCACCCATTGCGGCGAAGCAAGGCGCGCAAAGCAGGTTGAATACGAGGAACGAATAACCCGTTACACCGTTGAAGTGCTGAGCAAGCGTTGCCCATGTATTGCCGGAAGAGCCGTACAGAATACCCATCGTACCGACGATGTTTTCTTTTGCGACAAGACCGGTGATAGAAGCAACGGTAGCCTGCCAATTACCCCAGCCCAAAGGAGCGAATATCCAGGAAATCGCACCGCAGATCGTTGCAAGGATAGAACTGTCGAGTTCGTCCTCGGCGAGCATGCGGAAGGTTCCGTCTACTACTCCGAAGAAACTTGTGAACCAGACAACGATAGTAGAAAGAAGAATGATTGTTCCTGCTTTCTTGATGAACGACCAGCCGCGTTCCCATGTAGAACGGAGAACGTTACCTACAGTGGGCAGATGGTATGCAGGAAGTTCCATAACGAACGGAGCGGGATCGCCTGCAAACATCTTGGTCTTTTTGAGCATTATACCGGAAACGATTATCGCAGCCATACCGATGAAATATGCGCTGGTAGCAACCAATGCCGAACCGCCGAACAATGCGCCTGCTATCATTCCTATGAACGGAACTTTAGCTCCGCAAGGAATAAAGGTTGTAGTCATAATCGTCATACGACGATCACGTTCGTTTTCGATCGTACGCGAAGCCATAATACCCGGGATACCGCAACCGGTACCGATGAGCATAGGAATAAACGATTTGCCCGAAAGACCGAATTTACGGAATATTCTGTCGAGTACGAAAGCTATACGCGCCATATATCCGCACGCTTCGAGGAACGCGAGGAATAAGAACAATACGAGCATTTGCGGTACAAAACCGAGAACCGCGCCGACGCCGGCAATAATACCGTCGACCAATAAGCCCGAAAGCCATTCGGGAGCGTTTGCGGCTTCGAGTCCGCTTGAAACAAGAGCAGGAATACCGGGAACCCATACGCCGTAATTCGCGGGATCGGGTTCTTCTTTCATCTCCTCTTTAGTTTTCACCGCTTTGGCGTAATCTTCGAGCGTTGCCGTTTTAACGGTGATTTCAAGAGTTTCTTCGTCTTCGAGTTTGTAAGTAAACTTGTCGGTGGGAGCCGTTCCGTGTTCTTCTACGTATGCGTTATAGCCGCTTACAATCGCGTCGGCTTCGCCCCAGGCTTCGGCTGCTTCTTCGTACTGAGCAGAGCCTATTCCGAGCAAGTGCCAGCCGTCGCCGAACACGCCGTCGTTCATCCAATCGGTAGCAAAACTTCCGACGGTAACCATCGAGATGAAGTAAACGATGAACATTACGGCTGCGAATATCGGCAAGCCGAGCCAACGGTTTGTAACAACTTTATCGATCTTATCGGATACGGAAAGCTGTCCGCTGCTTTTCTTTTTATAGCACGCTTTGATTATCGTGCCTATGTAAATGTATCTTTCGTTGGTGATGATCGATTCGGCGTCGTCGTCCATTTCCTTTTCGGCGGCGACGATATCCTTTTCGATATGTGCCAGCGTTTCGGGGCCGATCTTCAAATCTTCGAGAACTTTTTTATCTCTTTCAAAAATCTTGATCGCGTACCAACGCTGCTGTTCTTCGGGAAGCGAGTGGAGCGCAACCTCTTCGATATGAGCGAGCGCGTGTTCTACGCAACCGCTGAACGAATGCATAGGAACCTGCTTTGCTCCTTCGGCAGCTTCGATTGCAGCTTCTGCGGCATCCATAACCTTATCGCCCTTAAGAGCGGAGATTTCGATTACCTTGCAGCCGAGTTGACGAGCCAATTCATCGGTGTTGATCTTATCGCCGTTTTTGCGAACGACGTCCATCATGTTGATTGCGACTACAACAGGAATACCGAGTTCCACGAGCTGAGTGGTAAGGTATAAGTTTCTTTCAAGGTTGGTACCGTCGACGATATTAAGTATAACGTCGGGGCGTTCGCCTACCAGATACTTACGAGCAACCACCTCTTCGGGTGAGTACGGTGAAAGCGAATAAATACCGGGCAAGTCGGTTACGATTACACCCTCGTGCTTTTTCAGCTTTCCTTCTTTCTTTTCTACGGTAACGCCCGGCCAGTTTCCTACAAACTGATTGGACCCCGTTAAGGCATTGAACAGCGTTGTTTTTCCGCAGTTCGGATTACCCGCAAGGGCAATTCTTGTATTCATAAATCCTCCTTTAGTTACCCATGGGTAACCTCAATGCAAAAAAAATTATTCGACTTCGATTGATTCTGCGTCTGCTTTTCTGAGCGACAGTTCGTACCCGCGAACAGTGATTTCAATCGGATCGCCGAGCGGCGCAACTTTGCGAACGTAGATATTGACGCCTTTAGTGATGCCCATATCCATGATTCTGCGTTTTATGGCGCCTTCGCCGTTGAGTTTCTTCACCGTGCAAACTTCGCCAATTTTTACATCTTTGAGTGTTTTCATGTCCATTCCTCTTTTAAACAATTATTTTTCGTGCCATTTCTTCGCTTATGGCAACGCGTGATTCCTTTACGTTGACTATTACGTTTCCGCCGAGCGACGTTATTACCGTAACGCGCCC
This sequence comes from uncultured Clostridia bacterium, assembly GCA_934247855.1. Lineage (GTDB taxonomy): Bacteria > Bacillota > Clostridia > Christensenellales > Borkfalkiaceae > HGM11416. The sequence continues at coordinate 7,106 of CAKQKA010000022.1, read as the reverse complement.
GCCTACCACAAAGCCAAGATTTTCAAGGTGCTTTTTTACTTCGGGAGTCCCGCCAATTCTTTTAATGGTGTTCTCTTCGCCTATCTCTGCAAGTGACAGCGGCATAACTACCCTCCTTTTGGTTACCTTAGGCTAACTACACACCGATTATAGTTATCCTCCGCTAACTTGTCAAGGGTTTTTATCTGCTTTTTTGCATTTTTTTCAAAAAAGTTAGCATTCGCTAATTTTGCTTTGCATAAACGCTTTCCTACAGGGTTTTTAATGCTTTAACTGCGAATTTGACTTTTTTCGGCTTGCCTGCGGTTTGTTCTGCCGATGCCGGAAATACGTAGGAATCAAAAATTTTACGCTGAAAAATGCAAAAATCGTTTAACGTTTTTTTTTGGGGGGGGTAAACGGTATTTGCCGAAAAACGCACAAAAAAAACCGCATGGGTAACCCACACGGTACAAATTTGCTGTTTGTGATTTAGTTGAGGTTTGTTTTTTTAGCGTCGACATCGCCCTCTACAAGCTGCTCGGAATCAACCGACGGAAGAATGTATGCGGGAATATTGCAGTTTACCGTCAGCGACGATACGATTGCACGCAAATAGGGGTAAAGCATAGCGAACACCTCTCCCACCTGTGCTTTCTGGTCGATGGTATCGAGCGACGAGCCGTCCGACGTTTTGAACGTGCCCGCAAGCATAATCTTAAGATTGAACGGAACGGGCGATGAAATATCCTCGTTTATTTTAAGCGTAAGATTTACATACAAAGTTTCCTCTTTCTTGGCGACTTTACATTCGATCTTCGGTTTTATCTGAAACGACGTGTTAGGCTTAACCGCTTCGTTAAACTTAAACTCAAGTTCGTTTACTCTGTAATATATTAATGAAAGAGACATAAAACCCTCCGAGTACCGCACGCGGCATACGCCCGTGCCTTTCATTTTTAACCTATACTTGAATTATATGCAAATCGTTCGATTTTGTCAACACTTTTATCTATATAATATATACTATAAAATTATGTCGATCAAAGCCGGCTATAACAGCACAAATATATTAAAAAAATCAAGCTATAAGTCGATTATCGCATATTTTAAATAATAAAGACAGCATTTTATGAATATAATCAGAAAAAAGCAAAAGTGCCTTTATAGGTCGATTATCGGCAGTTTAATAAATTATTTACAACCGCTGCAATGTTTACAATCGCCCGAACACCCGCCCGATTTTTTTCCTGTTGCCGAATAAATTTTTCCGCTGTAAACACGGCTCATCACCTCTCCGCAAACGGGGCATTTTATTTCGATGTCGCAGTTTTTAACAAATTCTTCGGTTTCCTTTCCGCATTTTTCGCATTTATACTCGAACAGAGGCATAACAAAACCTCCTTTTTTTCTTTAATTATAGTCCATTGCAAAATATAAATCAAGCGACTGTTTATAAAAATGAAAATTGCGTTTAAAGAGTTACAAACAATCAGACGTAATTATTAAGCAGTTTTCTTGCGGTTTTTCGCTTAAAAATCGAAATTGCATTGAAAAAATCGCTTTCGGTTGCGTTTTTAAACTTATTTTTGCCATAAAATTTATTCAGGTAGTTCAAATCGCCTGACATTTTGGTAGTTTGCTCAAACGCACAAGACGACGCGTAATATGCATTTGCCGTATATTCGTAAGCAGACGAATAATCGCAAAGCGGAAGATTGCCCGCATCAAGCGGCTTTTTGCCCACCGACAAACAGTTAGTTTTATAACCCTCGTAACTTTCGCGCGCGGATAAATACATTGCATTTGCACGATCTCTATCTTTTTCTGCTATAAACGCGCGGGTTAAAAACTCGGCAAGCCCCTCGTCGAACCCCGGTCGTAAATATTCGTCCGAGCCGACGGCAATCGGAAACCACTGATGCGCGGTTTCGTGCACGGCGGCGTGAAAATATTCCTCGCGATTATTCTCCTCACCCAAGATAAAAAAAGCTGAATATTCCATACCGCCGTACTCGTAAGGCGACTGAGCAAAAGTTAGAATATCGTACGCGTATTCGCCTATTTCACCGGAAAAAAAGTTTACCGCGTCCACCACCTCTTTAAGGGTATTTTCAGGTTTGTCATCATTATAAAAATAGTAGTTAATCGACTTATAGCCCGACTTTTGCGTTACAACGTTATAATTTTCCGATGCGGAAAACGCAACATTTCTTACGTTTTTAAAACTATAAAAATACTCGGTGATACCTCCTTGCGGATTACATTCTTCGGGGTATCCTCCGCACGCTAAAGCGTATGTTGACGGCAAAAACAAGCGCATTTCGAGATCGTAAAAATCAAAATAAAATGGATCGCCTATCGCCGTGTACTCGTGCATAACGTATTCGTCGTTTTCTTTTACGCACTTTACCGGGTAAAACAAGGCAAAGTTGACAGTTTTATCGGTTATACCCAACCTGCCCTCGTTTTTTTCGGGCGTAAAATTGTACTTAAACTTAATCAAATCGCCTTGTTTAAAATCGTAATATAACACGATAAACTCATCGTGTTCGCCCGAACGCTCGGAGCGAACGTCATTGCCGTTTACGGTTATTTTCTCTATCGTACCGCCGCATAACGCCGCGGGATAGTAACAAAACACGATTTTATCGCCCGTATCGGCTTGCGCAAGCGAATAGCCTGCAACCGCACTAACCGATTCGCCGTCAAAATGCAACTCTAACGAATATTTGCCTTTGTCTTTCGCACTGCCGCCGCAAGCCGTGAACAATGCGGAAAAAGCACCGAGTAGCAACAATACAGACAGGCAAACGGCAATCTTACGAATAACACGCACACAAAACCCTACACCTTTGATATAACCGAACATAAAAAAAACCTCACAACATGCTATTGCGAAGTTTTAGTATTTATTCTTTTAATGAACAAGTTGGCGATTATTTTTCGGTTACGGCGAGATATTTATACGGCGAAATCTTTTTTCCGTTCTCGTAAACCTCGAAATGCAGGTGAGCGCCGTCCTTGTATTCCTGCTTGTTGTTATCCGAAACCGTGCCGATAACGTCGCCCTGCTTGATCGTTGCGCCCGCGGTAAGCTTTTCGTCGGCTTCAATCGAGTTGTACACGGTTTTAAGGTTGTCGTTATGCTTGATTGTAATCGTAGTACCCGTAAGATATGACGTTTCCACGCTTTCGACCACCCCGTCGAACACGGCTTTGACCGCAGTGCCCGCTTCGGCGGCGAAATCTATCGCAAGATGCCCCGTATATACGTTGAGCGTTTTGTTAAACACTACCGAGGTTGCCGTGTAATCTTTCAGAATGGTTGCGTTTTCCACAGGCATTACGAAAGAAATCTTTACGGTCGGCTTAGTGTCGGGCTCGTCCGGCTTGTCCGTAGGTTCGTCCGGTTCGTCCGGTTTTTCATCGCCGCCGCTCGGTTTATCGTCGGTCGGCTTGTCTATATTACTCGAATCGTCACGCGGTTTTTCGGCTACATTGCCCGAGTTATCCATCGTATCTATCATTCCTCCGTTGTCGGTCAGAACAAGTACAACGGTTACGGCAATCGCCGCGACAAGAATAAACCCGAGTATAAAATAATATATGTTCCTCATAAAAAACGATTGATTTTTGCCTTTTGTTTCCATAGAATACCTCCTGAATTATGTATCTGATTTATGTATCGTACTTACCTTGCCCCCGTTTTCGTTTAAGTTATTGACCGATTTTTTGTTTTATATACATGTTTTTTTAAACTTTTAACACTGCGAAATGCAATTATTTTTGCACGCATTACATACCGCTTAAAAGCCGCCGTATATGAACGGACACCCTATGCTTATACCGCACTCCGAATAGGCAACATGAATATTCACCTTAACCGCCGGGCGAGAAAACACGCTTTGTAAAAGAGTTTGCGACATACCTTGCGGTAATCCTTGCCCGGTCGCCTGCGAACCCGTTTGTCCCGCGCCTTGACCAATGCAATGCGCCACCCGCAAAGACGCGCAGTCACTGATATACAACACCTTATAAAACGGAAGTTTTTCTGAATAATAGTACACGCAGCAAGTTCCGTCGGCTGTTTCGCGGTATACCTCTTTTGCCGAGTACTCGCCAATCAGTCGTGAAATTTGTTCTTCGGCGGCTGAGCTGTCGCAAAGCGGATAGAACGCGCTTACCGCCTTATAACCGAAAAATTCCGTACCTGAAACATAATCGTCCGCTTGAACAAATACTGCATTGCTTGTAGATTTGCCGAACGCATAAGTTATTCTGCCGCCGAGTTTTGGGTACGGCGAATAGAAGTACAGATACGCGTACACAAGAAACGCGCAGGCAAATACGGCAACGAGTGCGAGTATTATGTTTTTTTTCTGCGCCGTACGAGCCATAATTTTCCTCCCTCGATAATCTTTTTCGACGTGCAATCTCATTATCGACAAAAGATATAAAAATTAAACGCTCAAAATGCATAATTGTTATTTTTTCGTTTGCATATAGCAGGCAACATAATTATAATGTACATATTGACGAAATGAGCGGCGGCTCGGCAACGGCACAGCCTTGCACACGCACACCTTACCGTCATGCACGGCTATAATTAGAATTTGACGATAATTGCGGCGGCAATCATATAAACGCCCGCCGAATATGACTTTTACAATGGTGAAATATGCAAAAAACAATGGATATGACAACGGGTTCACCGTTTAAAAAAATACTGATATTCTCGTTGCCGATAGCGTTCGGTCTGATGTTTCAGAACCTGTACACGCTGGGCGATTCGCTGATCGTATCGCTATCGCGCGGGCAAAACGCGGTAACGGGGCTGAATCTGACGGAGTCGCTGTCGTTTTTAATCCTCGGATTCGGCTCGGGCATCGCCGCAGGCTTCGGCATACTGCTAAGCCAGTACGTAGGCGCGAAAAACGCGGACAAAATGCGGCAAAGCTTCGCAACGTCTATTATGCTGACGGTTGCGGTTTCCGTCGTTATGACGGTGCTGACGGTCCTGCTTGCGCCCACGCTGCTGAGAGTTTTGAACACAAACGAACTGTATTTCGACCATGCATTAGCCTATATTACGACTATATTTGCAGGCTTCGGCGGCATAATGTTCTATAACCTGTCCGCGCAGATACTTCGCGCGCTTGGCGACAGCACAACCCCGCTCATAATTCTTGTAATATCGGCAATGCTCAACTTGCTGCTTGACTCATTGCTGTTCATAACCGATTGGGGCGTTGCTTGGGCAGGCTTGGCAACGGTTATAAGTCAGGCAATATCGGCACTTATAGGTTTTCTTATCATATTCAGAAAACACCCCGCATTAAGGCTGAAAAAGACCGATTTCAGATTTTCGCTTTCATTCGCCTGGCGGCATCTCGCAACGGGCTTGCCGATGGGCTTTCAGTTCACGATAACGGCAATCGGCTGTATGATTCAACAACGCGCGTTCAACTCTCTGCCCGACAGCGGGTACGCCATGGCGCAATCAACCGCCTGCAAAATCGATAACGTTTTCAGTTCTCTCCTTATGGGCGCAGCAAATACAATGGCGATTTATGTCGGGCAAAACTTCGGAGCAAACAATCTGCAAAGAGTTAAGGACGGCATAAAAGCCGCACTGCTCGTCGGCGTTCTTTATTCCGTGCTGGCTTACGGACTTATTGTTCCGTTGTGCGTGCCGTTCGGTAAAATACTGCTTAAAGGCTCCGAAGATAAAATATACGGCTGGATCTTTCAATACATACTGACTCAATCGTCGTTCTATTATTTTGTTTACGTATTGATGATGTTCCGCCAAAGCTTGCAGAGTCTGGGATACAGCGCACTGACGGTTTTCGGCGGAGTAACCGAACTGTTATTCAGACTTTTCGCCGCAATGGTGCTTGCTACAAACTTCGGATTCTCCGGGGCTTGCTTCTCGAACCCCTGCGCCTGGATCGGCGGAGCTGTATTCTTCACAGTCGCATATATTTTTATAATCAAGAAATTAGAAAAGAAAAGCCAAACGGGCAATATCTTCGAGCAATAAGAACTATCGAATGCGCCCCAAATTTAAAAACCATGCTTTATGTAAGGCACTTTTAAAGAGCATTGCATAACGCATGGTTTTTTTATTTTTCAGAAAATATGGATTTGACTCCTCGAAAAGTTGATTTTGCAAAACTGCGCCACACAAAAGCTTCTTCCCCTCGGAGAAGCCGGCGAGCGTTAGCGAGACTGATGAGGATAGCTTCAATAATTTGTGAATCCTTATCAAGGCTTCTCCCCTCGGAGAAGCTGGCGAGCGTTAGCGAGACTGATGAGGATAGCTTCAATAATTTGTAAATCCTTGTCAAAGCTTCTCCCCTCGTAGAAGCCGGTGAGCGTTAGCGAGACTGATGAGGATAGCTTCAATAATTTGTAAATCCTTGTTCAGTAAGTACATACAATATGCAAACAAGGTCGTACTTAATTATGCGGCAAGCCGCTATTTGTCCTCATCCACCGCAAGCGGTCCCCACTCCGCTTATGCGCGGCGCGCCCCTTTTGTCGCTGGCGCGACATTTCCCTCATTCAGCGGGGGAATTGCTCCGAGAGGGGAAAGCTTGTTAATGAGATTCTAAAAATTTGTCTATATCTTCGCATACGCTGCGAAAATTTGTATCTATATCATAATTACTGTATCTTAAAACAGTTAATCCTTTATTTATAAGATAATCGGTACGTTCATTATCTTTCTCAATTCTTACTTCATCATAATGCTGAGAACCGTCAAGCTCTATCACTAAATTCTTTTCGGCACAATAAAAATCTACTATATAGTTCCCTATTACTCTTTGTCGACGAAATTTATGCTTATGCGTTTTTAAAAAATCATACCACAATTTTCGCTCTTGAGGAGTCATGTTCTTTCTTAAACAATGAGATAAATTTGTCAATTTTGAGTTACTAAAAGTATATTTCATAATATATCCTTAATTACTTTTTCTGGCTTCTCCCCTCGGAGAAGCCGGCGAGCGTTAGCGAGACTGATGAGGATAGCTTCAATAATATGCCAAACCTTGTTCAGTAAGTACATATACTATGCAAACAAGGTCGTACTTAATTATGCGGCAAGCCGCTATTTGTCC
>CAKQKA010000021.1 GCA_934247855.1 uncultured Clostridia bacterium | reverse complement strand
GGCTTTGGCCGATAACTGCGGTAAATATCTGAAAAAGGGCAGTAAAGTAGCCGTTGTCGGCAGCTTGCAGAATCGTTCTTACGAAGATAAGGACGGTATCAAGCGTAATGTTACCGATATCGTTGCTAACGAAGTTGAATTCCTTTCCTCGAAAAATTCGGGAGAGGGTGACGACGAACCCGCACCCAGACGTTCTGCGCCTTCTAAAAAGCCGGAGCTCGAAGTGATGACGGACGACGACACTCTGCCTTTCTGATAACGTACCCGCGGTTTTATCCCGACTATAGGGAGTTTACGCCCCTTTTCGGGTGCACCGCTCCGCAAACTTTGCGGAATCGGCGTGTTTTCACGCAAAAAATATTATAAGGAGAATTTATAATGGAAGAAACGAACGTTACGACTGCTACTACCGCAGCTCCTGCGACTGAAGCCGCTCCCGCTGCAAGAAAGCCGTTCAAAAGAATGAATAAGAAAAAAGTATGCCAATTCTGCGTCGATAAAGCCGAAGCTATCGACTATAAAGACGTTAACAAGCTCAAAAAATACGTCACCGAAAAGGGCAAAATGCTCCCCAGACGTATGACGGGCGTTTGCGCTAAGCATCAGAGAATGCTCGCCGAAGCCGTCAAGAGAGCAAGAATTGTCGCTCTTCTTCCCTTCAAAGGCGAATAAGAATAAAACAAACAAAAAACAAGCTCGGGTTTTTATAACTCGGGCTTTTTTTGTGCTTTGCTGCAATCCCCGCGGGAGATTTTGTATAAAGTGTTGACTTTTTACAGATCATAATATGAAAAACAACATGTGGAAGATTTTGGTACGTATTTCCGGCCTCGGCAGAATAAACCGCAAATCCGGCACGGTTTTATCATATATAAAATTGTTATAAAAAAAGCTAACGGAGTGACCGTTAGCTTTAAATTTTAATTGTTGTTCGGCGTTTACTTGCTTAAGAAACTGCCGTTTAAAATGCTGCCGACCGTTTCGGCAAGGCAACCTTTTTCACCGATGATGGAGTAAAGCGGGTTGTGCTGATATATAAGCCCCGATACAGGCGCTGCGCGAAGAACCTGATTGGTGTAATCGAACAAACCGCTGCCGTTGAGGGCTGCGACCAACCAATACACGCCGAGGACGATTACGCAGGCGAGTGCTCCGTTTACGATACCGCCGAGCACGCTGCCGAATACTTTTAAGAAACCGCAACGGCTTCTTACCCATCTTACAAAGCGTTCGAATTGACGACCTACCCACAGGAAGAAGATGTAAATCGGAATGAAAAGTATAACTATCGACAGCAGGTACGCAAGATACTGTGCGATGATATAAGCGCTAAGATCGACAGATTCGAATCCTGTTCCCGCGAAGATATCCATTGCTTCGAGTTCGGGGAGCTGTATGCCCGTAACGCCGAGCGAACCGAGGAAAGAGTACAATCCGTCGCCCGCGCCGTAAAACGCGTTGGATACGTCCTGCATAACGCCGAGCGGTTTAAGTACGAACATAACCAAACCTGCCGAAAAACCTAAGGCAAGCACGATCCACAGTATCGCCGTGAACAGCGTGAAAAAAGTATTTGTAAACCCGATTTTTATACCGCGGTACAAAAGCACCCCGACAAAAGCGAGCATGATTACGTCAGCAATCCAATACATGTTATCCTTCTTTGGCATCGGCTGTGAGCCGTTGCCGTTCGTTTATATAGTAATAGAATTATCAGCTTAGTTTAGCTTTATTATAATACCGAAAGCATTATTTGTCAATATGATTTTGCGTAAATTGTCGTTAAACGCGCAAAAAAAGTATAAATTTTAATATCTTTGTTCACAAAATGCGCCATTTTCGGTAAATCCGGTTTTTCGGCTGCAGATTTGTATTTACGGTTTATTTATTTGGCTTATAAGTGTCTTTCAGCGAAACGATTTCCGAAAGCACGGTTTTGCCGTTCTCAGTCATCTTCTTATAATATCCTATGCGTAAAAGCTGAAAACTTTCGCCGTCCGGGGCATTTGCAAGATATTTTTCCGCTTTGCCGTCAAATTCGTGCACGCTGTCGTAGTTCATTCTCTCGGAGAAATCCTGATTTGGATACTCCGCGTCTTTAAGGAGATAGTCGTATTTTTTAACCGTTACGTCTTCGCAATCGGCGGCGTTCACCCACTGAATAGTGCCTTTTACTTTCATACCCGAGTTGTCGTGTCCGCTCTTGGATTCGGGGATATACGAACAAATAAGTCGGTCTATAGCACCGTTTTCGGCATATTCGACTCTTTCGCACTTGATAATGTAAGCGTTTTTCAGACGAACGTAACCGTCGGGTTTTAAACGGAAGAATTTAGGCGGCGGGTTGTCGGAAAAATCTTCGGCAGAGATATACAGTTCTTTGGAAAAACCGATTTTGCGAACAGGTCCGTTTTCGGTTTGCGGCATGCAGTCGAAGTCGAGCGTTTCCTCGCCCTCGTAATTTTCGATAATAACCTTTATGGGGTTAATAACCGCCATAGCTCGTTCGGCATGCTCGTTCAGGTAATCGCGGACGAAGTGTTCGAGATAACCGGATTCGATTTCCGAATTGGCTTTGGCAACGCCGACTGCCTCGCAGAAGTTTTTAAGAGCCTGCGCGGGGATTCCGCGTGCGCGAAGCCCCGTAAGAGTGGGCATGCGTGGGTCATCCCAACCGGTAACCGCTCCGTCCTCGACGAGTTTTTTCAAATAGCGTTTACTCATTACCGTATTTGTGATGTTCAGCCTTGCAAACTCGATCTGGCGGGGTTTGTGTTCTACTTGCGTGTTTTCCACAACCCAGTTATACAGCGGGCGGTGATCTTCGAACTCAAGCGTGCAAAGCGAGTGAGTAACGCCTTGCATGGAGTCGCATATAGGGTGCGCGTAGTCGTACATAGGGTAGATGCACCATTTATCGCCCGTACGGTGATGCGTTGCGTGCAACACGCGGTAAATTACCGGGTCGCGCAGGTTGATATTGGGCGATGCCATATCGATTTTTGCGCGCAGAACCTTTTCGCCGTCGGCATACTTACCGTCTTTCATTTCTTTAAAAAGGCGCAGGTTTTCTTCTACGCTTCTGTTACGATACGGACTTTCCGTGCCGGGTTCGGTAAGCGTGCCGCGCGTGTTTCTTATCTCGTCGGCGGAAAGGTCGCAGACGTAAGCTTTTCCGTCCTCGATGAGCTTGATTGCAAGTTCGTAAATCTTATCGAAGAAATCGGATGCGTAATGAATTTCGTACCACTTAAATCCCAACCACTCGATATCGGCTTTGATTGCCTCTACGAATTCGGTTTTTTCTTTCGACGGATTCGTGTCGTCAAAAAATAAATTGCACTTGCCATGATATTTTTCCGCAGTGCCGAAGTTCAGACACAAAGACTTAGCATGTCCTATGTGCAGATAGCCGTTTGGCTCCGGGGGAAAACGCGTGTGTACCTCGGTAACCTTGCCCTCGGCAAGTTCTTCGTTGATAATGTCCTCGATAAAGTTCTTTGCTTCTTCCATAAGTTTTTCTCCGATAAAAATATCTTACTTAGTAAAAATAATCGGTCTATAGGTCGATTATCGGCTATTTTGTTGGTTTTTATATCAATTTTCGGCAAACTTTTTGTTTGCTTTTTTATATCTCGCCGAGTTTTTCAAGTACTGCCTGAAAATAATCGGGTAGGGGTGCGTTGAAAGTCATTCGTTCGCCGCTCGTCGGGTGGAAAAAAGATATTTCGTACGCGTGCAGAAGTTGACCGTTTAGCTTGAACGGGCATTTTTTCGGTCCGTAAACGGGATCGCCCACGACGGGGTGCCCGATGTGTTTTGCGTGCACTCTTATCTGATGCGTTCTGCCCGTGTGCAGCGAAAACTCGCAAAGGGTAAAGTCTTTGAACCGTTTAACCACTTTATAATCGGTTATCGCACGCTTGCCCTTAACTTTGCTTACCGCAAACGCCGTGCGGTCTTTGGGCGAACGGTCGATAAGCGTGTCGATCGTGCCTTCGTCCTGCTTTAAAACGCCGTGCAAAAGCGCTAAATATTTGCGCTTGCATATCTTTTTTTCTATCTGATTTGCAAGGCTTACGTGCGCTTTGTCGTTCTTTGCGACGAGCAGCACGCCCGAAGTATCTTTATCTATTCTGTGCACTATGCCGGGGCGAAGCACGCCGTTTATTCCGCTTAATTTATCAAGCGAAAACAGAAGTGCGTTCACAAGCGTGTTTTCGTCCGTGCCGCAACCCGCGTGCACTGTCAGCCCCTGCGGTTTGTTTATCACCGCCAGATCGTTGTCCTGATAAATTATATCTATGGGAATATCCACGGGGCGTACGTCAAGAGGTTTCGGATCTTCTATCGTTGCGGTAATTTTATCGCCGTTTTTCAAAACGCAGCTTGCCTTTTCCGTCTTGCCGTTTACCGAAACAAGCCCGTCGTCCACAAGTTTTTTTGCATGCGAACGCGATACGCCGCTTGCTTTCGCAAGAAAAACGTCCAGCCGTTCTTTATCGCCTTCAAACAAAAATTCCTTAGTCATATCGATTGAAATCTCAGTCTATATGTCGATTATCGCCGTTTTCGTGTGTTTTAGCGTTTTCTTTGTCGGCTGTTTTGTCCGCCTTTTTGTTACTTTTGAACACTGCGTCTTTATCTAAGAACAATATATATAAGATAAGCATAAACGCGCCCACGCAAAGGCAGCTGTCGGCGATATTGAAGTTGGCAAAAAACGGAACGTCGATAAAATCTCTTACCTTGCCGAAAGCAATGCGGTCGATAAAATTGCCGATCGTGCCGGAAAACAGCAGGGCGATGGAACTGAGCAGCCACTTGCCCTGAGGTCTTTTTAATATGAGAAACACAAATCCCGCGATAAGCACTACCGAGGTCAGAATTATAAAAAATGCCTGAGCCCAGTCCTTGTTTGCCAGAAACGAAAAGGACGCGCCCGTGTTGTAGGTAAGGCGAATATTAAGCACTCCCTCGATGATCGTTATCGACGGGTTGGCTTGTTCCACAAGAATTTTTGAAACCTGATCGAGGATCAGCGTCGCAAAAAACAGTATTATATACCACATCAGTCCATTACTCCGAGTTCTTTGCAGAGCGATTCGAGATCGAGTTCTCCGGGGTTCAGCACCTCGTTTAAGTCAAACGTATCGCTCGGCGTTTTCGGTTTTCCGCCGTTCGATAAAAGGTCGGTTATCCGCGCTACGATTTCCCGTCCCTGCTCGGCGGTGTTTATTGTTTTGTTGTCCGATATTATCTCTTTTATCGCCGCAACCAAGGCTTTTCTTCGCTCGCTTTCGGGCGAACGTTCGTCCGTCGGTAATGCCGCCTGCCACCTTGCCGCAAACACATACAGCCGTTTCAATTCGTCGCTGTATAACCCGGCGATTTTGTTTTGTAAATCCTGAGCCGCATCCGAGGGTAACTGCGCATTGTTTTGTACTGCAGTTGCGGAATGCTCATTGTTTTGAAGCGTGGTCGGCTGCGCGTTTTGCGCCGCGTTTGCGGGTTGTGCGCTTTGCTCGGCGGTCGGTTGCGAAACGGTCGGTTCGGCTGCCGGGGCGTTTGCGGGTTTAGCTGCCGTTTGCCCTAAGTGCCTGGCCTTTTTCTTACTCAACTTTTTCACCTCTGATCTTTTTGATCATAGAGGTTTTAAGCGCATACAGTTCGTCGGATAAGTCGACCTTGTAAATGTGCGGGTAGTCTATACGTTTATATTCTTCCCAGAATGTATCAAGTTCGGCTTTAGCCGTCGCCGCGATTTGTTTAAGCGAGGGCATATCGTAAACTACTTTGCCGTCTTTTATTATGGTTTTGGTGATTTCTTTCAGTTCGTAATTTTCAAAAGTAATGCTCTTCCAGCGTTCGGTGGGGTGATACAAGGTCAGCGGTTTGGTCGTGTCGAACTTTTCGCCCCGCAGGAAAATCACGTCGGCTTCAGCCATACCGTTTACATAAACGCGGTAAATGCTCTTAAAACCGGGGTTGGTAATCTTCGCGCTGTTATCCGAAAGTTTAATCTTGGGCACTAAGTTGCCGTCGTCGTCCTCCATAGCGGAAAGTTTATAAACTCCGCCGAGCGCGGGCATTTCTTCGCTTGTGATAAGCTTTGTGCCTACGCCCCAAAGGTCGATTTTTGCGCCTTGGTTTTTAAGCGATTCAATGGAGTGTTCGTCCAGATCGCCAGATGCGCAGATTATGGTATCGGGGAAACCCGCCGCGTCAAGCATCTTGCGCGCCTCTTTGGAAAGGTAGGCAAGGTCGCCCGAGTCAAGCCTTATGCCGAGCGGTTTCTTGCCGGCGGCTTTAAGTTCTTTGAAAACTTTAATGGCGTTGGGCACGCCGCTTTTAAGCGTGTTGTATGTGTCCACCAACAAAAGGGTGGCGTCGGGATAAATGTCTGCATAAGCGCGGAACGCTTCATACTCGCTCGGGAAATTCATTACCCAGCTGTGCGAGTGCGTGCCCGAAACTTTAAAATCGAACATTTGCCCCGCAAGCACGTTGGACGTCGAATTGCATCCGCCGATGATTGCCGCGCGCGCGCCGTAGATACCAGCGTCGGGGCCTTGCGCACGCCTTAAACCGAACTCCATAACCGAATCGTCTTCGGCTGCATGGCAAATTTTTGCCGCCTTGGAGGCGATTAAAGTCTGATGGTTTACCATATTAAGTATGGCGGTTTCCACAAGTTGCGCCTGAATTATGGGCGCTTTAACGGTGAGAATGGGTTCGCCCGGGAACACGGGAACGCCCTCCGGTACGGCGTAAACGTCGCCCGTGAATTTCAGTTCGGAAAGATACTTCAAAAACCCTTCGTCGAACAGGTTCAGCGAACGCAGATAGTCGATTTCTTCCTTGCCGAAAGAAATATTTTTAATGTAATCGACGACCTGCTCGAGCCCTGCCGCAAGCGAGTAGGTTATAAGGTCGTTCTGACGAAAGAATACGTCGAACACGGCTGTTTTCTCGTGTCTGCCCTTAAGGTAGTAGCCGTTCATCATCGTCAGTTGATATAAATCGGTTAGTAAAGTGAGATTTCGTGTCATTATTAAATCCTTTAGGTGGCTTTTATAGGCGGTTACGGCGAATAAACTGCCGGATTACGCCGAAAAACGATAGCCACAGTTGATATTGCGTTCCAACGCAGTCAACTGTGGCTTACCGCCGGAATGCCGACGGTTGTTCTCAGTCTTGTTTTGTTGTCTTTAAATCAGTCTTTGAACGATTTGATTTCGGGAAGTTCTTCTTCCTTTTCGGGTTCGCGCGCGGCTTCTTCGGCTTTGCGTTGTTCGTAATTTTTATAATCGGGGTTTTCGTTATCCGCAACAAACGTAAGTTTACGCGAATAGAGCATCGTGCTTACCAGCCAGAAAAGCAGGAATACCACTACCGCCGCAAACAGCACGAAATACCATGCCACAAGCAATATAAGTAACAAAATCAAGCCGATTGCTGCGGTGAAATATGCGATTACGCCCGAAAAACGATCTTTTTTCGCTATTGCGAATATGAGATAGAAGATCGCCGTCGAGAAGCAGAAGCCGCAAAAGAACGTGTCTAACGCGGTGAATACGCGGGGCAGCGTTTCTTTATCGCTTGTGCATACAAACGTTACTATGAACGTAATCACCCCTGCGATCAGCCCGATGATTAAGCCCATCACGCGTGTGCGCGTTGCCATTGCTTTTGATTTTTCGATTGAAGTTCCGGTTGCCATTTTTGCAATCCTCCTTGTGTCTTATGTTTTTTTGTTGCACTTAACGTGCCGTATGGTTTTATTTCGGTCGGCATTTGTGTGTGCGGTAACCGCCTTAATGCCGATTAGCCGTCAGCCCTCTATTTCTTCGATGTCGGGATCGGGCACGGGTTCGGCTTCTATCTTGCTGTCGTATTCGTCCATTTTTTGCATAAAATATCTCGTAAGGAAGAATGCGGGGACTGCAAGGAGTACAAGCCCGAGCGAAAGAGTCTGAGAGGGTGAGAGCACGCCAACGAAAGCGCCTCTGTCGTCCGCGCGTAAAAATTCTATCAAAAATCTCCATATGCCGTACGCGGCAAGGTAAACGGTCATAGAATAGCGGAAATTCTTCTTTACTACCAGCCAGCTCATAACGCCGAACAGAACGAAAAGGAATATCGCCTCGAACAGTTGAGTTGGGTATACGGGTACCGCTCCGTATTTGTTATACGGGGTAGAACCGGGTTGGAAGATTACGCCGAGAAAGCCGAACGCGTCGCCGGGTTCAACCGGTCTTCCGTAACAGCAACCGGCGAAAAAGCAACCCATCCGCCCGAAAGCGTGCGCAATCGTAATGCAACAGGGCGCAAAGATTACCGTTTTCGATAAAACGTACGGGAAACGTTTGCGAAAACACAGCGCAATAACTATAAACGTTACCGCGCCGACGGTAATTCCGCCTATCGCCGTTATGCCGCCGCTAAGCGAAAAAGTGGCGTTCGGGTTGGTTTTTAAATCTTCGATATAATTGAATATTCCTTGCCAGACAGCCGAGCCGATAAAGCCGATGACTATCGAGGCAATGCCGTCGTAGAAGATAAAATCAACGTATCTTGCAGGTATTGCAAGAATTTTTGAATAATTGAACAGTACCCAGAAACAACATAAAATTCCCGCGGCGATCATCAGACCGTACATATAAATCTTAATGTCTCCGAGCGTCAATATCGGATTAGGACACATTTTTTGCTCCGTTTGCCGGGTTGCCGTATGGCGGCAATCCGCCGTACGCATGCGCTCGCATGCGCGTCAAGTATTTTTTAACTTAAACGAATTATATCATGTCAAATCGTTTTTTACAACCGTTTTAAAGCCGTTTTGCATTTTATGGTTTTTCGCCGCTGTAAAAAATCGCCGGCGTAAAAAGCTTAAAATGCCGGATAATCGACATATAGACCGACTTTTTGCATTAAAAAATTCACAATTTGCCTGAAATCGCGCTGCGGTAAAACTGAAACGTCGGGCGGATTTGTCAGGAAATAACGCCACGGTGTTCTATTACCGAGGAGAAAACAATTTGAGTTTGCGTGCGCCCGTAACGTTGCAATTCGTTTAAGAATTTGTCCATATCGGCGGTATCTTTAAAGAAAACTTTGATTAAAAGCGAGTATTCGCCCGTAACCCTGTGACACTCTTCCACGGGTGCGGATGAACGTAAAAAGGCATAAAGTTCTTCTTTCGCCGCGGGCGGAACTTCCATATCGATATACGCTTTTATGCCGCCGCCGAGCGCGGCGCGGTCGATTTCGGTATAATATCCCTTGATAATTCCCTTTTCGGTAAGGATTTTTATGCGCGTGGTAACGGTGGGAACGGAAACCGATAGCTTTTCGGCAATCGCCTTGTAAGGCGTGCGTGCGTCGCTAAGCAAAATTTTTAAAATGTTAAGGTCTAATTCGTCTACGTTTTTGTTCATATTTACCTCACTTTACGGCTTTTCAGTCAAATATATTGTACATTAAAAAATAAAGAAAATCAATACTTTTTCTTAAAATAATAAATCTATTCTAAGTAAATATTGCGTAATATATTATTTTTTATGCATTTAATATTATTATTTTAAAACAATTGACTTAATAGATAAGCGGAACTAAAATAATATGAGAAATAATAAAAATATAGTCGGACGGCGTTTCGGCTGAGAGAGGGTTTATGTGCAACAAAAGAAGCGAAAGCGATTCTATCGGTACGCTCGAGATACCCGCGGACGCGTATTACGGGGTGCAAACATACAGGGGATATCAGAATTTTCATATTACCGGCTTGCCGATGAATATCGGGTTCGTTAAAAATATCGTAAAAATCAAGAAAGCTGCGGCGATAACCAACGCCAAAGCGGGACTTATCGATAACAAAACGCGCGACGCGATCGTTACCGCGTGCGACGAAGCGTTGGCGGGCAAGCTCGACGAATATTTTATTACCGATTCCATTCAGGGCGGAGCGGGTACTACCGCTAACATGAACGTGAACGAGGTCATCGCTAACCGTGCTACCGAACTTCTCGGCGGTAAAAAGGGCGAGTATATCTGCCACCCCAACGACCACGTTAATCGTTCGCAGTCTACAAACGACGTAATTCCTACGGCGGGCAAACTCACCGTTATAGATTTATATCTTGAACTTAAATCGGCGACCGAAGATCTTATCGCCGCGCTCGATCAGAAAGCCGTCGAGTTCGACGACGTTATCAAAATGGGCAGAACGCAACTCGAGGACGCCGTTCCTATAAGGCTCGGTCAGGAGTTCGCAGCCTATTCGTCGGGTATTCGCCGTTGTCTTAATCTCATAACGCGGGCGGTTGACGAAATGTATTCTGTCAACCTTGGCGGCACGGCTATCGGCACGGCGGTGAATGTCAATAAGACATATCTTAAAAAGATTGTTCCCACGCTTTGCGAGATTACCGGTTACGATCTTATTCAGGCAAAAAACCTTATAGATTCCACACAAAACCTGGACGGCTTTGTCTTTGTTTCGGGTGCGCTTAAAACTATGGCTGTTTCGCTTTCCAAAATGTGCAACGATTTGCGCCTTATGTCCAGCGGACCTAAGACGGGTTTTGAAGAAATCATTCTTCCCGCAAAGCAGAACGGCTCGTCCATTATGCCGGGCAAGGTCAACCCCGTTATTCCCGAGGTTGTTTCGCAGGTCGCGTTCGCTGTTTTCGGCAACGATACCACAATCACTCTTGCAGCCGAGGCAGGTCAGCTCGAACTCAACGCGTTTGAACCCGTTATCTTCTATAAACTGTTTGAATCGCTCGTTTGCATGAAAAACGCGATTAAAACGCTTACCGAAAATTGCGTAAAGGGCATTGTTTCCAACAAAAAGCATTGCGAAGAACTTTTGGACGAAAGCGTCGGTACGGTTACCGCACTGTGCCCGTATCTCGGGTATAAAGTATCCGCGGATCTTGCCAAAGAGGCTTTAAAACGCAACGTCAGAATTAAAGATCTGGTTCTGGAAAAGGGCTTGCTCTCCAAAGAAACTTTGGATAAAGTCCTCGATCCGTTTACTATGACCGAACCCGCATCCGATAACGGAACCGAAGAATAATTAGTTTTTGGTCGTGTGCCGTTTTGCATGCGTTTTTGCAATAAAGTTGCCCTATAGATTTTGCGGTTTTTAAGCGGTTATCATACGTAAAAGAGTCGTGCGGTATTTGTTTTGCAAAACGTTTGACATTTTAATAAAAGAACGATATAATAAAAAACAAGCGATTGATTTTTACAATCGCTTGCAATGCGGATATGGCGGAACTGGCAGACGCGCCGGCCTTAGGAGCCGGTGTCTTCGACGTGGGGGTTCAAATCCCTTTATCCGCACCAAAAGAAGAAAGCCCTTTGGGGCTTTTTTCTTTTGGTGTCATGTTAAACTAAAAAGGGATTTGAACGGGCAGGTTGCCGCAACTGAAAAGTTAATGGGAACGGAAAAGTTGCGGCTAAACGGTGGACACCCACCGTTTACTGCCCCGGCGTGATGCCAGCCAAGAATAAAACGAACCTCGGTCTTGCGACCGTGTTTTTGCTAATACAGCGTTGCGCTCGCGTGTTATACGTATAGTATTAACGCGCTCACGCGCCTTGTCTTACCTAAAAACATGGGCGCAAGACTTGCAAACAACCAAAACGCTGCTATTTTCGATGATTTTTGGCAAAGTCGAACGCCGATGTACTATACGTACTTCAAGCGAGAGTTTGACAAAAAGGGCGTAAATATCGGCGTTTTGGCGGGGTTCGTATTACTCTTGTCTGGCATAGCATAGCAACGCGAAGCGGTGCCAATGCGGAGCAAATCCCTTTATCCGCACCAACAAAACGGGTAGCACAATAAGTGCTTCCCGTTTTGTTTTGTACAGAATACATAAAGGGATTTGATGGGGCGCAGTTGGTGTGAGAGGGGGTAAATGCGACCTTTGTCCGCAAAATAAAGTCAACCGCAATCAAAATATGTGCTTTTCCCGAGAGGGGAAGCCTTATAATATTGATGCACCCCAAAAAGTTGGGCGGTAAATTCGCAAAAATCTCGTTTACCGGCTTTGCCCCGTTTTGAACTAAACATACCCGAAAAGGCCGCTTTCTACCCAAACAAACCACAATTCACCCGAATGAACCAAATCAGCCCCGTTTGTACCCGAATAACACCTTTGCTGCCACAAAAGCCCCGTTTGTACCAAAATAGACCACTTTTGACCCAAAACCTTGTTTTTTAAAAACATTCTTTTTCACCCGATAAAACCACAAGTTTCCACAAGCAAACATTTTCAACCACAATAAACCACTATGGACATAAAGCGAATAGGCGAGCCAAGAGTTTTGCGCCGATCTACGGGGAAGTTTTTACTGACTTTTACTAAAAAGTTCCTCAAATAAGAAAGTTTTTACTGATTTTTACTAAAAACTGTTTTCAAATCTTTTTGTAACTCAAAATTCTATAAAACAAAAAAACTGCCGCGGTAAAGCGACAGTTTTTTTGTGCGTTAATTGGTTTTAAACCGCCTTATTCGGCAGCTGTTGTTTTCATAACGAAAGTTTCGTCGGTGGTTGTTTTCCACACGGTTGCGGTGATTTCTTTGTCTTTGCCGTTTCTGTCCAAGATTCTGGTGCCGGGAACGTTTGCAATGTATTGGTTAGAACCGCTTGACAAAGCTGCGGTATAAAGCGATTTCGTGGTTTCGGAAATAGTGTTTCCGTCGTCAACCAGAATGAATCTGCTCGTATTGTCGAACTGACCGATATTGATTGCCATGTTCTTGGTGTTTGTGTCGCCTGTCTGAGCGGAAATGTCAAACTTGTTATCGAGGAATACGAATTTGACGGTGTAATTCTTTTCGTTACTGTGTCTGCCGATTCTTTCGATTTTAACAGGTCTTGTGCTTGTAACGGTGTTGTTTACGAATAAAAAGCTCAAAAGCGGGTGTTCGTTTCCGTCGTTTCCTTCCATATCGTTTCTCCACCAAATGGGGTTGGAGTTGTTTGCGCTTGTTTCGTTAGTGTAGTTTTTGAATTCGCATCCGTCAAAAATAACGTTTTGCGCAGGGATCGTGCCTATGATGATTCCTTCAAACGTGCAGTTCTTAAAGCTTAAAGAATTGAGCTTGCTCCAGCCTGCGGTGTATTTCTGAATATCGAAGCTGATAACGCCTTTGAACATTACGTTTTCAAACACTACGTCGCTGAACGATGGCAGAAGCATATAAACGGAAGCGTTGTTGTAGCCGTCGATAGAGGTATAACCTTTGGACGCGCTCGTTACCGTGCCGTTGCTGAACACGAAAGAATAAGTTCCTGCTGCGGGGTTGGGTGCGTTGTAGTAGTTAAGTTTCGTGCTGCCGATCATAAGTCCTTTGCCTTGGTAACCGGTAGAGTGTTCGCTGTAGTTGATATCGCTCATGCCTACTTCGCCGAGTTCTACGCCGACGGTAGCATATTTGGTTTCGTCGGTTGCGTTTTTAACGAAACCGTCTCTTTCTTTGGCGTTCAGCTGTTCGAGAGTCATCTTTTCGGTGGCTACGATAAGTCTGGAAATAGTTTCCTTTTCTTCCTTGCCGCAAACGGTGCACTTTTTGAGCGTATATCCGTCGGTAACGTAGGTGGGCTCAACCGTTCCCTTGGTTTCCCAATTGTGTTCTTCGCAGCTGAGTTTTGCAATCTTTTCGACTTTAGTTGCGTCGCAGTATTCGCAGACGTATTCCTGTTCGCCTTCCGTTTCATAAGTTGCTTCGGTTATTATTCTGCCTGCAACCCAGCTGTGTTCGCAATTTGCGGAGTTAACTTCTTTCAAGCAGCCCGCAGTCATTACGAAAGCAAAACACATTACCGCAACAAGCGTTGCACCAATGATTTTCTTGAATGTTGTTTTCATTGCTTTTTACCTCTCTCTTTTTTTTGTCGGCCGACTGTATGAAAAGCAGACGGTCAGCTGCTTATTTCGATACATTATTATACACAAAAAATAAAAAATTGTCAATATTTATCCTAAAATATAGCAAAAAACTTGTTTTTTTTACTTTTTTTTAGCCGTCATTACACGGTGAAAAGCAGCCGTTTCGTTTGAGTAACGCGCCGCGGGTTTTTTAATTGTTATTCCGCTTATGAGAGTAACGTTTATGAGTAATATTTGAGCGGCTGAAAAACATATTGTAATACGGATATATTTATATTATGAAAGAGCGGAATATTCTGATTGCGGTTATTTGGTTTGTGGTTTATGCGACGGTGGTGATCGTTGCCTTTTACCCCGGAAAGAAAAACGAGGTAGGCGCAACGCCCGCGCCGAGTTATACCGTTGTTATCGACGCCGGGCACGGCGGTATAGACGGCGGCGCGGAGGGCGTGACTACAAGGGTAGCTGAAAGCGATATCAATCTTGCCGTTTCCGAGGATTTAAAAGAGTTGCTGGAACGCGGCGGATTTAACGTGGTCATGACAAGGTCCACATCGAGCGGGCTTTACGGTTTGCCAACGCCCGGGTTTAAAAAACGAGACATGAAAAGGCGTGCGGAAATAATCAACGGCGCGTCGCCTGCGCTGGTCGTTTCGGTACATCAGAATTCCTGCATGCAAAAGTCAAGGCGCGGTTCGCTTGTTTACTATCGCTCGGGCGACGAAAAATCGCAAAAATTTGCAAAATCGGTGTGCGACGCGGTGAACTCTATGCCCGAAAAACCGCGCGATTGCCTGCCTATGGTCGGCGATTTCTACATTCTTAATAATTCGCCTTGCCCCGCAGTTATAACCGAGTGCGGTTTTTTATCCAACGCCGAGGATGAAAAACTGCTTTGTAGCGAAATGTACCGCGATAAGTTCGCATACGCGTTGTACGTCGGCATACTCGATTATTTAATGAATTAAACCGTTAAACCGCCGCGCCGCCGATCGACCGGCGGTTTTATAAGCAAAATCGATTTTTTAACGGGCGGTTCTGTAAGGCGGGTGAAAGGTTTGCGACGTGCAAAATAAAGCAATCTCGGCAGCGACTGTAAAAACAATTGTAAAAAACGACGGACTGTGTTATAATTACCGTGCGAAAAAAGCATAATTTGCTGTTTTGGGCGGCGTTCTTTTTGTAAAAGCATAATTTATATGGCATAAAACATATTCTGTATGCGAAATCGTACGCCACGGGGTGAATAATTGTTCGATATCTGTCAAAAACTCAAAGAGGAAGAGGCGAGGCTTATGAACCCCGTCGTGCTTGCTTATATCGGCGACGGAGTGCATACGCTTTACGTCCGCGAGAAGCTGGCGTTTTCTTCCACTGCCAAGAGCGGAGAACTCAACAAGCGCGAGGCGAAAATCGTCTGCGCAAACGCGCAGGCTAAAGCGGCTAACGCCCTTATGGAAGATTTTTCCGAAGAAGAGCTTGCCATTTTCAAGCGCGCCCGCAACTCTAAAAAGGGCAGCAAGGCCAAAAATTCCACGGCGGGCGATTACGTCAAATCCACGGGGTTCGAGGCGGTTATCGGATATTTATATATCACCGGGCAAACGGAAAGGCTGAATTACCTGCTTGACAAAGCGGAAATTTTTGCCGTCGAGTAAGATAAATTTGTTAGCGAGAAAAAACAAAAGTACGCCTATAGGTCGATTAACGCGGTAAACAATGCTTATAGAACGAGGTAAACAATGCTTATAGAAGGAAAAAATGCAGTAGTGGAACTGCTTAAAACACAAAAGACGATAGATAAAATTCTCGTGCAGAACGGCATGCGGGACGAGCAGTCCAAAAATATAGTTGCTTTGGCGAAAGACCGAGGCGTAAAGGTTGCTTATGCCGACAAATCTGTATTGGACAAAACAAGTTTAAGCGGCAGACATCAGGGCTTTATGGCGTTCGTTTCCGAGTTCGAGTATTCCGACGAGGACGATATGATCGCCGCCGCAAAGGATAAAGATTGTTTCTTTCTTGTGCTCGACGGAATCGAGGATCCGCACAACCTCGGCAGTATCATTCGTGTTGCCGAGTGCGCGGGTATAGACGGTATTTTTATAGGTAAACATCGCAGCGCCGCCGTTACCGATTCGGTAATGCGTATATCTGAGGGAGCGGCAAACCACATGCCCATTGCGCGCGTTGTCAATATGAACGCCGTTATAGAAAAACTTAAAAAAGCGGGAGTTTGGGTTTACGCTTTGGAACTCGGCGGGCAGGATCTTTATAAGACCGACTTGAAAGGAAAACTTGCGATCGTTATCGGCGGTGAAGATACGGGCGTGAACAAGCTCACGCGCGAAAAGTGCGACGCAGTCGTTACCGTGGAAATGAAAGGTAAAATCAACTCGCTTAACGCGTCGGTCGCTTGCGGAGTCGCCGTATTCGAAGCACTTCGCCAACGCCGATAAGTCGGGCTATAGGTCGGTTAACGCTATGAATTATACCGAAATGACCGATGAAAAACTCGTTGAATCGTACAAGGCGGGCGAAACCGCCGCATTTGACGAGTTATATGTGAGATACAAATACGTTATCGTTGCGGCGTCGCGTAGTTTTTACTTAAGCGGCGGTGACAAGGACGATTTGTTGCAAGAGGGTTTTTTAGGACTGTTGAAAGCCGTGGATACTTACAACGGCAAGAGCAGTTTTAAAAGTTACGTCTATCTCTGCATACGTTCCAAAATGATTACGGCGATTAAAAAATCGCTCAGCGGAAAAAATCGCCCTATGTGCGGTTACGTTTCTCTGTACGGGCAGTCAACCGAACTTTCGCGGCTTTTCGCCGCCGGTCCGGAGGAAAAAATTATAGACGAAGAAAACGCTTCCGAGTTTATGGAAAAAGTTCGGCTCAAGCTTTCCAAGTTTGAAATAATCGTGCTTAACTACTATCTCGACGGGCTTACTTACACCGAAATCAGCGAAAAACTCGGCAAAGAACCCAAGTGTATAGATAACGCTTTGCAGCGCATAAAAAAGAAAATTTCGCAGATTTACATCGGCGACTAACGCGAGATAACGACTGCTTTGCCGCGTTTGCGGTCGGTCGGTTACGGAGGTTAAAATGTCGTATCTGGCATTATACAGGGCGTTTCGCCCCAAAACGTTTGACGAAATCATCGGGCAGGAACATATCGTCCGCACGCTCGTCAATCAGATAAAATCGAATAAAATCGGGCACGCGTACTTGTTTTGCGGTGCGCGCGGAACAGGCAAGACTACCGCGGCGAAAGTGTTCGCCCGTGCAATAAATTGTTTGTCGCCCGTAAACGGCAGTCCTTGCGGGCAGTGCGAGGTGTGCAAAAAACTTGAGAATCCCGCCAATCTCGACATTGTGGAGATGGATGCGGCTTCGAATAACAAAGTGGAAAACGTAAGGGATATTCGCGACAAAGTGCAATATCCTCCCGTTGCCGGCAAGTATAAAGTCTATATCATCGACGAAGTGCATATGCTCACCACCGAGGCGTTCAACGCACTGCTCAAGACGCTTGAAGAACCGCCCGCGCACGCTGTGTTTATTCTGGCGACTACCGAAGTGCATAAGCTGCCTGCGACTATTTTGTCGCGCTGTCTGCGGTTCGATTTCAAACTGATTTCCACGCCCACGATTGCAAAGCTGATAGCGGGTATATATGATAAAATAGGCAAAAAATACACGCCCGAGGCGGTGAACGCCATTGCCCGCGCAGGCGAAGGCAGCGTGCGTGACGCGCTTTCGGTTGCCGACGTGTGCGTTTCTTACAGCGACGGCGAACTGACTTACGACGACGTTATCGAAGTGCTCGGCACGTCGGACAGGACGCATATAGAAAAACTGATTTCCGAGATAGCCGGCGGCAACACGGGCGGAATTTTGTCGGTTGTGGACGAGTTGTGCATGCACGGCAAAAGCGTTGCTGTGCTCAATCGCGACGTTTGCAACGCGATAAGAGATTTGCTCGTAATCAAAACCTGTACCGATCCGCAGGCGATCTTAGGGCTGCCCAAAGATAAGCTCGACGAGTTGAAAAAACTTGCCGATAAAACCGACGTGCACGCGCTGCTCAGATACCTTGAATTGTTCTCGGCTGCCGAAGCCGATCTGAAATACAGCACGCACCCGCGCATTGTGTTTGAAACGGCTGCCGTGAAAGCGGGTATGCCGCAAGCCGATTACAATATTGACGCGTTGCTTGCGCGTATGTCGGCAATGGAAAAACAATTGCAGGAACTCTCTGCGCGCCCCGTCGTGCTGCCGCTTACGAATAACGAACGCCCCGTTGCGGTCGAGGTCGAAAAGCCGACAAGCGTAAAAACCGAAACGGTAAAACCGACCGTTGTCGAGCGGACGGCTGCCGAACCTGTGGTTAAGCCCACGGCGGCAAAACCCGAAGAAAGCCCCGAGGGTAAACCGACGGTTGCAAAAGCCGTCGAGCCGAAAAACAGGGCTGACGAGGAAAACGGGTTCTATATGTCGGCGGACGATATTCCGCCTGCCGATGACGGCGGATTTTTCGTGGCGAACGAAGGGTTCGGCGAAAAACCGCGAACGGAAAACGGCACCGTGCAAAAATCGGGCGGATCGCCTGCGTTTACGCAACCGACCGCACAAAAGATTGCTCAACCGACCGAGGCAAAATCCGCTGCGACTGCTATGGCAAAAACTGTGGGTAGCGCAAGCGACGAGGGTGCCGAGAGGGTGTGGGGTGCAACGCTTCGAGCTATGCGTAAAGATAAAGAAATTATGCTTTGGGCTGCGTGCGAGGACGTAGGCGTTTACGCGGCGGACGGAGTGTTTTATATTCGCGCGGGCGGCGAAAACGAATTTGCGTTTTTGTCTAAGCCCGATAACACCGCAAAACTCAGAAATTATATCTGCGCCGAGGGGTATTCCGACGTAAAAATCGTTTCGGGCGAAGGCGAAGAAGCGGACGACGGCTCGTCGGGTGAAGAAACCGATAAAGTAAAAAACCTTTTTCAAGGTGAAAAATTAACTATAAAAGATTAAAACAGGAGAAAATAAACATGGCAGGATTTAAAGGATTCGGCGGCGGATTCGGCGGTAATTCGCAAATGCAGCAACTTATGAAACAGGCGCAGAAGATGCAGGAAGAAATGGCTCAGGCGCAACAGGAACTCGAGGAAGCCGAGCTTGTCGGCGAAAGCGGCGGCGGGCTTGTTAAAGTTACCGTCAACGGAAAAAAGACCGTTTCGGCTATCAAAATCAGCCCCAACGCAGTCGACACCGACGATATGGAAATGCTCGAGGATCTCATTATTGCCGCGCTCAATTCGGCTTATGAACAAGCCGACGAACTGTATGCCGAAAAAATGGGCAAGTTCGGTAATGCAGGCGGAATGTTCTGAGAATAGAATTGTATCGATAATCGGTCTATAGGTCGATTATCGGCACTTTGGAGCGTTTATGAAAGTATTTATCGAACCGATAGGCAAGCTTATAAACGAGTTTACGAAGCTCCCGGGAGTGGGTACGAAAACCGCCCAACGCTTTGCCTATAAGATTATCAATATGAGCGACGAAGAGGCGGAGGCTTTTGCCGAAAGCATAATCAACGTCAAAAAACAGGTGAAATACTGCAAGGTTTGCGGCAACTATTCCGAGGACGATATTTGCGATATCTGCAAAGAGCGCAGATCCGACGTTATTTGCGTGGTAAAAGAGCCTAAGGACGTAATCGCTCTGGAAAAAGCACACGAATTCGACGGCGTGTACCATGTTTTGCATGGCACGCTCAACCCGCTCGAGGGTGTAGGACCTAACGATTTGCGCATTAAAGAACTGCTTGAAAGGCTGTCCGCAGGCGGCGTTAAAGAGGTAATTATGGCTACCAACCCGGACGTGGAGGGTGAAGCGACCGCTATGTATATCGCCGCGCTCATCAAGCCGCTGGGCATAAAAGTTACAAGGCTTGCGCACGGTATCGCCGTGGGTACCGATCTCGAATATGCCGATATCGGCTCGCTTTCCCGCGCGCTTATCGACAGAAGAGATATGTAGTTTTTGGCGGGGCATGACTAAACCGCAAAAGTGTGATGAAAGCACGAAAAATAGACAAACTGAAACGAATAACAACACGGAAGAGTGTTGGTGGTCGGCTAAAAAAGTGTGGTACAAACACAAAAAGTTGTTATATTTAAACTGAGTAACAACACGGAAA
>CAKQKA010000020.1 GCA_934247855.1 uncultured Clostridia bacterium | reverse complement strand
CGAGCTTGAGGAACTGTCGCCCATCGTCATACAGAAGTATATCACCGAACTTATGCAGTCGGGCAATCTGACAACCGTGAAGGGATTGGCGGCTAATTTCGTAAACGGGATTATTACGGTTATTCAGGACTCTCTGAAACTTGCGTATACGCTCGGAGAGCTGAAAAAGTACACGACAGACAAAATCAGACGACCGAAATTTAAGCGAAAACGTCTTGTTGCTTTTTTAAATACCGCTACAATAGTTTTACTTTGGATATTCGTAAATAAAATTTTTTACGAGAAAAAGTTACATTAAACTTAATGCTTGAAATTGAAAAAAAAACGTGTTACAATGTAATCGAAGGTGAATTTTGACATAAAAATCCCTTATGGGAACTAAAATAATTATATAATATAAACGTTACGCGGGGCGTACGTGCGATACTTAATATGCCCCGAGCGCGGAAAGACTTCTTAAAAGGGCAAAAAAGCGCAAGTTTTCCGTTTTGGGGGCGGTTTACATTAAACTTAATGATTGAAATCCTAAAAAAAGCGTTTTACACTGATATTGACGGGTAATTTTTGAGTTTAAAGCCGTCGCTTAAAAAAAATCGAAAGCGGTTTTGCGTTTAAAAAAATTGCTAAAAAAGCCGTAACAAAAAGAAAGCGGTCAGAGCTTGTAATTCAAGAAATAACCGCAAAAAAGTTTAAAACGCGCAAGAAATTTTCCGTAAAATAACTACGAAAGCGGAACAGGGTATAAAAAGCGGAAACGCAGAAAAATAAACGCCGCGAAAATCCGCGAGCGAAAGACACGACAAAAAAATTGTTGAAAAAGGGGATATCCCTTTTGCGTTTGATTCTCAAACGCAAATATCATTATCGACTTAAAAGAGCGCGCGTAGAATGAAAAACGGTTTTAAAAAACGAGGCTTATAAAATTAAAGTCGAAAGACTCTGATCAGGCGGCTCGATTACTTTTATCGGCTCTATTACCTTTATCGGCGCGTCCGACGGCGCCATTTCGGTATCGGCAACGTTAATTTTATTACTTTACGTTAAATACCGCGTTCGCTAAACGAAGGCTGAATAAAATCCGTCCTGCGGCTTAATACAGCCCGAACAAAAACTTTGCCGGAATAGAAACGACGGCGAAAAAACTTTTCCGGGATAAAAACCCGGTTAAATTCGGATCTGTTCCCCGACAATAAATTTCTCAGGGGATAAAAAATACAGAAAAAGATCAGGAGGGTCAAGATGAAGAACAAGCAAATTACTCTCGTTTTGTTAGTAATGGTACTTTTGGCTTCGTTATTTACGGTTACCGCATGCGGACCGTCAAACGCCGAAGTAAAAGTTTCTATTATGAACAAAGAGCAACTGACGGCAAAATGGACGGAGGGTGACGCTGCGCGTCAACTTCAACCCGAAGTAACCGTCGACGGAAAAGTCTCCGACAAGGCTTACACCGTAACTTCCTCCGCGCCGAACGTAGTAGAAGTCGGCTCGGACAACGTTACTCTTACGGCGAAAGGAGCAGGCAAAGCGGTTATCACGCTTGCCGCAGATGACGCTACCGACACAGTGGAAATTACCGTTACGCCGCGTCTTTCGGGCGTAACCGTTACCAACAAAGCGGCAATGTCTGAGGTCTGGACGGATTGGACAACGGTTCGTACGGTTGAAGTGGCTTTCGCGCCCGCCGAACATTATACGGCGGCAAACACGACCGCTACCGTAACTTGCAGTCCCGAAGGTCTTATAAAGGCTGAAGGCTATAAACTGACCGCTATGGGCGTAGGCACTGCCACCGTTACCGTTGCGGTAGGGGATATCAAGGACACCTTCACGGTTGAAATCAAACGCCAAGAACCTGCGATTACGTTTGAAGAATTACCCGATTTCGAAGTAACCGAGGAAGGCGCAAAATATCTTGCTCTCGAAGGCGCTACCGTTAAACTTTCCGATTTATACAGCATAAAGGGAAGCGATAATCAAATAACCGTTGACGTCGAGGCAAGCGAAGGTCTTACCTATAACTCCGAAGAGAACACCGTAACCACGAAAAACAAAGGCACCTATACCGTTACGGTAAGCGCTACCGACAAAATTGACGAAAACTTAAAAGCAGAAAAGGTAATAACCTTCGACTTCTGCAGAAAACTTACTTTCTGGACGGACACGAGATGGACCGCCGACGAACTTAAAGCCGACGAAGAACAATCAATAGTTACCACGGGCGACGGCTATCAGATGCTTTCGTTCAACCTTAACCCGAGCAAGTATTATTACGCGGAAGCAACTTATACCGGCGTCGCCGGCGCATGGCTCGGTATGGCACACTTCAAAACCGAAACCCTTCAGAACGAAGCAGGCGAAGATTATCTTAAAGAAAACCACAAACGCGTTCTTATCCACGCGGTAAACACCTGGTCTTACGACTATCAGAGTATCGATTACGACACTCTTCTTAAAAACGGCGACAAGAGCGGTTGGCAGATGCTCGGCAGCGAATGGGAAGATATTGCTTACGGCGCGAACTATTTGTTCCATCATTATAGATTGAACGAATATCGTAACCTTACGCCTTCTGCGGATAACTCCGTTCAGAAGTTTGCCGTTCTCCGTATGGGCGACTTCTTTATGTTCTTCATGAACGATCAATACGTAAACACGGTTAACCTTCGCTTCTACGCGGAAGGCGACACCCGTCCCGGTTTATTCGTCTGCGCGAACGGCAACCCCGGTAATATCGGCGTAGTAAGAAACATTAACTTCTTTGACGGACAGGAAGCCGTTACGGAAAAATACAACGCGCTTACCGACAACGGAGCAAAACTTATCGTTAACTACGTTCCCGACAGCTGGGCAAAAGGCTCTCAAAACATCAACAACGACCACTTCACTCCCGGTGAAACCACTGCCGAAAAGGGCATCAACTTTACAAGCACCGGTAAGAATTTGGGCTTTAACGACTCTATGATAAGCACCTATCAGATATTCGACGGAAACTTCTCGTTCAGTTGGGTTTATAAACAGACCGACAATATAAGCGTAGGCAACACGGGTGATTGTTGGCCTCGTATGGCTTTAGAAGTCCGTAGTTATAAATGGGATAACGAAAGAACGGTTTTCGGCGCGCAGTACGGCGGAACGGGCGGTTCGAGATGGCTACTCAACACTCCGAACGCTCCGGAAGAGGAAAAATGGTGTGAAGGTCAGCACGGTTTTGACGTAACAAAAGCGCTTAAATTCACGATTACCCGCGAACTTACCGATACGGCTTCTAAATACACCATGACTATCTCGATGGTTGACGATCCTACCGTTACGATGACGCGTACGATAGAAGTAGATGCTTCGAAAGACATCAGATGGGATAAAGCCGTTATCCTGCACTGGAAGACCTCCGGCGTTAACGGCGAATTCAGCAACGTTATGTGGAAGAGCCACAGCGGACAAGGAAACTGGGTAGATTAATTTATACTTTGTTCTATATCGCGGTTTTTCTATTCTGAACTTTACGGCAAGCGTCGCTTCCTCTCCGGAGGAAGCGGCGTAAGCCGTATATATTTTGCTAAGTACATTAAAATTTAAGACGATAAACCCAAAAACCGTTTTATAAATCACAAAAAAGCCTCTGTTATCGGAAAAAGAGGCTTGAAAACGGTCGTTTTATAAAGGTTCGGGCTAAAAACCTTACCTGAAAGA
This sequence comes from uncultured Clostridia bacterium, assembly GCA_934247855.1. Lineage (GTDB taxonomy): Bacteria > Bacillota > Clostridia > Christensenellales > Borkfalkiaceae > HGM11416. Next base: position 16,529 of record CAKQKA010000020.1, on the reverse strand, counting down.
CGATTAAAAATAACCGATAAAAAATAAATTCGCAAAAAATTTTTAAAAATCGCAAAAATTGCGCGGTTACGATATAAAAAATAAAGGAGCAACCGTATGAAAGCAAAAACAAGACTGTTAGCCTTGTCGTTGGCGTTTTTAATGGTTTTCGGTACGTTGGCTTTATCTGCGTGCGACGAACAAACCGGCGGCGACAAGAAAAGTTACGACGTTACTTATAACCTGAATTACGACGGCGCCGACAAACGCGTTTACCCCGTACAGTCGGGTACCAACGCGCCCGAATGGAAAGCAACGAGGGAAGGGTATCGTATCGAATACTGGGCAACCGACAGCGCCGGCAAAAACAAATACGATTTTTCGGACAAAGTATATAAAGATTTGTCTTTGTACGCCGTATGGAAAGTCAAATCCGGCGTTACGACCGTAACCTTCGACTTCGGTTACGCGGGCGCGACGAATAAAGTTATAGAAGTCGAAAAAGGCAGTACGATAGCCGAAAAATACAAACCGCAACACAAACGCTTCGGTATGGAACTCGTCGGCTGGTACGCCGATAAAGACTTTACCGAAGAATTCAAGTTCGGAAAGTCCGCCGTGAAAGAAAATATGGTTCTTCACGCGAAGTATAGCTACACCATGAATATTCCTCGTAACGCGGACGGAAGCATAAAATACGAAAATACCCGCGTTTACATCTGGAATAGCGTTCAGCACGTATGCTCTTCCGAGGTTTTACAAAAACTCGCCGATGATTTCAACGCCGAACACAAAGGTAAAATAGTTGTTTCTACCGGCACGTCTTTACTTAATCAGGACGACGTATTTTTACGTATTCAGCAAACGCCCGAACAGATGCGTTGCTACACTACTTATTATCCCATAGCGGACATTTATTCTTTTGCAGGTTTAGACGTCAGTAACGACGATTATTACGAGGGCGCTACCAACGAATGTAAAAACAAGGGCGTTTTGTTGCAGGTACCCGTAGCGGCTTACGCGCCGTATTTCGTCTATAATAAAACCCTTATGTCAAGATATAACGGAAGTAATCCGTTACCTTCAAATTATTCCGAATTAAGCGCTCTTTTGAAAAAAGCCGCCAAAGGAGAGGCTTCAAACGCTTCATTTAAAAGCATAGTAACCACGACGCAATGGTCATACATGGAAGCGCCGAGTTTTACGGCTTTTGCTCAGAACGAAGCGGACTACTACAATTTCGCCGACGGCGTTTACCTTAATAAATGGTTACAGGAAGGCGTTATGCAACGCGCGACCGCCGCAATGACGACGACTTACGATTTATTCGGCGCAAACGGCTTAAACAAGGGCGCCGCAATGAATTTGAGCGGCGACGCTATCTACGATTACGTATCCAAACAAAACGCTCTTATGGGCATGCAAACGTGGGCAGGCGGCGAAGCGGCGATAGCGTCAAACTCTGAATTAGGGGTTTTGCCCATAAGCGGGTTGATGACCGATATTGACGGCGAAGCAAAAAATCGCGTTCCCGTACACACCTGGGGTATCGGTTTTTACAATAAGGCAACCAACGTGCTTGCGGATCCTTTAAAGATCTGCGCGGCGGCGGAATTTGCCAAATACGTTTCCGAAAATGCTTATAAGTTTGCCGAAAAAGGATTCGTTCCTTTGCATAAAAAAGCCATCAATAATCCCGAGTACGTAAATTCAAAGAACCCTACGGTAAAAATCATCCGTAGCGCGTGCTTACCCGAAAACTATTACACTCTGGCGGGTTGCGCCAACATCAAACTTATAGTAAACAAAATTGCGGCGGAAGGAGTCATTATTCCGTTCCTGACCGACAATAACGCCACGCGCGAAATGGTTGAAAGCAAAACGAAAGAGTTGTACGCGCAAGTAGCGGGAATGGTTTCCTGAGGAGAAATACTATGAAAAAATTAACTTTAATTTTTGTTTGCATTGCTCTTTGTATTCTTTCGGCGATAGGGCTTGTTGCCTGCAACGGACCTAAGCAATCGGATAACCTTGCCGATAAAGGCAAATGGAAGGTAACTTCTCCCGATCAGACGATTTGCGCCGAACTTACTATGGATGCCTACGGAAAACTTACGTACGGCGTAACCAAAAACGGCAAAACCGTAGTGGGAAAATCTTCTTTGGGCTTCGATATCGAAGAAGACGATCTGTCTATGACTATCGTTGACAACGTAAGTCAGAAAAAGGTACAGGGCGAATACGAAAACGTTTCCGGCAAGGTTAAAAAAGTCGTTTACGACGCCAACGAAACCACTATCACGCTGAAAGCGTGGGAGTTTTATCTTGACGTTATAATGCGCGTTTACGACGACGGTTACGCCTTCAGATACGTCGTAAGAAGAACCGACGGCGCAAGCGGCGTTATGACGGTAAAAAGCGAAGATACCACCTTTGCCGTTCCTCAGAACGCAACTATGTGGTCGCAGGAATACGTAACGAATTTCGGCGGTAAAAACTGCTTCTCGTACGAAACTTCTTATCAGGCGCGTACGGTATCGGAACTTACCGACGCGCAATATGTAGCCATGCCGTTACTTTATAACGTTCCCGATTCCGAGTATTATTCGCTTATAATGGAATCTCACCTGGTGGGAAGCGGTTTTTACGGATCGTTTTTAAAGATAAAAGACGGCGATAACGGTTCCGGCGTTCTGCAGACGGTACACACGCCCGCGGGTATAAAACTCGACGATAACAAGGTATCTTATCCGTTTAATTCGCCCTGGCGCGTAGGCATCGTCGGCGACATGGCTACGGTAAACACCTCGGAACTCGTAGAAAAAGTTTACGATAACGTCGAGTACTGGAAACCCGACGATTACGAAAGCCTTACCGCGGAAGAAAAAGAAACTTATACTTACGACTGGGTAGAACCCGGCGTATGCGCGTGGAGTTGGCTTATTTACGACGGCAAACGCCCGCAAAACGACTTTTCGCTTCACCGCGAATATCTTGCGCTTGCAAAAACGATGGGCTGGAAGTACGTTTTATTGGACGGCGGCTGGAACAGCGATACCTCCGACGCAACACTTGAAAAATTCGTTAAAGAGGCAACAAAGGAAGGCGTGAAAGTTCTCGTCTGGTGCAACGCGCTTTCAGACTTCGGCAACGGAAACGTTGAAATATTGAAAGCAAAACTTACACGCTGGGCAAGCCTCGGCGTAGCCGGTATAAAAATAGACTTCTTCGACGGTCAGAACGCAACCGATCCTTCCCATCAGGGCGAAGATATCGACACTATAAAATGGTACGAAAGTATTTATCAGGAAACCGCTAAATTACGAATGGTTGTAAACTGCCACGGCTCCAACAAGCCCACGGGAGAACGCCGCGAGTATCCCAACGTCATTAACCGCGAAGCAGTTTACGGCAACGAGTTCAAACGTGTTTCCGCAGACGTAACGGTAAACGAAATGTTCGTCCGTAACGTTATAGGACCTACCGACTTTACCCCCGTGGCAAAACCGTTGAGCGACAATATTACCATGGCGCATCAGATGGCGCTTGCCGTGTTATTCGAATCCGGTATGCCCATGATGGGCGATTACTCCGCCACCTATAAAGATACGACCATCTATTCTTTCTATAAATCTATCCCGTCTTTGAAACAACAAACGGTGTTCCTCGGCGGTCAGCCCGATTTTTATTACTGCGCCGCCGTGCAAACCGAAAAATACTGGTTTGTAGGGGCAATCAACGCGTCCTTCGAGGACAGCGTAACGATAGACTTTTCTTTCCTCGACGAGGGCAGTTACAAGGCTGAAATATTTACCGACGCGGACGAAGCCGGTAAAAAGGTAAACAAAGAAACGGTTACGATAACCAAAAACGACGTAAAGACCTTCAAATTGTTCGCCAAAGGCGGCTTGGTCATACGCTTATCCAAATAAAAGGAGGATTAAATGATGAAGAAAAACGTTTTCAGAACAATAATTTGCTTTATTTTATGTATCGTGACGGCCGTCGTGTTTTGCGCCTGCTCGCCCAAAGATCCGGGTAATCCCGATAAAAACAAATGGTGGACGACCGAAGGCGAACTTGAAAAAGACGCGGACGGCAAAGTCGTATTCAAAAACGTGAGCGTAAAACTCGAAACGGTAGTAGCGGGCGACGATAAAGACGCTTTTAATATGCTCGTACAAAGGTTTAACCGCGAATACAACGGAAAAATCCGCGTAAACGTAACGAATACCGGGCAAGGCGAGTACGAACGCGACGTTGCCGCCAAAATTACGCAAAACAGCAACGCGCCCGACCTTATCATGTCGCACCAGAAGTCGCATAAAAACTTTGCCGATAACAAACTTATCCAGCCTTTGAACGAGGCAATGGAAAAAAGCGGTATAAAAATAGAAGCGAAGGATTACGCCGACGGGCTTGCAAAATATATGTCGGCAGGTTACGACGATTATACTTTCAGCGTACCCGTTGACTGCCAGAGCCTCGTAGTTTTCTACAACAAAAAACTGCTTGCTTCGTTAAATATGCAACTTCCCACGAACAGAAAAGAACTTTTTGCGGTTTGCAAAGCCTTTAAGGACAAATACAACGGATCCGCCATCGCATGGGCTACGGGTGAAAACTATTTTACCAACTACGTATATCTCAGCGCGATACTTCAGAACGGCGCGTCGCTTTACGACGAAAAAACTTATCTTGCCACCTGGTACGACAACGAAACGAATCGTAACGCTATAAGAAAAGCAAGCGAATCTTTCCGTGAATTGTTCAAACTCGCTTACGCGACTTTTGCCGAAGGAAAATCCTCGGCGCTTACGGGCTTTATGGGCGGAAACAGATTGTTCTACGTTGTAGAGCCGTGGGATATGAGTAACCTCGTTCATAGTTTTGCCGCAAGTCAGAACGTAAGCGAAACCGAATTGATGAGAGATACTCTCGGCGGAACGAGTTTTGAAGGTTGGTTTGCCATGGAAGATACCGATAAGCCGTACAAAAATCACATATACGGCGACAGCCATTTCTTCGCAATGTCCAAAACGGTTACAGATATAAACAAAAAAGCCGCTATTTTAGAGTTTATAAAATGGTTTACGTCCCGTGCGGACGTCGGCGCCGAATGGGCGAAGGCGGGGCATATGAGCGCGTCTAAAATCATTTTGGCAAACCCTGAATATTCTCAATCGGATTACGTTGCAAACTTCATCGGTAAATTTTATCCCGACATCGATAACTTCTGTTGCATAGGTTCGACGCCTCATTACGCGGCAATCGTAGATAACCTGAAAGCAATATTCGCCGATACCGTAGACAGAAGCGATAATCATACGGAAGAGAGTGATTTTTCTACCATAAGACAGAAACAGGAAGCTGCGAATAACAGCATCAGTTTCTTCGGTTAAAAAAGGTGGCTTAAATGATAGACTCAACGTTAAAAATCAAACAACAAAAGGCTCGTAAAAGAAAAGAGGCGCTTCTTGCGCTTCTTTTGATGAGCCCTTTTTTGGTTGTGTTTCTGGTTTTCACGGTAATTCCGGTTGTTATGGGCTTCGTATTCAGTTTTATGAGTTACAATCCCTATCTTCCGGAAGGCAATAAGTTTGTCGCCTTTGATAACTATCTGATTATACTCGATTTTAACCATCCCATTTCCAAAACCTTCTGGGACAGTTTCCTCACGATGTTCCTTTTTGACGCCGTGGCGGTACCGCTTCTTATCGTAATACCTCTCGTTTTCGCTTATTTTATCAATATGCATCCGCCGGGGTATAAACTGTTCAGGGCTATCGTTTATCTGCCGAGCATAGTTTCGGTAACGATAGTCGGTATCATTTTCGGCAATATGTTCAAAGGCGACGAAACGGGGTTTATCAATGCGCTTTTCGGCGTAAAAGTAGAATGGCTTGCGGGAAAGCCCTGGCAAGGCGATACGTTAAGGTGGGTGGTTATGCTTATTGCAAGTATCTGGTGGCAAACGGGTACGAACTTCGTTATTTTTTCGGGCGCACTGAGAGACGTTCCGAAATCTCTTTACGAAGCGTGCGAAATGGACGGAGGAAACCGCTTTCAGCGTATCGTAACCGTAACTTTGCCGAATATTCGCCCCGCAATAAACGTGTGCTTGTTCAATACTCTTATAGGGTATCTTAATCTGTACGCGCAACCTTACGTGTTAAATACTTACGAAAACGAAAATATTTTCGTCGCGCCCATGATGTTTATACAAAAATACCTTATGGGCGGCGTGGCTTACGCCAAACAGACGGGCTATCTGTGCGCGGCGGCTATCGTTTTCGGGCTTATAGTGCTTGTTTTCAGCGTTATAGAACGTAAAGTGGCCGCGCCGAGGCGCAAAAAGACGCGTTACACTCAGATGTGCAGAAGTTTCGTTAAAAATACCGCTGTCCTTGACGGAGCGGGCGTAAACACCGCAATATTAACCGAGGAGGTGCGGAATGATTGAAAATAAACGTCGGCTGACTAAGTCCGAACTTACAAGACGCCGTGAAAAAATCGTATCCTTCGTCGTTATGTTCGTAATTTCGGTAATATGGGTACTACCTCTTATTTATATGGTAGGTACGTCTTTTAAATCCGATTTCGACTTACAGACTCACCCGGAAAAATTATTCCCGTCCGCCCGGAGCGAATGGACGCTGAAACATTATACGGGCTTTATCGTTCGCGAAGGCAAAATAGACAATATGCCCGTATGGATGTTTAACTCTTTGTGGAGTACTCTCGCAACGGTTGGTCTTACGGTGGCGGTTGACCTTCTTACGGCGTACGCGGTGGTGTTTTTACGCTTCAAGGGAAAAGACGCTATCGTAAAGTTTCTGCTCGTATGGATGGCTGTTCCGGGCGTTATAGGAACGGCGCCGTCCTTCGCAATATATTCGCGCATACGTTGGGAGCTTAATATAACGAGCGACGTAGCGACGTACGCTTACATTTATATGTGGCTGATAGTGCCGGGTATTACGGGCATATTCAATATGCTTCTTATGCGCAACTTTTTTTTGTCCATACCAATGGATATAGTTGACAGTGCGAAAAGCGACGGCGCAAGCAGTATGGTTATATTCAGAAGAATAGTTTGCCCGCTTGCAAAATCCACCGTTATGCTGATAGTATTGTTTACTTTCACCGGCAGTTGGAACAGTCTTATGTGGCCGCAACTTTTACTGAGCGGTCAAAAATCTTACTGGAATACTATTACCGTCGCGCTTACGGGTTATACGGGCGGAGGCGGGTGGTCGGCGACCGGCATAGCCATGGCAACGAGCGTATTCGCTCTTATTCCCATAGTAATTATATTTATCATTACGCAAAACAAAATGATTGACGGTCTTGCGTCAACGGGGGTAAAAGGATGACAGAACAATTGAAAAATAAACCGTTTTTAACATTACAACACCTCGAAAAGGTATATCCTAACGGCGAAAAAGCCGTGCACGACTTCAATTTGGACGTAAATAAACGTGATTTTATCGTAATTGTAGGACCTTCCGGCTGCGGTAAAAGCACGACTTTGCGTATGATAGCGGGGCTTGAAGATATAACTTCGGGAGATATATTTCTTCTCGACGAACTTTTAAACTACAAACCGAGCAACGAGCGTAAAATGGCGATAGTTTTCCAAAGTTACGCCTTGTATCCGCAGATGAACGTTTATCAGAACATCGCGTTTCCTCTTACCATAAATACTTATCCCGTACCCGCGCGCAACAAAAAAGCCTACGTCGTATGGGAACAACTGCACGTATTCGATTCTTACGGCGTCGATGACCTTGTCAAAGTCGTATCGTCGGTTAAAAGCGGTAAGGGAAGCGACGGCAGACACGCCGACGAATTATCTGCGTCTTTACGCATTTCCCCCGAGGCTGCGGGGAAACTCCTTAGCGGTTGCGAATCGGAAAGCAAAGCGGAAGAGTATCGGACTTTGCTCGGAATACAATTTGAAGAAATCAAAGCGCGCGCACGAGAAGAAGGCGAAATATTTGACGACGAGTGTCGGTTGCTCGACGAAAACGGTGACATTATAACGGAAAACCGTAAACTTTTGCCGTACGAAATCCGTATTAAGGTTTTCGAGGCGGCTGAAAAGTTGGATATCGTGCCGTATCTCGATAAACTGCCGAAAGAACTTTCCGGCGGTCAGATGCAACGCGTTGCACTTGGGCGAGCGATAATCAAAAACGTTCCCATCTTTATGATGGACGAACCTTTATCCAACCTCGACGCCAAACTGCGTCTTACCATGCGCAGCGAAATCGTAAAATTACATAATAAAATAAACGCTACCACAATTTACGTAACGCACGACCAGACCGAAGCCATGACCATGGCGACGCGTATAGTGGTTATGTCCCGCGGGTTTATTCAGCAAATCGGCACGCCCGAGGAAGTTTATAATCACCCCGACAATATTTTCGTCGCGCGCTTTATAGGTTCGCCCGCAATGAATATTTTCAGCGGCGAATATTCGCAAGACGACGCGAGTTTGAACGTTTGCGGGTTAAAATACGATCTGGGCGAAAATTTCCGCCTAAAACACGACGAATTTTACAGAGCGAAGATAAACGAGTTTAAGGCGTTTAAGGATAACTTCGACGTAAAAGCGAAGGAAAGTATTCTTAAAATTTTGTCCGCAACGGGCGAAGCCAAGCACGACAAGCACTCCGTTCAGAAGAAAAAAACTATGATCGGCGCGATAATTAAGTTGATAAGCCGTTTGAAAAAGAAGGACGAAAAAGCCGACGAATTTGCCTTTGAACGCGAAATTTGTCGCAAAAAATTGTTGCAACTCGAAAAATGCCTGCAATCCTCGCACAACCTTACGATAGGCGTGCGTTCGGAGCGTATGCGTATAGAAAAAGTCAAAGACGCGACGGAGGAAGGAGCGGTCGTTGCCTATCCCACCGTGTGCGAATTACTCGGCGGCGAATACAGTGTGCACTTCGATTTTTGCGGTAAGGATATGGTAGGTCGTTACGACGCGAAAGACAAAATTACCGTTTCAGACCGGATAGCGGTGTACTTTGACAAAGCAGATATGCAATTATTCGATCCTATTACGGGAGACGTTATAAGATGAGTAAAAACGTAAGCCTGAAAGCCATTGCTTCCGCTCTCGGCGTTTCGATAAACACGGTGTCGCACGCTTTGCGCGACATGGACGATATTTCGGACGCAATGAAAAGCAAAGTTCGTAAAACCGCGATAGAGATGGGTTATATGCCCAACCACGTTGCGCAAATGATGAAAACCGACGAACGCGCCGTAGTGGGAGTTTACGTGGAAGACTTTTCCAATTTATATTTTAATACGCTTAACGAGGAACTCAGAAAACTGTTTTTTGAAAGAGAAGACTACTCGTTGGTATTTTTGTGCTGGCCGCAGTTTAACGTGGAAGTTATAAAGCAATGCGTCCTTCAACGCGTCGATTTACTTATTTGCTTTGCGGAGATAGACGAAAAAACGGCGGATTTCGCAAGACTTAACAATATAAAAATAGTTTGCGTAGGAAGTTTTACGAACCCCGAAAACCGTTACGATCACGTTTGCGTTGACGACGAATGCGGTTGTAAACTCGTTGCGCGTTATCTTTTTAATCCGTATTATAACGGCGAATACGTTTACGTAGGCACGTTTTACGAATTTCACGAAATGCGCAGCGGGTACTTTTCGCAAGAACTCGTTTCGTTGCAAAAAGACGTCGTAATTATCAATTACGGTCTTGAAACGGAGGATATTTCGGAAATTTGCCGTAGAATAGACAACGGCTGTCGTAAAATATTCTGTTTCAACGACGAATACGCGTACAGGCTACTCGAAGAACTCGATAAGCATTATACGGACGTAAGAAGGCTTTATCCCGATCTGGATATCGTCGGCTTCGACGGGTTGGGACGGTACGTACACGGACTGAGGCGAATACCTACCGTAAAAATAGATTACGAGCAGTTTGCAAAAACAATATACGGCGTGGTGGAAGAACGCCTCAATAACCCCAAAGCGCCCGTTAAAAAAGTCGTTCTGCCCGTAACTTTGTATCGCGGCATAGGCTGATTTAACCGAAAAACCGATGCAAGGGCGGATATCTTGCAAAACACCCGAAAAACCAAGCATCGTTACTCTAAGTAAAAGGAATTTGTTATGAAAGTAAAATTATCCGACCTTTCGGTCGAACAAAAAATAAAATTGCTTGCCGGCAAGGATTGTTGGCATACCGAAGACCTTGACGGATTGTTATATTGCGTTCGCGTATCCGACGGCCCTCTTGGGGTTCGGTATTGCGCGCCCGACGAAAACGACAATATGCACGATTTGCCGTCCGTGGCGTATCCTTCGGCGACCGTTCTCGCGCAGACGTGGAACGCCGATTTGGCTTACCGGACGGGTGAGGCTCTCGCCGACGACTGTATCGAACGCAACGTTGACGTATTGCTCGCGCCCGGCGTGAACATAAAACGCACCCCCATGTGCGGTCGTAATTTCGAATATTTTTCGGAAGATCCTTACGTTGCGGGTACTTTTGCCGAACGTTATATAGAAGGGATTCAGGATCATCACGTGGGGACGTCGCTGAAACATTACTGCTGTAACAATCTCGAAGTGGGACGGCTCTGGACGTCGAGCGAAGTTGACGAACGTACTCTCAGGGAAATTTACGTTCGCGCTTTTGAAATCGCTTTAAAAGCCGATCCGTGGTGCGTAATGAGCAGTTACAATGCGGTTAACGGCGTTCGCATGTCGCAAAACGGCAAAATGAACTCGCTTTTGAGAAACGCGCTGTGGAAGCGTAACGGTACGATAATTTCCGACTGGGACGCCGTTAAAGACCACACCGCGGCGGTAAAAGCGGGGCTTGATATCGAAATGCCTTATTCATTGAAAGGCTATGAAAATCTTAAACTCGCCTTTGAAGAAGGGCGTATTACCGAAGAGGAAATAGACGCCTGCGTCGAACGCGTTCTGGCGTTTATAGAAAAAGCGGAAAGAGAAAGCAAATTACGCAAGGTTTCAACGACGGTGGAGCAACGCTTGTCTTGCGCCGAGCGCGTCGCCGAAGAGGGCGTGGTGCTTCTTAAAAACAACGGCGTATTACCTATTTCTAACGGAAAAAGCGTTGCAATCGGTTGCGAACACATAGGCGAATATTTCAGCGGCGGCGGTTCTTCGAGAGTGGTTCCCACGCAAAAACCCGATTATCTCGATAAAACGCTCGCAAAGGCTCTGCCCGACTCGAAAATCACGATACACGCTTCCTGGTCTGTGGGCGACGAGCAGTTTTTAGAATCGGTAAATTCCGCCTTAAACGCAGACGTTGCGATAGTTATAGCGGGGTTTTACGACACCGAAGGTGACGACAGGGCGGATCGTATGCGCCTTAACGACAATCAGGAAAGGCTTATTCTTCGCACCGCCGAGCAGAACCCGAACACCGTGGTTATACTGCATTGCGGTTCGGTAATAGATATGTCCGAATGGATAGATAAAGTAGCCGCGGTTATTTATGCCGGTTACGCGGGCGAACGCGGGCATCACGCGTTGGCGAATATTTTGTCCGGTAAGGTTAATCCGAGCGGTAAACTTACCGAAACTTACGCTTTATCCCGCTATCTTTACCCGTCGGAAAACACTTTTGCAAACCACATGGTAAACCGTTATTCGGAAGGGCTGGACGTAGGATATCGCTATTTTGACAGACATCCCGAAGAAATTGCTTTCCCGTTCGGCTTCGGGTTAAGTTACTCGACGTTTGAAATGAGTAATTTAAACGTAACCGAAAACCCCGAAAAAGAGCAATGGATAGTTTCGGTGGACGTTAAGAACGCGTCCGATACCGAAGGCGCCGAAGTGGTACAGGTTTACGTTTCGGAACCGCAGGCGGCGGTATATCGTCCCGTTAAAGAGTTAAAAGGCTTTAAAAAGGTCAGACTTTCGGCGGGGCAGACGAAAACGGTAAAAATCACACTCGATAAACAGTCTTTCGCTTACTATTCGGTTATTTTCGACGATTGGACCGTAAACGGCGGTACGTTTGAAATTAAAGTCGGCAACAGCAGCCGTAACGTTTTACTTACGAAACGAATAAATATTCAAGCAAAACAACCGTTATCGATCTTTTCGTCGCAATCGGAAAAATCAAAAGAAACGAAAGAAAACGCAAGAAGGAGAAGTTAATTATGAAAAGAAAACTACCGGCATATCCGCTGTTTGTAAAAGATCCCAACTTTTCGCTGTGGTGCACGGCAGAAGAACTCAATAAAACGCAGGTTACGTGTTGGTTCGGAGAAGAAAAGCCCCTTTACGGGTTCGTAAAACTTACCGACGGAACTACATGGTGTTTTTTGGGCGACGTCAGAAAAACGGGCGCAAAATCCGTAAAAAACGCAAGGCAGACGAAGGTGGAGGTTTCGTCTTTCAAAACGACTTATACCTTCGATCTTGACGGATCGACTTTTACGGCGGATTTCGTTTCTCCGCTTCCGCTTGACGATCCTATGCTTGTTTCCGAGCCGGTGTGCTATCTTTCTTACAGATTTTCCGGCGACGCCGAAGTAGAAGAAGTATCTTTGTTCGTAAACAGACGCGTAGCATATACTTCGGACGCGCGCCTTCCCGCAAACGACAAGTGTCGCAACTATTCGTATAGTCTCGGAAAAAACGAGGTCGCTTTTATAGGATTAAAGCGTCAACTTTATTTATCCAACAACGAAGATTGTTACGGCGCGGACTGGGGTTACTGGTACCTTTGCGGGGATAAAGCGGCGGCTCTTGACTGCGACGATTTTGCAAAATATCTACTTTCGGGCGACAAGAATTTCAAAAACCTCGGAGAAGAAAAATATATCGCGGCTTTTTGTTTTGAGAAAGAAGGTTTTATCGAGATAGCGTACGACAGCGTAGTCGCAATCGATTACTTCGGCGATTTTAAAAAGAGTTTGTATCTTGAAAAGCATACCGTGCTTGACGCTATCGTGGACGTGCGTAAAAACAAAGCGAAAATAGAAGCGCGTCTTGACGAAATCGACAAGGAACTTAAAATAGCGGCGGATAAAATTTCTCCCGACTATTACGAAATTCTTACGGCGTCGCTTCGTCAGAGCGTTGCGGCGCACACCGCGATAAAGGACAACGAAGGCAATCTGGTTTTCCTGTCGAAGGAAAACGGCAGTAACGGCTGTATAGGCACGCTTGACGTAAGTTATCCGAGCATACCGTTATACCTTATATATAACACGGAATTTGTTAAAGGCATGCTTCGCCCCATAATCAGGTTTGCCCGTATGCCGGTATGGAATTTCGATTACGCCCCTCACGACGTAGGCACCTATCCCCATTGTTCGGGTAACGTTTACGGTGCGAGGGAAGACGGCAAATACGCGGGTTTGGCGAAAACCGCGTTCGGGGAAATTCATCCTCAATATTATCTTTTCCCCGAATCCAACGGCGAATTTGACGACAACATGCAAATGCCCGTGGAAGAATGCGCCAACATGATTATAACTTTGGCGGCGTGTTACGCTTACGACGGTGATCTGTCGCTATACAAAGAGAGCGAGGATTTGTGCCGGAAGTGGGTAGAATTTTTGGTAAAGTACGGGCTTAAACCGACTAATCAACTTTGCACAGACGACTTTGCCGGACACATTGCAAACAATCTTAACTTGGCGGTAAAAGCCTCCGTCGGCATAGCCTGCTATGCGGGTTTGTTGAAAGCCGACGGAAAAGAATATGAAAAATATGAACGTATCGCGCGTGATTATGCAAGAGAAATCGAAACGTTTTCACGTAAGTTCTCCCATTCGCCGCTTACCTGGGACGACGGGGAGGATACGTTCGGGCTTAAATACAACCTGCTTTTCGATAAAGTTCTGGACTTAGGATTGTTCTCGCAGGAATTTCGGGAAAGAGAAGTCGATTACTACCTTAAAGTTACGGAACGCTTCGGAACGCCTATTTTCAATCGTAAAAGTTACGTAAAAAGCGACTGGACGGTATGGGCAGCCGCCCTTACCGACGATAAAGCAAAGCGTCAAAAAATGCTCGAACCCTTGGTTTATTTTTTTCAAAATTCGCCTTTAAGAATTCCTTTCGGAGACTGGTACAAAGGCGACACGGGCGAGATACGGTATTTCAGGGCGCGCAGCGTAGTAGGCGGTTGCTTTGCGTTACTGCTCGGAATACGAAAAGATTTTTTTAATAAAGAAGAAAAATAAGCCCGAAAACGGGCCTATAGGCGGACTTTAAGGAAAATAACTTTACTTAAGTTATTCCGTTTATAACGTACGGTTTTAACATGCAAAACAGATATAATATGCGAGATAAAAAATGAAAGAATACGTTTATAACGATATAAGAGTAAAATTTCTTTCGGACGATATAGTACGTCTGGAAGTTTCCTCAAACGGCGTTTTTTGCGATAGCGACACTATGCTTGTCGCAAACAAAAGCGCCTTTCACGGCGAAAAAGCCGACGTAAAAATAAGCGACGACGGCGCGTACGTAACGCGCGGCGCGGTAACGGTATTTATCCCCGCAGGAGCAAAGAGCCTCGTCGGCGTAAAAGCGACGGTTGACGGTAAAACCGAATACGTTTATAAAAAACTAAGTAACAGCGGAGAACTTCCTCCCATGTCGAAGACGCCCGTTGTTTTCGCGTTGGCGGACACGCCGAGGGTTATCGCGCCAAAGTGCGGCTATACGCCCGTTAACCTACCCGATAACGGTTACGTTATAGAAAAAAACGTACAGGACGTGTACTTGCTTTTGTGCCGTAAAAACGGCGCGAAACTGCGTAAATTATACGTAGAACTTACCGGACGCGCGGAACTTGTCCGCCTTTCCTCTTTAGGGAGTTGGAACAGTCGCTATTATAAGTACAGCCAAAAAGAAGCCGAACGAATGATAGAGGACTACCGCGCGCATGAAATTCCTTTGGATAACATAGTAATCGACACCGACTGGCGTAAAAGAAGCGACCGCGGTATCGGTTACGACGTGGATACCGACTTATTTCCCGACATGGCGGGTTATTTCCGTTTTGCGCACGAGTGCGACGTGGACGTTATGTTCAACGATCATCCCGAACCACTTGAGGGAGCGAAAAACTGTATCGATCCCAAAGAAGTAGCCTATCGGGAAGCCAGATTATCCGAGCATCTTTTGAACGGGCTGGATATATGGTGGTACGACCGTAACTGGACTACGAAACTTATCTCTCCCGTCGAAGGGATTGCCCCCGAAACGTGGGGTATGTACGCTTTTACGGAAATCACGAAACACGTTCGTCAAAAACAAGCGGGAAACAAAGAAATCTACCGTCGCCCCGATATTATGGCAAACGTCGATGATATCGTAAACGGCAGATACGTAGGAATATCCAACAGCGCAAGCCACCGCTATTCGGTGCAATGGACGGGGGACGTCGGTTCGGACTATACCGATATTTATTACGCCTTAACGCAGATGTTAAAGTGCGGGGACAACTGTTTACCGTACGTTCATCCCGATTGCGGCGGACACATGGGGGACCCCGACAAAAACACCTATTTAAGATGGATACAGTTTTGCAGTCTTGGTACTATTATACGTCCGCACTGCACTAACACGGTAAAAAGGTTTCGTGAACCTTGGGCTTACGACGATAAAGAAACGGAGGATATCGCCCGTAATTATATAAACTTAAGATACCGCTTGTTACCGCTTATTTATACAGAAGCCTACAAGTCGTATCGGGACGGAAGTCCTATATGTCGCAGTATGTTATGGAATTATCCCGAGGACAAAAAGGCGGCGAAGAAAGAAACCCAGTATATGATAGGCAACAACTTACTCGTTGCCCCCATCGTCGAAGGAGAACTTCTCTGCGCGCCCGCAAGTTATTTCAAAAAGCCCGTAAGCGTAACCTATTATAACGGAATACGTCTGGAAGGCGAGCCTATAAAAAAGGCGACGTACAAAGATATTTCGATGTATTGCGACAACGTTTCACCCGAAAAAGGCGTACCTATATACGATTATTCGGCGGTATGGGAAACGGTGATCTGCCCCGAAAAAGATTGCAATTTGTTCGTGGAAGCGGACGACGGCGTACGCGTTTTTGTTGACGGTACGCTTTACGCCGAGGACTGGAGCACGCACTCCGCCAAAAAGTACGACTTAGGAAAATTTGAAAAAAACGTAGAGCATAATTTACGAATCGAATATTTTCAGGGCGGTGACAGAGCGGTACTTATGTTGCGTTACGCCGAGCCTGTCAACCTTTCAAGCCGTTTGGTTTATCTTCCCGAAGGACAATGGATAAACCTGTTTACGGGCAAGACGTATAACGGAGGAAAATCGATAAAGGTAAAAACCGACGACGTTTCCGCTTTTCCGCTTTTTATGCGCTCGGGCGGGGTTATGGTTACGGCGCGCAACGCGCTTAATACAAAAGTTCAGAAGTGGGACAGGCTTACCTTTGATATATTCCCGTCGAAAACCGCTTCCGACGAAGGCTTTATATACGAGGACGACAGAAACACCACGGCGTATAAAAC
>CAKQKA010000019.1 GCA_934247855.1 uncultured Clostridia bacterium | reverse complement strand
CGGTTGCGCCGAACATATCTTCTTCTTTCTTTTCGCCTTCGGCAAGCGTTACGTTTTTGGTAACTTCAACTTTTTTGGGCTTAAGAATGAGGTTTACGATAATGCCGAGGATGAGTGCGCAAGCGGTGCTTGAAATGCTAACTTTGCCGAATTCGAGGTACATTCCGCCGAGACCTGTAACGAAGATTGCAGCCACAACGAAGAGGTTTTTGGAATCGTCAAGGTCAACGTTCTTGAACATACGAAGACCGGATACCGCGATAAAACCGTAGAGCGCGATGCAGATTCCGCCGACTACGCAGGAGGGAATGCTTTCGATAAAGAGCATTACCGGATAGATAAATGCAAGCACGATGCACATTATTGCCGTAGTAAATATGGTGTAAACCGAAGCGTTACCTGTGATTGCAACGCAGCCGATGGATTCGCCGTAAGTGGTGTTGGGGCAACCGCCGAAGAATGCGCCTGCGATCGAGCCTACGCCGTCGCCGAGCAACGTTCTGTGCAGTCCGGGATCTTTAAGCAGGTCGTTACCGATAATCGAAGAGATGTTCTTATGGTCGGCAACGTGTTCGGCAAATACAACCATAGCGACGGGCGCGAACGCGACGAATATATTGAGTACCGCCGTCCAGTCGAGCGCGTAAGTGGTGGAAGCCGAACCCGTCAGTTCTTTAAATGCTTCTACGAAAGAGAAGGAGGGCAGCCAGTTGTTGAAATCGGTGATTTTTGCAAATTCGCTGAAGTTGATGAGCTGCATATAGGGGACGTTGCAAAGCGAGCCGATAACCGTGAAGATGCTTGCAAGCAGATAGCCCGCGCCTACGCCGATTACGAAAGGAATAAGTTTCATCTGCTTATTGCCTTTAACCGAAGCGATTATGGTAACGATGAATGTTACAAGACCTACGAGTATCGCAAACAGATTGTAGTTATCTTTACTTACGGCAATGTTCATAAGGTTTTTCATAGCCGAGCCGGAAAGGCTGAGCCCGATAAGCGCAACGGTCGGGCCTATGATTACGGGAGGCATAAGTTTGTTGAGCCATTCGGAACCGACTTTGGTAATTATCAGCGCGATTACGACGTACACAAGTCCCGCGAAAATCGAGCCGAGCAATATGCCGCAGTATCCGTAAAGAATACCCGTGCTGAGCGGTGCGATAAAGGCAAACGAGCTGCCTAAGAACACAGGGCTTTTAAACTTGGTGAAGAGGAGATAAACAAGAGTACCGACGCCGGCGCCGATGAGTGCCGCAGCCTGGCTCATGTTTCGTGAGAAGAATTCAAGTCCGTTCTTTGCACAAAAGTCGGCGGCGTTGCCGTTTACGAGTGCGGGCACCAGAACGGTTGCCGCAAGAATGGCAAGCACTTGCTGAAATGCAAATACGAGGTTTTTGCCGAACGGTACTTTTTGCCGTACGTCATAGGTGAGTTTCATAATTTTTATATCTCCTGTATAAAATTAATTACTGTATTATTTCGGGCTTTTCGCGGTTTTATATTGCAAGGCGCAATATCGCTTGCCGCTTCAGCCGTTAACACCTGTATTAAGTTTTACGTTTTGTTCGCCGTCTGTTTCAAAAAAGTTGACCGCAACTACTTCGCTTAGTTTTGTCGGCAGGTTTTTGCCCACAAAGTCCGCGCGGATGGGCAGTTCTCTATGCCCGCGGTCGACTAAAACGGCGAGTTGTACGGACGACGGTCTGCCTTTTGCAAGCGTTGCTTCAAGAGCGGCTCTTGCCGTCCGACCTGTAAATATAACGTCGTCACATAAAACGACTATTTTGTTTTTTACCTCAAACGGAATGTTTGTTCCGTTTACAACGGGGGTTTCGAACTTTTCCGTGATATCGTCGCGATAAAGAGAGATATCGATGCTGCCGACCGGCGTTTTTACGTCTTCAAATTTTTCTATATAATCGGCGAGCATTTTTGCCATAGGAACGCCGCGCGTAACAACGCCGATCAGAACAACGTTTTCAACGCCTTTATTCCTTTCTATTATTTCATGCGCTATTCTTGCGATCGCGCGGTTTACGGACTGTTCGTCCAGAATAATCTTTTCTTCCGTCATTTTCCGTCGCGATACAAAACAAAAACGCCTTGCATACCGCAAAGCGTAATAACCATAATCAAACCGGGCTTTAAACCGCCCTTAACAATCTGAAGTTATCGTTTATGCCTTGCGGACCTCTCGTGCCCGGCGGGTATCGCAGTACCCCTTAAAGACTTATCGATTGGCATTATAACGAATTAAAAAAAATATGTCAACTCAAAAAAACGCCGGATAAAAAATTTGTTCCGAAAATTTTTTTATCCGGGAACACCCGAGCCCTTTGGCAGACCTGCAATTTTTTTGGCTGTCTTTCATCTTGCGCTGCCAAAGTCGCGATAATCGACCTATAGGCGGGTTTTTGATGCTTATTTACAGCGTAGTTGCAACGTTATTGTTTCAGACGAAAAAAAGTTGATAGCCGTAAGGCGCGTTTTGCAAAATCAAGTTTTGAATGGGCGAATGTCTGATGGCGGTACTGTCGCCGCCGAAAAAATACTCTTGTTCGGCGCGTTGATATTTATTTTCTTGCGTCGATGTCGTAGTCGAGTTTTTCAAGGCGGGAGAGAATACCGCTCATGCTTCTGCCATGGGCGGCGGACATCCATTCGAGAGTTTTATTGGCTTCGGCTTCGCGCAAGAGGCTTGCGTCCTCTTCTTCCGTCCAACGCTTTTTACCGTTCTCGCCGTCGTCGGCGAGTAAGCCGAGTTTGACAAGACGGGAAACAATTCCGCTCATGCTTCTGCCGTGGGCTTTGGCAAGCCGTGCGATCTTCCAGCCCTTATTGTATTCGGATTTGAGTTTTTCGTCCTCTTTTTCCGTCCACTTGGTATTGACTTTGGAAAGTTTTCTTGCTTCTTCGTTTTTGCCTAATAGTTTTGCGTATTCGTTTAAATATCTTGCGGCGTCCTTAAGCTCGGCGGATTGTGCCGATTTTTCGGACGCTTTACTTAAATTTTCGGCTAAAATTGCTATTTTTTCGTATTTTTTCATAATACACCTTTATTTTTTATAAAAGTCGCAATATGCGGCGTATAGCTATAAAAATATTTTGCCTGCTGTATTTTGCAGGCAAACAATTATAAAAAAATTATTTATTTTCCCGATCTTCCGAGTAAGACGCTTCTTCGGCGGCTTCGTCGGGCCGGTTGAATTCGTCTGCTCCGACCGGTTCTGCGGCTTTTGCGTTAGCTTCGTTCGCGATTGCTTTTTTAAGTCTGAACGAGTTTACTACAGCCATGATAAAATAATACAGTGCATAGCCGTGGAATACAAGGTCGATAACAATCGACGCAACGCTTAATTTTGCTGCGATGCATATAGGCATATAGACCGCAAGGAAATAAACTGTATCGACGGCGAACATTGCAAGCGCTGCAATCAGCCAGCCTACATGCTTTTTGCCCATAAAGAAGCAAAGCACGTATGCGCCAACCGCTATTACGAGAAAGCCAAGTGATAAAACAGTATAGATTGCCGAGCCGGTCTGAGCCGTGAACTCGGCACCGAGTATCGTAAGATGATACGGCAGCGATGCCGAGAATAAAAAGTAACTGTCTGCGCCCGTTAAAAGCATTATTGCGTTAATCAATGTAAACAGCGCAACGAGCAGCATGTTATATCTTGCCGTGGTGACTTTTTGCATAAGCAGTTCTTTTTCGCTTAAATTGTTTTGTTGGTTGCCGAATAATCTCATTTGAAACTCCTTAAAGTAATTCGTTACATCCATTTTATGCGATAACGGGTTTAAAGTCAAGTTTAATTCACAAATAATATCCGTATTAGGAAAAAAAGCATGCAAAAATATGTTGATTTGCAAAAATAAGTCGATTTTTTGCGCAGAGTATGATATACTGTCTTTTGCGATAGTAATTAAAAATCGGGTTCGCTATGAAATTACGACTTTAAAGGGGCAAGTTATGGAAATTTTTCTTGTTTTAACTTTTTTGTTTTGCGTGGGAAGCACGCTCGGTTGGTGTATCGAGCTGGTTTTTCGGCGTATCGTACATAAAAAATGGATAAACCCCGGGTTCCTTGTGGGGCCGTACCTGCCGCTTTACGGGGTGGGTTTAATCTTTTTGTTTACCGTTTGCCTGTTTGATTATTCGTTCATAGAACAGCCCGTACTGCGCGATTTGTTCGTGATTCTGGTAATCACCGTGCTGATGACTGTTATAGAGTACATTACCGGTTTGATTTTTATAAAGGGTATGAAGGTCAAACTATGGGATTATTCCGACCGAAAGTTCAATATTCAAGGAATAATCTGCCCGCTGTTTACGCTTTTTTGGGGTATAATCGGGGCGGTTTATTATTTCTTTATTCATTCTGCGATTCTCGGAATGGTGCAGTGGTTTACCGCAAATATCGCTTATTCGTTCGTAATCGGTATGTTTTTCGGCGTTTTCGTGCTTGATCTGATCTATTCGTTCAAGGTCGTTGCGAAAATCAAGAAATTCGCTACCGAAAAACAAATCGTCGTCAAGTACGAGGCACTTAAATTGTCTATCCGCGAAAAAGCCGACGAGTTCAAACAAAAAGTGCATTATGTGTTCCCGATGAGAAGTTCGAACGACCTTGAAAAAGAACTCGATAACTACATGCAAAAAGATTTACAAAGGGTTAAAAACGGTTCGGAAAGCAAAAAATAATACGCTGCGATATAATGTAGGTAAAGGATAGTCGGCAAAATTATTTTTTGCGCATTGTTTTGTTGCGGCTCTTTACCGAATGCGACTACGAAAACTGCGATAATCGACCTATAGACCGATTTTTTAATTGAATTATATTGTTTTTGTAAGGAGAGCGGGGTTGACTTTAACTCGGTATGAATGAAATTAAAAGAAATTATCGGCAAGATTTGTATTTGCTGAAAAGGGAATACAAGCAAAGTCGAAGGCAACTTAAAAGTCAATATTTAACCGAAAAACGCGCGCGGCGATCTACGTATAAACAGGAATTCGACAACGCCAAAGCGGGCAAAAACGGCAATATAAGCGGCGTATCGGCACCCGTCGGCGGGCAAAGCAACGTTAAACTTGCGGGCTTTGCTCCGAGAAGAACGGTTTTAGAGGAGGTCGGCAATGCGGTTTCGCACGGAGCGGGTTCGCTTTTTGCGATTTTTGCGCTGGTGACGATGCTTATTAACTCCGACAACCCCGCGCAAAAAGCAGCGGCGTGCGTTTACGGCGTGGGTATGTTCATTATGTTTACGATGAGTTGCTTGTATCACTCGTTCAGATATGGCAGCGGCGTTAAACGGCTGTTCCGCAGGTTCGATTATCTGTCGATTTACCTGCTGATCGGCGCAACGTTCGCACCGCTTTTGCTCTGCTATGCTCCGCAAAATTTCGGGCTTGTGTTCTTCATCGTGCAGTGGGTGATTATCGTCGTCGGCATTACGCTCGTGGCGGTTTTCGGTCCTGCAAGGCTGAGGAAAATTCATATTCCGCTTTATATCATTCTCGGTTGGAGCGGATTAATATTGATACCTACTATGATAATCCGCAAAGATTTTGCTCTTTTATGGTGGATTTTGGGCGGTGGGCTTTTGTATACGGTCGGAATGATTCCGTTTGCCGTGGATAAACGCGTTGCGCATTTCATATGGCACTTGTTCGTGCTGTTCGGTGCGGTCGTGCAGTGGGTAGGCATTTATACCTGCATTTACGCCGTTTGATTTGCGTTTTATAGGCGTTAATGTGCGTTTCGCCGCATTTACTATACGGGCGAAGGGCAAAAATTCAGATAATAACGAGGAAAATATGGTTATACTCGGTATAGACCCGGGGCTTGCGACGATAGGGTTCGGGGTGCTTGAAAAGGATAAATTCGGCAGGGCGACGCCCATCGATTACGGCGTTATTCTTACGCCAAAGGAAGAGTCTATTCCCACCAGGCTTGCCATGCTCGAAGAGTCTCTTATTAAATTGATTGATAAATATAAACCCGAAGAAATCGCGCTTGAAGAGTTGTTTTTTAACAACAACCAGAAGACGGCGATAAACGTAGCGCAGGCGCGCGGCGTTATTTTGCTGACCTGCACGAAAAAGTGCGGAAGATTGTTCGAATACACGCCGTTGCAGATTAAACAGGCGCTCACGGGGTACGGGCGCGCCGATAAAAGGCAAATTCAGGAAATGGTTAAAACGCTTTTGCATTTAAAATCCATACCCAGACCCGACGACGCCGCCGACGCGGTTGCCGTGGCGTTAACGCATATTTTTACCAACCGCTTTTCGGGCGAGTTCGGCGTGCGTTAAGGTCGTTTTTTGCGGAATATAAACGCGGACGCAGGTAAAGGTTTAAAAAAGGTAAAACACCCGATAATCGACTTATAGGCGGGGTTTGGCATTGAAATCAATTAAAAACAAGTTGTAATTTGCACATATTTGCACTTAATAATGCTTGCAATAAATTTTGAAATTTTTGGTGAATTATGATAGGATACGTTTACGGAAAAGTTATGTATAACGACGGTAATCTTCTTCTTGTGGAGAACGGCGGAATAGGATACGAGATTACTTGTTCGTCCGCGGCGTTTTGCCGTATGATGGAAAAGCGCGAGGGCGGAATTTATACCTATACGCAGGTAAAAGAGGACGGAATTGCTCTGTTCGGGTTTGACACGATCGAAGAAAAGAAGATGTTTTTGAAACTCATTTCCGTTTCGGGCGTAGGCGCGAAGATGGGCGTTACCGTGCTTGGAAGCATGAACCTTAAAGATCTTGCGCTTGCCATTGCCACATCGGACGTAAAATCGCTTTCGAGGGTTAAAGGGCTTGGCAAAAAGACTGCCGAGCGCATTATAGTCGAACTTCGCGAGAAGGTTTCCGCCGAGGATACCGACCCGTTGCCTGCGGGCGTTGCGCCTGCCGCATCGGGGAGCGATGCAGAAAACGCGGTTACCGCACTCATGAGTCTTGGTTACAATCGCGTTACTTCGGTAAAAGCGGTCAACGCCGCACTTGCTGCGGGAGCTTCTACGGTGGAAGAAATTATCGCCGCCGCGCTCAGATCGCTTGGCTGATTTTTGTCAGGCGGTTGTTTTTACTGCGTTTAAAACGGTGGGATAAAAACTTACGCCTACATCGTATAACCATTGATAATCGACCTATTGGTTGACTTTTACTTTATTTTTTTGGTGATTGAATGTTAAACGACGATTTTTTGAAAGACGACGAATACAGCGAGGAAGACAGTTTAATTGTCAGTACCCGCACCGAGTTCGACGAGATAGAAAACATACTGCGCCCGAAATCCATGGACGGATATATCGGGCAGGACAAGGTTAAAAACAATCTTGCCGTTTATATGCAGGCGGCGAAAATGAGAGGCGAATCGCTTGACCATGTTTTGCTTTACGGTCCTCCCGGTTTAGGTAAAACCACGCTTGCGCATATTATCGCAAACGAAATGGGCGTTTCCATAAGGGTTACGAGCGGTCCCGCCATTGAAAAATCGGGCGATCTTGCCGCAATTTTAACAAATCTTAACGAGGGCGACGTGCTGTTTATCGACGAGATTCACAGGCTTAATCATAACGTCGAAGAGATTTTGTATCCCGCTATGGAGGACTATTCGCTTGACATTATCATCGGCAAAGGTCCGTCGGCGCGTACGGTACAAATTCCGCTTAAGCGGTTTACGCTCATCGGCGCAACGACCAAGGCGGGCATGCTTTCGTCGCCGCTGCGCGACCGTTTCGGCGTGCTTTGTCGCTTGGAGATGTATTCGGTTGAAGAATTGTCGCAAATAATCACTCGCTCTGCCGAGGTCTTGAATATCGCTATCGATAAAGACGGCGCAGTCGAGCTTGCTTCGCGCAGCCGCGGCACGCCGAGAATCGCGAACCGGCTTTTAAAGCGCGTGCGCGATTATTCGGTGGTTTTGGGGCACGATACCATTACATATGCCGATACGAAACTTGCGCTTGAAAGAATGGACATCGATCCGCTGGGTTTAGATAACGTTGATATCCGCTTGCTCACCACCATGATCGAAAAGTTCGGCGGCGGTCCCGTCGGACTTGAAACCCTTGCCGCGGCGATCAACGAAGATAAAAACACTATCGAGGACGTTTATGAACCGTATTTGTTACGACTAGGGTTTTTATCAAGAACGCCGCGCGGCAGAATGTGCATGTCCAAAGCGTACGAGCATTTAGGCATAAAAATTCCCGCCAAAGCTAAAAAACAACTTTCGCTTTTCGACGACGATTTTATCGGCGGCGATAAATAATCGGGATTTTGACTTATTGTTTTTGATGAACAAAACGCCGTTTATATGTTTTATGTTATGCTGCCCGCAAAGAGTGCTTAAGCGTTTGCGTATTGCCGCAAATAGCCGATAATCGGCTTATAGATGGACTTTTATTGAATTTGTTATATTGATTTGCGCCGGATATGACGCGCAAAATAAGGTTTAAAATGTTAAAGACTAAAGATTTTTATTACGATTTGCCCGAAGAGTTGATTGCGCAGACGCCCGTTTACCCGCGCGATTCTTCGAGGCTGCTTGTTTACGACAGAAAAACCGATACCGTAAATCACGAGCATTTTTACGATCTGACTAAGTATCTGAAAAAGGGCGATTTGCTTGTGATTAACGATACCAAGGTTTACCCCGCGCGTTTATACGCTTATACGGAACACGGCGGCAAGGTGGAAATTCTTTTGCTTAAAAGGCTTGATCTTACCGATTGGGAATGTCTTGTAAAACCCGGTAAAAAAGCGCGCGAGGGCGTTAAACTGACTGTCAACGAAGAACTTTCCTTAACGGTCAAGTCTCGCACGCCGACGGGCGAGCGCATTATCGAGTTTTCGTTCGACGGAGTATTCGAGGATATACTTTCCCGCGTGGGCGAAATGCCGCTGCCGCCGTACATACACGAAAAACTTAAAGATAAAGACCGCTATCAGACGGTTTATTGCAAAAAAGAAGGTTCGGCAGCCGCGCCGACCGCAGGTTTGCACTTTACGCCCGAACTGATGAAAAAGATCGAGGACATGGGCGTGACTTTTGCCCGCGTTCAGCTTAACGTCGGTTTGGGCACGTTCAGACCGGTTAAGTGCGAGAACATTCTCGACCACGAGATGCACGTTGAATATTACAACGTAGACGAAAAAGCCGCCGAGCAAATCAACAGCGCGAAACGCGAAGGACGGAGGGTTATCGCCATCGGCACAACGAGCATAAGAACGCTTGAAACCGTCGCCGACGAAAACGGTTTCGTCCGCGCGTGTTCCGGCAATACGGGCATTTTCATCTATCCGCCGTATAAATTCAAGTGCGTGGATGCCGTCGTCACCAATTTTCACCTACCCGAAAGCACGCTGATTATGCTCATCTCGGCTTTTGCCGGTCGCGAAAAAACTCTCGAACTATACAATCTCGCCGTTGCCGAAAAATACAGGTTTTTCTCCTTCGGCGACGCAATGCTGATTTTGTGAAGTCGGAAAATTTTAATAACGTATGCCAGACAAGAGTAATACGAACCCCGCCAAAACGCTGATATTTACGCCCTTTTTGCCAAATTCTCGCTTGAAGTACGTCTAGTACGTCGGCGTTCGACTTTGTCAAAAATCATCGAAAATAGCAGCGTTTTGGTTGCCTGCAAGTCTTGCGTCCATGTTTTTAGGTAAGACAAGGCG
The DNA here is from genome assembly GCA_934247855.1 of uncultured Clostridia bacterium. Taxonomy (GTDB): domain Bacteria; phylum Bacillota; class Clostridia; order Christensenellales; family Borkfalkiaceae; genus HGM11416. The sequence continues at coordinate 11,091 of CAKQKA010000019.1, read as the reverse complement.
CGTGAGCGCGTTAATACTAGACGGTAAACATCGAACGCAACGATGTATTAGCAAAAACACGGTCGCAAGACCGAGGTTCGTTTTATTCTTGTCTGGCATCGTCGAACGGACAGGTTTGTTTGTGTAGGTTCGGGATGTAAAGTAATTGATTTAAATAAATATTGTTGCGCTTGTGCGGCAAAAATGCCGACTGCTTTTAAAAACAGACGAAGATAGAAATAAGCGAAACGCAAAGAGTGGGGGCAAGGATACTAAGTACGCAAAGCGCGGTGCAGGGCGACTAAAATACGCTGAGAGCACCCGCAAACGTGGCGGGCGGCGATCAGAACAAAAAAACACCCGCAAACGAATGCGGGTGTTTTGGAGCTGATAACCGGAATTGAACCGGTGACCTCATCCTTACCAAGGATGCGCTCTACCGACTGAGCCATATCAGCAGTGCAAAGACTTACCTTTACAGCCTTTACATAATATAATATCTTTAAACGAATGTCAAGAAAAAAAACTAAGTTTTCGATTTTTGTTTCATTTTTTGCCGTAGAGGTCTTTTTTGATGTTGGGCAGGGCATTTTCAGCCTCGCCGAGCGGCTTGCCGATGTTTCTGTAATCGTGGCGGGCGTTGAATTTTTGCAGTAAATTCAGATCGGTCGAAAAGCGTTTTTGCTGCACGTCGCAAATTGTTTTCAAATATTTTTTTGTGCTTTTTTTTGCATATTCGCAATAGTCTAACAGTTTGGAGAAGTGCTTAATGCAAAATCCGTCGCTTTCGGCAAGAATTTTGCGGAACTGCTCTTCGTTATCGAACATTTGCGCAATGGTCTTGTAGTATTTTATCATTTCGGCATCGGTAAAGTCGCAAACAATGCATTTTTTGCTTTCGCTAAGCAAAATTTTTGCCGCGCGTTTTGCTGCAATCGCGCTTGTGGGTACGGTCAGTTTGCCCGCAATAAAGCGAATACGCGTCTGAATTTGCAGCGAAAGCCCCAGTTTAGAGGGCATAGAGTACAACATTTCAAAATGTTCGGGGCAAAAACCTTTTTCGTTTACCGAATTGCGCATGTCGTCGTCCATGCAGCCGTCGCCGAGAAGTTCTTTGCAAATGCCGCTTTCAACTATTCTTTCTATTTCGCACAGCGGGCAAAATTCTTTTTTACCGAATTTTTCGTGTATCAGACCTGTATTTATATGGTATTTCATAAAAACCTCGAATTATTATGATCGCATATTTACGGTTGTTTTGCGATTTACTGCTCGTTTTGAGTTAAGTGCAGGCGCGCCAAAAGGCAATCGAACGAGCCGAATGCCGGGCGGTCCGTCGGCGTGCCGCAAAAATACCGAGCATAGCGCAATTTATAATGTAAATACAATCGTATTGTAACAAAAAAATAATAAAAAATAAAGCAAAAGGCGATAAAAAACTTGCAAAGATATACGGATTGTGTTATTATAGCAAGGCAATGTCGATGGAGGCGTTCGTATGCTTTGCGAAAGGATTGACCTGTACGAATATTTCGGAATAGAAAAACCTGTCGGTGGGGCGGGATACGTTGACGTGTATTGCCACGCCGTAAGCAAAGAAATGGATATTAACAGAAAACGCCCTGCAATGCTTGTTTTGCCCGGTGGCGGATATTCTTTCGTTTCGGATCGTGAGGCTGAACCCATCGCTTTGGAGTACCTGCATTCGGGTTTCAATGCGTTCGTGTTGACTTATTCGATTGCACCGATCTGTTATCCCGTGCAACTGCGCGAGGCTGCAATGGCGATGATTTTTATTCGCGAGAACGCCGAAAAGTATCACGTTATTACAGATCAGGTAAGCGCGATCGGTTTTTCCGCGGGCGGGCATTTATGCGGTTGTCTCGGGACTATGTTCGATGATAAAGCCGTTGGCGATTTGCGCAACGCGTCGATGATCAGACCTGATGCCGTGATTCTTGCCTATCCTGTGTCGGTTTACCGTAACGATGCTTTGCTTTGCCATGTACCCTCGTTTAATAACGTGTCGGGCAATGATGAAGCGATTATGAAGTATTTATCGCTTGAAGATCGCATCGAGGAAAACTCTTCGCCGGCATTTATATGGCATACGGCGGATGACGATTGCGTTCCGTGTTTCGGTTCGCTTACGCTTGCGCAGAAATATCTCGAAAAGAAAGTGCCTTTTGAATTGCACGTCTTCCGTTCCGGCTCGCACGGCTTGTCCGTATGCTCGGAAGAAACGAATGTTGTTAATTCGGAAGTTAGGGAATGGATAGGATTGTCTTTGAATTTCCTTAAGTCGATCGGGTTTAAAATCTATAATTAAATAGTCAGTTAACGCAACGGCAAAACCGTTCGTTATATGCTACTGTGGCTCAGTCGGTAGAGCAGCTGATTCGTAATCAGCAGGTCGCCGGTTCAAATCCGGCCAGTAGCTCCAGAAACGTTGTCAATTTGGCAACGTTTTTTTGTTATCAAAGTGCCGATAATCGACTTATAGGCAGGCTTTGGGCTATTTGGTCTAAATTTGACTCTATTGCAAAAAACTGCCTTAAAGTGCCGATAATCGACTTATAGACGGGCTTTTATATAATTGCGAAGTAGTGCGGGATAATCGGCTGTTTTATAGCAAAAGTGCGAAGTTGCCGCTTGCTTTGCGGCTAAAATGCCGTTATGCAATAAAAATTTGACAAAACTGTTGTATTTGTCGATAAAATATGATAGAATATAGGCGGAAAACAGTATTGAATATGCATAGCAAAAGGGAGAGCCATGAACACAGAGAAAAAGTTTTATGACGTAGCGATAAATCCGTCGCATCCGCTTTACGAGAAGATGATCGCGCGGGAGAAAGAGCTTAGTGTTTCCGAATTTGAGATTCGTTCGCCGTTTGCCCGTGATTACACGCGTATATTACATTCTTCGGCATATCGCAGGTTAAAGCACAAGACGCAGGTGTTTTATAACATAGAAAACGACCACGTTTGCACGCGTATGGAGCATGTTCTTCACGTTGAATCGGTTTGCTACACCATTGCAAAATACCTTGGTTTGAACGAAGAACTTACAAAAGCGATTGCGATGGGGCATGATTTAGGACATGCGCCGTTCGGGCATTACGGAGAAAAGGTCATCGACAGTCTTTGCGACAAATACCTCGGCGAAACGTTCTGGCATGAGCGTAACGGGCTGTACTTTGTGGATAACATAGAACTTTTACCCGACCGCAATAACGTAATGCGCAATTTGAGCCTGACATACGCCGTGCGCGACGGAATAATCTCGCACTGCGGCGAAAAGGACATAAATTGTATCAAACCGCGCTCGGAGCTTATCGATCTTGACGATTTTAAGCTCCCGGGGCAGTATAATCCCGTCACGTTCGAGGGGTGCGTCGTAAAAATTTCCGATAAAATCGCTTACGTGGGGCGCGATATAGAGGACGCTATCAGCCTTGGCTTTCTCAACTTCGACGATCTGAAAGTGCTTAGAAAAATAGTTAAGCTTGAGGACGGTTCGGCGGTCAATACGAGCGGAATAATAAGTAATATGATTCGCGATATATGTATTTACAGTACGCCCGAAAACGGCATTTGCCTTTCCGACGAAACATCCGAAATTCTCAATAAAATCAAGGCGTTCAACTACAAGTACATTTACGGTAACGAGCGGTTCGAGGCGTTCAAAAAGTATGCGTCGCTCATTATCAACGAGTTGTTCGACGTGCTCTACTCCTGCTATAACGGCGGCGACGTGGAAGACGGGTTTAACAAGAAGATAGGTACTTATCCGGTAATAGTTAAAGAATTTAAAGATTACCTTAAAAAATACAGCGCGAAAGCACATTTCTTGTCCGACGGCGAAAAATCGTACGAAAAGTACAAGAATAAAAAGATATACAAAGATTTAACGGACGAAAAAGTTTTCGTGCGGGCTATACTCGATTATATCGCAGGTATGACCGACCGTTATGCGGTCGACAGCTTCAACAGGCTGACTACTTACTAAAAGTTAGACTATAGGTCGATTATCGGCTGTTTAGCAAATAGAACAATGCATTTTGTGATGTCGCTATATCACTTGTAACTTAAAAACCCGTCTATATGTCGATAATCGACTTATAAACGGGTTTTTGCGGCTTATATACTTCGCACTGCTGCGTTTCTGCTTCGGGCAAAAGACTTCGCACGGTTTGAATGCCTATGAAGACTTAAGCAAAGAATTTTTCAACCGAAATACGGTCGTAAATTTCCTCATATTTGTCTTTATAAAATAGGTTGGTGCCGGGGGTGGTAATTGATGCCGTGCCAGCGGCTACCGCGCAGCGCAGTACTTCTTCGTCGGCAAGTCCGCGTTCACGCATTACAAGTGCGGCGGCGAGCATACAGTCGCCTGCGCCGACGGTCGAGTTGACCGCCACGTTCGCGCTTTTGCAATACAAATGTTCTTTACCGTCGGTTAGTATCGCGCCGCTGCTGCCGAGTGACAAAAGCACTTTTTTTGCACCCATGCCGATAAGTTTTCTTGCTCCTTCGACCATATCGGCTTTCGTAAGGCATTTGCTTTCGGTAATGCTTTCAAGTTCGTAAAGATTGGGTTTTACAAGGTCCACGCCTGCGGCGAGGGCTTTTTTCAGTTTTTCGCCTTCGCAATCGATAGCGATTTTAACGTTATCGGGTATGCAACCGATCAATTTTGCGTAGTAATCGTCGTTAACGCCTTGCGGCAGCGAGCCGCTAAGCACGACGGTTGACGCTTTTTTAGATAGCCGTGCAACGAGGTTCAGCAGTTCTTCCTGTTTTTCTTCGGGAACAGGCTCGCCTTTGTCGTTGATTTCGGTCATCATGGCACGTTTATCTATAATTTTGTAGTTAATGCGGACGTGTCCCGGAGTGGTGACGAATCTTCCCGCAATGCCTTCTTTAGAAAGGGTTTGCATGAACTGACCGCCGTCTTCGGCGAACATAAAGCCCGTTGCTACGGCGTCGCCGCCAAGTCTGCTTATGCCGACCGCAACGTTGAGAGCTTTGCCGCTGTAGGTGATGATTTTGTTTTCGATACGGTTAACTTTGCCTACGTCTAACGAGCCGAGTTCGACCGTACAATCTATGCTCGGGTTGGGGCAAACTGTAAGAATCATTATTAAAAATTCCTTATATTCAAAATACGACGGACGTCGTACAATTTTCCGAACGTCCGTCGAACTTAGTATTATTCAGCCTTAGCTTCTTTGGCGTCTTTGATGATCTTTTCCTGTGCCTGAGGCGGAACTTCCTCGTATCTTTCGAATCTTGTGGTGAAACTGCCTCTGCCTTGCGTCATACTGCGAAGGTCGGTTGCGTATTTAGCAAGTTCAGCCTGCGGAGCTTCTGCCGAAAGAATGGTTTTGGTTCCCGCCTGATCGGTGCCGAGAATGCGACCGCGACGCTTGTTCATATCGCCCATTACGTCACCGAGGTAGTCGCTCGGAATGGTGATTTCAACGTGCATGATAGGTTCGAGGATGCAGGGGGACGCTTTTGCAACGCCTTCGGCGAACGCGAGTTTGGCTGCGGTTACGAAAGCGATTTCTTTACTGTCTACAGGGTGATACTTACCGTCGAACAGCGTGCATTTAAGGTTGACCATGGGGTAGCCTGCGAGGACGCCCGACTTGATAGCTTCACGCAAGCCCTTATCGACTGCGGGAATGAACTGACGGGGAACCGCGCCGCCGACAACCGCGTCAACGAATTCGTAAACGCCGTCCTCCGCGCCCGGTTCGAATCTTACGCTACAAACGCCGAACTGACCTGCGCCGCCCGATTGTTTCTTATGTTTACCTTCGGCTTCCGCCGTTTTGCGGACGGTTTCTCTGTAAGCGATCTTAGGTTCTTTAAGAATGGCTTCGCAGTTGAATTTGTTTTTGAGTTTCTTGCAAAGAATGGAAAGTTGCGTTTCGCCTACGCCGGAAAGCAACATTTCGTTGGTCTCGGCGTTCTTGGAAACGTTGAACGATATATCTTCGTCTTTCAGTTTGGAAAGACCTGCGAAAATCTTGTCCTCGTCGCCCTTCTTGGCGGCGTAAACAGCCATAGAATAAACGGGGGCGGGGATATCCATCGGCGGGAAAACGTATTTATCCGATTCGCAAAGGGTATCGCCCGTGGTAACGTCGGAGAGTTTTGCGAGCGCACCGATATCGCCTGCGATAACGCTGTCGGTAGGTTCTTGCTTTTTGCCCTTAAGGAAGTAAAGCGAGCTGATCTTTTCACTGTTGCCCTTGGTAACGTTGTTGAGCGTAATGCCTGAGCGCAACGTGCCCTGAATTACTTTAAAGATATTAAGACGACCTACGAACGGATCGACCGTGGTTTTGAAAACGCGAAGAACAACGGGCTTACCGTCGTCGCATTTAAGAACGACCTCTTTGCCGTCCTCGGTCTGAGCTTTCGCGCCTGCGGTATCTGCGGGAGAGGGCATCATGGAAATAATTCTTTCCATAAGGTTGAATACAGCTTTATTGGCAAGACCGCTGCCGCCGTATACGGGAACGGTAGAACCAGACAAAATACCGAGCTTTAAACCCATAGCCATTTCTTCGCCGGTGAGTTCTTCTCCGCCGAAGAATTTATCAAGCAACGCTTCGTCGTTTTCCGCAGCCGATTCGCAGACCGATTGTCTGACTTGTTCGTATTCGTCGGCGTGCTGATCTATAAGCGCAGGGTTTTCTTTGCCATCGAGGTCGTATCCGACTTTATCGAGAATGCTTACCCAGCCTGCGAATTTTTCTTTTTCGAGGTGGGGTACGAACATCTGGCAGATCTTCGTGCCGTATTTGGCTTTTATGGCTTCAACCGTTGCGGTGTAGGAAGAGTTGTCTTTATCGAGACCGGTAATGAATATCATTGCCGGAATTTTATGATCTGCGCAGTAGTCCAAAGCCTTTTCGGTGCCGACCGTCAAGGTTCCCGAACCGCCCGTTACGATGATTGCACAATCGGCGGCGGAGAGGGCTTCGACCATTTCGCCTTCAAAATCGAAAAATCCGGGAACGTCCAAAAGATTGAATTTATATCCTTTGTATTCGCAGTAGGCTACCGAAAGAGAGATTGAAATCTTCTTGGCAATTTCTTCGGGATCGAAATCCATCGTGCTGTTGCCGTCGTCAACTTTGCCTTGTCTGTCGATTGCTTTCGCGTTGTAAAGAATTGCTTCGGCAAGAGTCGTTTTGCCTTCGCCGCTGTGGCCTATCAATGCGATGTTCCTGATTTTTTCAGCCCTGTCACTCATGTTTGTTTTCCGTCCTTTTTTCAAATATATTAATTCTCTGCACCGATGCCCGTTAAGCTTGTGATTTGCGGGGCAGACTCGGGCGATTTACACTTTTCCTATTATAATATAAAGTGTAAGAATAATCAAGAGGTTTTTTAAAAAAAGTTCTCATATTTTTAAAAAAGTTAAATTTTATTGCTTATAAACAGTTTATCCGTTATTGTTGCAAGAGAAAAGCGTTTGTGTTATAATCGAAAAAACGGCAGACGTAAAGCGACGCGGCAGAAATAAAAATGTGTCGACGCGTCGGTTCGGTTGCTTTAATATAAGATGTTGCTTTTACTTGTAAAATTGTGTTTTGCATGATATAATGTGCGAAAACAAACGATCGGCACGTTATTGGCTTTTTGGATAGAACAGTAAAGCAATACGTTATGCCGACGCTTAACGAGGTGAATATGTTTACTATTATCTATTACGCTTCGCTGATAATACTTATTCCGGGGCTGATTTTTGCGATTATTGCGCAAATTTTTATCAAAGTTGCGTATTCAAAGTATTCGAAAGTGCCTGCGCGCTCCGGAATGACTGCCGAGCAGGTCAGTCGCACGTTGCTCGACCGGAACGATTGTTTTTCGGTTGGTATCGGGCATATATCGGGCGATCTTACCGATAACTACAACCCGAAAACGGATATGTTGTCGCTTTCGGACAGCGTTTACGGCAGTTCGTCGGTGGCGGCGATAGGCGTTGCCGCGCACGAGTGCGGGCACGCTTGCCAGAAACACGGCGGCAGTTTTCTTATGACGCTGCGCAGTATTTTAGTGCCCATAACCAACATAGGTTCAAGGCTTGCCGTTCCCGTTGCCGTTTTAGGCGTTATCATCGAATGGATTTCCGGCAGCGAGGGCATAGGATCGTATATCGTTACGCTCGGTATATTCCTTTATTCGCTCACCACTATTTTTGCGCTTGTTACGCTGCCTGTGGAAATCGACGCGTCGCGCAGGGCGATAAAAATGCTCGGAAACGGCGGCTATCTCGAGTCCGACGAACTTCGCGGCGCGAAAAAAGTGCTCACCGCGGCGGCAATGACTTACGTTGCTTCGCTTGTTGTTTCGTTCCTGTATTTATTAAGATTTTTAGTAATATTGTCGTCCGTCCGCGGAAAACGCAAATAACGCTTTGACGGCGGCTTGAACGGTTGCGGGTTGTTGCGGCAGATAACTTAATTAAATGAATTTCTCGGCGAGTAAAGTTTTTTTTGTACGTAACGCGTAGAAGGTGAGAAATATGGGTAAAAAAAGTCAAAACGGAAAAGTGGTCGTAATTACGGGCGCAAGTTCGGGCATAGGCAGGGCTGCGGCGGTATATTTTACGCAAAAGGGCTGTAAGGTTTACGGGCTTTCGCGGAGGACGGTCGACGACGTTTTTGAAAGCATTTCATGCGACGTTACCGATGCGGACGCGGTTGCGCGCGCGCTCGGAACGGTTTATAAAAACGAAGGGCGTATCGACTGTTTTTTCAATAATGCGGGAATGGGTATCTCGGGTGCGGTGGAATATATTTCCAAAGATGAAAACGACAAGTTGTTCCGGCTGAATCTGCTTGCCGCCATGAATTGCGCAAAACAGGCGTTGCCTTATTTAAAGCAAAGTAAGGGCACGCTCATCAATACAAGTTCGATAGCGGCTGTTGTTCCAATACCGTATCAGACGGCGTATTCGGCGTCAAAAGCGGCGATAAATACTTTTACTATGGCTTTGCGGCTCGAGGTAAAGAGTTCCGGCGTGCGCGTTTGCGCCGTTATGCCCGGCGATACAAAAACGGGATTTACCGATGCGAGACTGAAAACGCAAACCGACGGCGGTTACGGCGATAAAATTCAAAAATCGGTTGACCGCATGGAGCGCGACGAGCGCAACGGCAAAAGCCCGGTAACCGTGGCAAAAGTTGCGTACAAACTGTTTTGCAGGAGAAATCCGCCCGCGCTTGTATCGGTCGGATTTTCGTATAAAGCCGTTTCGTTGCTCGCCAAAATTTTGCCCAACCGTTTAATGCTGTATATCGTAGGTAAAATGTACGGATAATTAGGGAAAAAGGGAAATTTATGAAGATTGTTTATAACGACGGGTTGAAAATAATAGCCGACGATAACGGAAAAACCACCGAATACGGCTGCGATTTTCACGCTAAATACATAGAAGCGGCAAAGAAAGCCGAGAAAAGCGCGGAATGGAAAACGCAGGGCGACGGCGCGCGGTTTATGGGCGCTCGTAAAAACGTAGACGTGGAAAAAGCCGACGTTTCCTATTACAATTCGCTGAACTTTTTCGGTTCGTCCGATAAAATTCTTTTTTCTGTTACGGTAAACGGGCTCAGCGGCGTGCTTACCAAAGATCTGACAGCCGAAAAGGACGGCGAGGGGCATATAATTCACTCCCGCGAGCGCATTTTTAACGGCGCGGAGCCGAGCTCTGACGGACATTCTTTCGTTACTTGCATTAAAGAAGATTACGTCAATGCGCACCTTGCGGTGTACAATCTCGATACCGACGATTATATGCTCGTTACCGACGGCGACAGTTGCGATGCGGATGCGGTTTATTCGGTAAAAGATCCGAATAAAATATATTTTTCGTCCAAGGGCGCGGGGCGCGACGACCACGGCGAGTTTGTAAAATACTCTCCGTCGTCGATCTTTTCTTACGATACCGAAAGCGGCGAGGTGCAGGAAATTATGACTGACGGAAAAATGTCGTTCGTGAAGCCGAAAGACGATAAAGACGGCAATCTTTATTATATAATAAAACCTTATGGCGAGAAAAAACGCGGTTTTTGGGGCACGGTTTTAGATATAATTTTGCTCCCGTGGCGGTTGTTGAGGGCGATTTATAACTTTTTCGAGTTCTTCACCATTGCTTTTACAGGCAAGGGTTTTACTGAAAAATCCGATAATCCCGCCAAACCGCGCGATAAATCGCAAAAGGAATTGTTTATAGAAGATAATCTCGTCAATGCCGACGAAGAGTATAAAAAGAATTTGCGGCATAAGGATAACTATGCCGGAATCGCGCCGTGGGACTGGAAACTTGTTAAACGCGCGCCCGACGGAACGGTTACAACCGTCAAAAACGGCGTGATAGATTATTGCGTTCTGCCGGGTGGCGGTGTGGTTTATACCAACGGAAAACACGTAATAAAACTCTCGGCGGACGGTAAAACCGAAAAGATTGCAGATACCTCGCTTTGCACAAAAGTCGCGCTATATGTCGATTAGCGGCTATTTTATAATAATAAAAAAGACTGTTGCGGGCTGTTTTTCCGCAGCGGTCTTTTTTTTGTCTTTAATATGAATTATTTCTCGCGGTTAATCAAAAAGTCGGTAACATCGTGAAATTCTTTCTCGGTTTCGCTATCCGGGTTAATCATGCGGATGAGATTGTTTTTTTGTTTTAATGCTGTTTCGTAATAATCGAACATCTTTTTTTCGGCGTAATCGCGGCTTCCGCTTTCGGTAAATAATTTTCTTATGGTTTCCGCCTCTTCCGCGGCAGGCACGCCCTTGCCGTAAATGCTGTAGAAAATTCTTTTTTGGTCGGCGGTTGCAACTTTATCGAAGCGGGAAACAAGCAGGCTTTTTTTGCCCTCGGCAATGTCCGCGTCGCCGTTTTTGCCTATCACGGTTTCATTGCCGAACAGTCCTAAAAGGTCGTCTTTTATCTGAAAAGCTATGCCGGCGTTCATCGCAAATTCGTGCAAAACAGCCGATATTTCATCCGTGAGCGTGCCGCAAAGCATTGCTCCGCACATGCAGGGCGCAAACAGAGTGTAGGTCGCAGTTTTTTCAATAT
>CAKQKA010000018.1 GCA_934247855.1 uncultured Clostridia bacterium | reverse complement strand
CGGTAAAAGAATTGCGCTTAATCGTAACGGTATTATCTTTCCCGTTATAATACAGGTATGAATCTCCGCCGTTGTCGGCAAAAGCAAGTTTCGCAGCGCCGGAAAGTTTTCCGCGCGCCATTTTCGCGGCAATATAAACAACGTCTTTGCCGTTTTTGTCTTTTTCAACGTCGATACGAATATCAAGCCCGAGTTCTATATTCGCCTTTACGATAGACAGCGCGTTAAGGTTTACCGGAACTTTGCCCGTTAAACGGAAACTCTTGCGCTTTGCCGTATTGATAAACGATTGCAAAAGCGTATCTATACTGTCGAACGTTATATGTTCTGCGGTTACGTCGTAGGCTTCGTCGATCGTAGCGGCAGACGGAGCTTCGGCATCGGCTCTGACGCTTACGGACACGTTATCCGTAACCGACGTGCCGTCGCCGCCGAGCCGGCTTACCGACAGGCACAGACTACCGTCCTGTTGCGACAACGAAACTTTTAAAACGCCCGCGCCCGCAATAAGTTTTTCGGCATCGACCGTCAAAGACAACGTTTTATCGTGCTCTCTGTCGTAAGTAAGGTCGGAAATCAATGCGGTGTAATCGAGAATTTTTTCTTTATCTGACTTGAAATTGAACAAATCTTTCAACTGCGGAACGGCTTCGGTAAGCTCGGGTAATCTCTTTTTGATACAGTCGGTAAGCTCTTTTGCACCGATAGAAATTTTAAGACTGCTGTCCGCATTGACCAGATCGTTGACGGTGAGATACAAACTGCCCTCGGCTTCGGCGGTCGGCATAACGAACGCGCCGCTTAAAGCAAGTCGTTTCCGAGTAACCGTGCCGTCCGCGGCGGTAGTTGTAATATCAAACGTATCGCCGACAAGCACAATCTTGTTTTGCGAGATGTACAAACGCAAAGTCATGCTCTGCGTCTGATATTTAGTGCCGCTAATATTCAACGTCAACGGCTGAATTTCAATCGTCAGCGCCTTTTCGATAAAACCTTCGGCATATTCGGCAACTTGGAATTCCGTGATAGATTTTATCGTATCCGAATAATCGGATATAACTTCGCATACGTTCACGAACGAATCGTCAACGTCAAGTTCGTCAATCGTCTTTTCCTGCGCGATGACGGTCAGTTCGATATCGTCCGCCACAACGGTCGCGTCGGTAAACGTGTACGTTTTATCTTCGTTAACCGTTCCGTTAATCGTTACGTCCGCCGTAATATCACCGAGCGTAACGGCAAGGTGCACGCTTGCGATATCGCCTTTTGTTTCGAGCGTCATACCTGCCATAATCGCAGCCGGATCGATATCGAGCGAAGAAAAGTCGATTTCGGGTACGGCAATTCCCGACCGCTCAAGTGCGGCTAAAATGTCCGAAACGGACGAGCGCATTTTTATGTCGTTTACTTCGGCATAAATCTCGTTGTTTGAATACGTCAGGCGAATACCGTTGCCAGTAACCGCCGAAAGAGCGATATTTTTAAGATCTTTAAGATCGAGTTTCAGCGTCATGTCAGCCGAAACGTTGTATCCGTCGACGTTTACAAGAACCGAGGCGTTCAGCGGAACGCCCGTAAGATATCCTTCGAACATGCTCATCACAACGTCGGACGCTTGCGGTTCGGAAGGCTTGGGAATTTGCGGCGCGGGCGACGGTTCGACATCATCCTCTACGGGGGCAACTGCGTCGAAATCTATATATTTTGAGAAATAGTCGTATTGCGGGAACTGCTTAAAGTCCGTTACCTGCCCGACATAACTGAATTCTTCGGTGAGTTTTTCGGTGCAAGGCGTAAGACCGAAGAGCGGAATGTTATATGCGCAGTCGGTGGTTATCGAATGAATAACCCAGTTTTCATCCATCGCAACGGCTATCTGCGCTTTTTCGTAGACGGCAAAGTTGGTCGAGCCGCTGTTGGTGCGCATTTCGTACAACATTCTTGCGGTTGCCTTTTCGTTATCGAGCACATACGTAAACGAATACAAACCGCTGTTTTCGTCAAATCCGTTATAGGCGGACGAAACAATGGTCTCGTCGTTGAGTATGTATCCGGTAAGACTGTTACCGCGGTAGCCGTAACGTTCAAAAAATTCTTCCTTAGTCAAAGAGTCAGGTGCGTCGCTCGACCATTTTAAATCGGTAAGCGAGTTAACCTCATCCGCAGAACGATATAAATATGTGTTGCCGTGAACCATACGTTCGTCGCCCGTTTTTACAAGCCCGTAACTGACGGACTGCTTATAAACGGTATCGCCTTTTACATAACGTACGGCGTAAATGTCCTGCGTAATGGAAAGACCGACTTTTACGGACACGGTCGAGCCCTTGGAAACGCTTTTAAAATTCTCCGCTTTGGCCAAAACCGAGTTTGCTATATATAAATTAAGGTTGGGATTATCGAGATAATCGGCAACCGTTTTACCTTCGGGTATCTCCGCCTCTCCGTCCTCAATGATTTTCGGCGGGGTTACCGAAGTCGCGCCGCCGTAGCACGCGCCGAACGTGGCGACGCTCATCACCATAAGCGAGACGAAAAGCAACGCCGTTATTTTCCTTTTATTTTCCGATAAATTTTTTTCCATTACATCACCCTCATATTTTCAATTACCATATCGCTTTCAAATTAAGTCAGACGTTAAAAACAAAGAAGTTTAAAGTGGCAAAGTATTGAAAACGTTTTAAGCCGATTTTTAAATTCGTTGCCAACCGCCTTACGCCGGATTTTTGCAAAAACGCAAATTTCTTTGTTTCGTAGAACGGGAGATTCTTGCCGTAAGCGTTCAGTCTGCCGTTTCGCCGTGCCGATTGCCTCTTGTTTTTTATTTACAAGGCAATTCTAAGTATTTTTATTAAAAAAGACAAACAAATATCTGTTTTTTGACTCTATTGAAAGAAAAACACGTTCTATGTATGCGATACTACGACTCTCCGAATCGGAGAATTGTCTTATTTTTCATTGACAAACGGGCAAAAATGTATTAAAATCAAAACACCATGATAAATGAAGAAAACAGAGAAAACGTTAAAGAAAACAATATAGAAAAAAATATTGCGGACAATATAAAAGCACTCAGACAGCAGTTCGGAATGAAACAATCCGACCTTGGCGAGCGGATTGCTTACAGCGATAAAACGGTCAGCAAGTGGGAAAACGGTTCTTCCGTACCCGATATTAACGCTCTGAATGCGATCGCCGAAGTGTTCGGTTTAAAGGTAGACGACCTTATTCACCCGAATGCAGCGGCTACCACGGTAGAACTTGCCGATCAGGAGGTAAAAGAAAACCGCGCGGACGAGATAGCAATGATTTGTTTAAGCGTGCTGTTCGTTTATATGGCGGCAACGTTTATCTATTTTGCATTGTGGCTATTAAAAGGAATAAGTCTTTGGCAGCTGTTTATATGGGCGATTTGCCCGAGTGCGATCATTTTGTACCGCTTTAACAGAATAAACGACGACGTAAAGTGGATAAACACCCTTACTCTGAGCGTTTTTTTGTGGTCGCTGATTGTCTCATTGTATCTTCAATTACTGGAATATCAGCTATGGCCGCTGTTCTTCTTGGGGCTGCCCGCCGAGGCAATGATAGTTATCTCTACCCTCTTTCGCAAACGCAAAAAACATAAATAGTGCGTAGGCGTTGCGGCATTGTCAGGGCATATAAAAAGCGTAAATCCGTTTTTTTCGGGTTTACGCTTTTTTTATTTGTTCTTATTATATATGCGATAATCAACTTATAGACGGGTTTTTGGTCTTTTTAAATCCTTTTTACAATCGCCGTAAACAAGAGGTATCTTTTTTAATCAGGCATTAAAGCAGATTAACTTTTTCATATCTTCACAGCGCGGCGGCAACATTTTCTGCGGGTGCGATTTTCAATTTTTTGTAGTTGATTATAAAGCAGATAGTTTCCGCGATTGCCGTTATCGTCCAGGAGAAGATATACAACAAATACAGCGATAGAATCGTACCGAAATAGGCAAATACGGTATAAATCCACACCACGCGGAATACGCACGAACCAATTATAACGATGATTGTAGGCACTAAACTCTTGCCGATACCGCGGTTCGCGGCAATGGCGCAATCCATAAACGCGCTTACCGCATACGATAAACCCATTATGCCGGTACGTTGCAGTCCTGCCCCTATAACCGCTTCTTCGTTGGCGAACAGCGATAAAAATTCTCTTCCAAAAAGCAGTAGCGCGCCGCCGAGCAATGCGCCCGTAATAAATGCGTATATAATGCCGATAAAATAGCTTTTAAGAACACGGTCGCATTTGCCTGCTCCTAGGTTTTGTCCCATAAAGGTAGAACAAGCGGTGTAAAACGCCGACATTACGTTGTATATAATCGCATCCGAATTGGCGGCTGCTGCATTGCCCTCTACCATAACCGAATCGAAAGAGTTGACCGCGCTTTGAATAAACAGGTTTGCCACGGCAAAAATACCGTTTTGCAATCCCGCGGGAATACCCAAACCCAAAACACGCCTGAGTTCCTGCTTGTCAAGACCGCCTTTTAAATCCTTTAGTTTGAAAGTACATTCGCCCGGGCGCATCATATGTATAAGAATCAGCCCCGCGGAAACATACTGTGTGATAATACTTGCAAGCGCAACGCCGTCCTCCGCCATACCGCAAACAAGCACGAAAAACAAATTGAAAATTACATTCAGAATTCCCGAAATAAAAAGATAAATCAGCGGGCGTTTAGTATCTCCGTTCGCGCTGAGCACGCCATTACCGAAGTTGAAAATACCGAGCGCCGGCATGCCGATCGCATAAATTCTGAAATACAGTTCCGCGCCGTCGATCAGATCTTCTTTAGTGCGAAGAAGTTCAAGCATGAACCGCGCACACACAAGGCACAGCACCGTAATAATGCAGCCCGTTACAAGGCAAATTACAAACGACGTGCGAATCGACGAGGCGGTTTTTTCCTTATTACCCGCGCCGAGATGTTGCGCCACGCGCACGTTGACCGCACTGCCCATCCCTATTATAAAACCCGTAAACAGTGATACAAGTATAGTAGTCGAACCGACCGCACCGAGTGCTTCCGCACTTGAAAACTTACCAACGACCGCGACGTCCGCCATATTGAACAACACCTGCAAAAGCTGCGAAAACATAAGCGGAACGCTGAAAAGAAACATATTCTTCCACAGCGACCCCTCGAGCATATGTATTCCGCTCTGCGGTTTGCTTGCGTCTGCTACCTGCTTTGTCATATGCACATCCTCAGAATTTTTACTCAAAAAAATAAAAACCTACCTATAAGTCGATTATCGAACATTTCGGCATGTTTTAACATATTTTTTTCTTTAACGCAAAAAACACTGAAAGTCTGCGTATAAGTCGATAAACGCACATTTCGGTGTTTTAGTATACATTATTATATTCTCTTTTGTTTCAGTTGTCAAGAAAAGTTATAGAGAAAAACCATAAAATAAATCCGCCGCAAAAAAGCCGGGAAAACTTAAAAAAGAGGACGGCAAAAAACTTGCTATCCTCTTTTATAATTCACTTTTTCAGTACCGACAACAATCAGTCTTTTTTAAGGACGGATACGGCGTCGGTAATGGTCTTTTCCAACGCTTCGCGGCCGTATTTATCGACGTCGGCTTTGTTCTTTTCGCCGTGCGTCAAACATCCTGCGCCGCCGATACAACCGCCTAAGCATGCCATACCCTCGATAAAGTTTGCGTCGAGCATGTTTTTGCTCTTTTTGAGGAGCGCGATACGACATTCTTCGATACCGTCGCAGGCGCAAGGTTTAAGATCGAAATCGGTAACACCCTGTTCTTTCAAAGCCTCGGCAACGGAATCGGAAAGACCGCCGCATCTTGCGAATATTCTTCCGAAATAGGACGCATTATCCAAAACGCCCTCTTCAAGCGTGGTGATGTCGATATCCTTGCTGTCGAACAATGCCTGCAACTCCTCGAACGTGAGCGCGCAATCGACGTACGGTTTGACTTTTTCAAGCTGAACCTCGGCTTTTTTTGCGGTACACGGTCCGATAAATATAATCTTGCAAGGCGCGTCGTGCTCTTTAAGATACTTGGAAATAGCACCCATAGGCGAAAGATTGTGCGAAATGTATTCTTTCATCTGCGGGAAATTCTTTTCCACGAAATTTACGAAAGCGGGACAGCACGAACTCGTCAAAAACCCTTTTTCGACCAGTTCTTTGGATTCGCTGAGCGCAACCATATCTGCGCCGAGCGCCGCTTCTACCACGGTGTGGAAACCGAGTTTTTTAATACCTGTGATAACCTGACCGAGTTTAGCATAGCTGAACTGGCTGGATATGGAAGGAGCAACGACGGCGAACACCTTATAATTGGTGTTATTCTCGCTCTTTTTGATAATATCGATCGCGTCGAGTATATACGATTTATCGGAAATCGCGCCGAACGGGCATTGATATACACACGCCCCGCACGAAATACACTTACTGTGGTCGATACATGCCTCTTTTTCCGCGCCCATAGAAATCGCTTTGACTTTGCATGCAAGTTCACACGGGCGTTTATTGTTTCTTATGGCGTTGTACGGGCAGACCTTGGAGCAAGCGCCGCACTCTTTACATTTGCTCTTATCGATATGAGCAACGTGATTTGCATCGAAAGTGATCGCGCCGAAACGACAAGCGTCCTCGCAACGGTGAGCAAGACAGCCGCGGCATGCCGAAGAAACCTCGTAGCCGTTAACAGGACACTCGTCGCAAGCGATATCGATAACCTGAATTACGTTAGGATCGTTTTTATCGCCGCCCATAGCGAGTTTTACGCGTTCGGCAAGAATCGCGCGTTCTTTATAAACGCAGCAACGCATTGTAGGCACTTTACCGGGAACGATGGTCTTTGGAATATCGAGCACATGTTCGGTAAGCGTACCGTTCCACGCTTCTCTTGCGACTTCGCGCAATACTTTGTATTTTAGATGTTGGACTTTTGTGTCAAACTTTTTAATTGCTGCCATTTTTTAAACTACCTTATAATTTCGCAAGAACGTTTTCATTGAAGAAGGTTTCGACCGTCTGGGGGTTTACCGAAAACAATTCGCCGTCAACGGTAACGCAAACGCCCTGTTCGCATTTTCCGATACAAAAAGTACCTGCGAGATCGACTTTATCTTCTACCTTATTGTCGGCAATGAGCTTTCTCAACTGTTCGATAACAGGTCTGGAACCTTTAAGGTGACAAGAACTTCCTACACAAACTGTAACTTTTAACATTTTTTTCTCTCCGTATTTCTATTCGATTTATTCCTTGTTTTTCTGAGCGTCTAATTTTTTATTTCTGAAATAAATTGCAATACCCGTAGCTACCATAGACAAGTTAATAATATAGCAAGCGAACGCTACCCATTGCATTACGGTAAGCCCGCTGTTACCTATACAGGTAAATATCATTTTGAACAATCCTGCTACATAACCAAGGCAGATCAGCGACATAAACTGAAGGCTTGTACCCTTTGCCGTGCGCGCTTTATACGCTTTTATAATATTGAAAGGCCATGACGCCCCGAAGCATACGAGAAATATAATCTCGCATATAGTTGCTAATGTTCCGTACATTTTTTATCTCCTGTAATTAACTACATATCTTTTCGTCTGTAATCGGGAAGAAGCTGGGGCGAAAGCTTTTCGGGCTTAATGCCTGCGTTTTCAAGTTCTTTTTCAAACTCTTCAACGTGCGAAAGCGTAAGCTTGCCCACATTTTTGACGGTTTTTGCCTTTGCAGCCGCCGCACGCCCTGCGTCGCGACCGAAAACTATAACGTCCAGAAGCGAGTTGCCCATAAGTCTGTTTCTGCCGTGAATACCCCCGACCGCTTCGCCGGCTACAAACAAGTCTTCAACCGCGGTTTCGCAGTTGCCGTCGATATCTATACCGCCGTTCTGATAGTGCAGCGTGGGATAGACGAGGATAGGTTCTTTGCGGATATCTATTCCGTACTTATCGAACATACGGAACATTGCGGGAATACGTTTCATTATAGTACCATCGCCGCCTATTTTTTCGATCATAGGCGTATCCAGCCAGACGCCCTCACCGTCGGTAGTTTTGATACCGTTATCGCGCTTTTTGCACTCGCGGATAATGGAAGCCGCGGTTACGTCACGCGTTTCGAGCGAATAGACGAACGCTTCGCCGTTCTTGTTAACGAGCTGTGCGCCGAGCGAACGAACCTTTTCGGTTACGAGCGCGCCGAAAACCTGTGTGGGTTCCGCAACGCCCGTGGGGTGATACTGAAGCGTATCTGCGTAAAGAAGTTTTGCGCCCGCGCGATATGCAAGCACCAAACCGTCCGCCGTTGCACCGTAATGGTTACTCGTCGGGAACCCTTGATAGTGCAGTCTGCCTGCGCCGCCCGTTGCGATAATAACGGTCTTTGCCTTAGCGACCGAAATCTCGCCCGTTTCCATATTGAGAAGAACCGCACCCGCAGCCTTGCCGTTTTCGTCCTTGATAATCTCTATCGCAGCGGTGAAATCCACAACGGGAATATTGCGGTTAAGCACTTCGTCGCGCAGTGTTCTCATAATCTCCGCGCCCGAATAATCCTTGCAAGCGTGCATCCTCTTTCTCGAAGTGCCGCCGCCGTGCGTGGTTATCATATTGCCGTTTTCGTCCTTATCGAACATAACGCCGAGATCAGACAGCCATTCGATAGCCGACGGTGCTTCGTAAACAAGCATTTTCAAAAGTTCGGGCTTAGCAGCAAAGTGTCCTCCGCCGTAAGCGTCGAGATAGTGAATCGCGGGGCTGTCGTTTTCTTTATCGGCAGCCTGAATACCGCCCTCCGCCATCATCGTGTTTGCGTCGCCTATACGAAGCTTGGTTACGATCATTACGTTTGCGCCGTTGGCGTGTGCGGTAATAGCCGCACTCGAACCTGCGCCGCCGCCGCCTATTACAAGCACGTCCACGTCGTAAGCGGGGTGTTCAAGGTCGATATTCAAACCGAGCGTTCTCGATTTGCCTTGCAAAAGCGCGGCAAGTTCGTGCAGAACTTTATCGCCCTTGTTTTTGCCCACTTTAAGATTTTCGTACGCGCTTTCGATATAATCGGGATGATTTTCCTTTAATACGGCGTCCTTTTCGTCGGCGGTCATTCTCGGAAACAATTCTTCATATCTTTTTTCTCTGCTCGCCTCGACTTTCTTCATAGAAGCAAGCTGTTCATCGGTATAATGATACATTTCTCGTCTCCTTACTTTTCGATATCTCTGTGGTTGTACAGTTCTTTCATCTCGTCTATGGGCTTATTCATGATATCTTCCATAAGTTTGACGAAATCGCCGTTGTTGATCTCCGCCACCCTCTTTTCGAGGTGTTTACATTCGGGCGCGATGTATTTGCCGTAAAGTCTTCTTGCAAGCTCCGCCACCTGCGGATGCGATATACCCGCCGGGCAACGCGACGAACAAACGCCGCACATTACGCAGTCAAAACTCTCTTCGGCGCATTTTTTATACTCGCCGCGCTGAGCGTAAGCTATATACTGCATAACGTTAAGCCCCTGCGTGCATGCCTTCGTGCAGGCATTGCAGCCTATGCAACTGTAAATTTCGGGATAAAGTTGCATCATAATCTGCTCGGTCGGTTTAATCTTTTCTATATCGTAAACCTGTTTTACGAGTGGGAAGAACGGAAGCGTAGCAACGTACATTCCCTCTTCCACCTGCTGCTGACAAGCAAGGCATGTTTTTAATTCCTGCTTGCCCTTGATACGATATATGGTAGCGCACGCGCCGCAAAAACCGTTACGGCAGCCGCAGCCTCTTACCAGCCGATAACCCGCGTATTCCATAGCCTTCATAATGGTAAGGCTTGCGGGAACTTCGTACTTTTTACCGAAAAAATAAACGTTTACTTTATTTTCCATTTTCAACCTCTTGGTCTGATTACCTTAATATTCGTTCGGCAGTTCGTCAAGTTCGTCCATTCTGAAAACCGGACCGTCCTTGCACACGAATTTATCGCCGACGTTACATCTTCCGCACTTACCTATGCCGCATTTCATACGCAGTTCGAGCGTGGTGTAAACTCTTTCTTTGGAAAACCCGAGTTCCAACAGCCCCGCAAGCGTAAACTTAATCATGATCGGCGGACCGCATAAAACCGCGGTCATAGTCGGATCAAGACCTAACTCCTTGACGTACGCGGGTACGAAACCGACGTGTCCGTCCCAACCGTCCTGCGGGCGGTCGATGGTAAGATAAACCTCGAAATTCGGTTCGTTCTCCCATTCGTTTCTGATCTCGTCGATATCGACAAGGTCGTCCTTGCTTCTCGCGCCGTAAACAACCACGACTTTGCCGTAGTTCTTGCGGTAATGACGAATATAGTTTATTACGCTTCTGAGCGGAGCAAGACCGATACCGCCTGCGATAAAGAGCATATCTTTGCCCTTGAAATCGCCCTCGACGGGGAAATTCTTTCCGTAAGGTCCTCTGACGGTGATCTCCTGTCCGACCTCGATGGAGTGAATAACTTCGGTTACGCAACCGCATTTTTTAATGGAAAATTCCATAAACTCTTCGTTTGTGGGCGAAGAAGTAATGGAGAACATACATTCGCCTACGCCGGGTATGGAAACCATAGCGCACTGACCGGGCATATGCTCGAACAATTTCTTTCCGTCGCGACCGACGACTCTGAAAGTCTTTACGTCGGCAGTGTCTTTTCGTATATCGGTAACAACGCCTATACGGGGTATAAGATTTTCGTTAATCATTTATTCTCTCCCCCTATTTTTTTGATTACTTTTACTATGTTAAGATGTTGCGGGCACTTGTTGACGCATCTTCCGCAACCTACGCACGAATACATTCCGCCGTACTGAGAGGGATAGTATACGAGTTTATGCATAAATCTCTGACGATATCTCTGCATCTGGGTGGTTCTGGGGTTTGCCGCAGCCATTTGAGTGAAGTCCGAATACATGCAGGAATCCCAGCAACGATAACGAACTACGCCTTTATTCGTCTTGAAATCTCTGATATCGAAACATTGACAAGTCGGGCATACGAACGTGCATGCACCACAGCCGAGGCAAGCCTCGGAGAGTTCGTTCCACACGGGGAGATTGAACAGCTCGTTGAGGTTTTCGGGTTTGAAACGCGAAATATCGAGGTGCGTGAACGGGAGTTTTTCAAGTATCTCCTTGGTTTTTGCGTTCATCGCTTCGACAGCTTTTTCGTCGGTTGATTCTTCAAACGCCTTGCCGAGCGCAAGTACCTTTTCGCCCTTTTCGGTATTGGCTTTTACATACAGATTCTCTTCGTCGAGCCAGCAAGCAGCATCGCCCGAAGGATTTGTTGCGTCAATTTTGAAAACGGTGCAGAAACAGCTTTCCTGCGGTTTGCCGCAAGCAAGCGTGAATATAATGCCCGCGTCTCTTCTCGCTTTATAATAGCTGTCTACGGGTTCGCTTAAAAACACGTTGTCAAGCACGGCGATGGCTTTATAGTCGCACGCCCTTACCCCGAACAGCACGAACGGCTGTTTTTCGGTTCTTATATCTACTATGTCGATTTTCTTACCCTCGGTACGGAACTTCATCATGTTCTCGCTCTGCGGAAAGAAAACGTCCTTGGGCGATTTTACCGTTTTTAACGTATCGAGATCGAAAGCGGCGGTGCCGTCGTAACAACCGTAGTTTGTCTGTTCCCCGCTCTTAAGCGGCATGAACAGCGGCATTTCGGCGGATATCGCGTCAAAAAATTCTTTAAGTTTACTTCTCGGAATTTTTATCATATTACTTATCCTCCGCTTTTTTTATTGCGTTATTGGGATCGACGTCACCCGTTGTATAAGACGTAAGCGGAGTTTTACCCTCGCTTTCTTCACCCGCCTGAAAATCTCCGTAGAGATTGTCTATATCTTTGATGAATTTTCTGTTGAGAAGATGCAGCGGGATACGCTCGGGGCACACTCTCGAACACTCGCCGCAGTCGGTGCAACGACCGGCAACGTGGAACGCCCTTATAATATGATAACACTGTTCCTCAAACGTATCGTCGTTTGCCTTTGCGGCAACGCCCGACTTGGGGTTATCGAACACACACTTAAGGCATGTACACGCTGGGCAAACGTTTCTGCAAGCGTTGCAGCGGATACATCTCGAAAGTTCGCCTCTCCAGAACGCAAATCTTTCGTCGGCGGTCATCGCCTCGAGTTCTCTTACCTTGGAAAATCTGTCGTCCGCGGTTTCTTCCATTTCGTGCAAAACGATCGTTTCATCCGCAACAACGAATTTCTTACCCTTACATGTAAGGCACTTTTCAAGAAGAACTGCCTTTTTATCAAGCTTGACTTCGCCGTACAAAGTATCGAAAACTGCCTTATCGCCCTCGTAGCGCTCGCCCGTAACGGCGGTCGCGCCGAGTTTTTCCATCTTGTAATTGTCGAGCTTGCCCTGACATTCTATACCCACGACGTACAGTTTTTCGCGCTCGATTCTGTGTTCTTTGAGCAATTCGTTAAAACTGTAAGTGTCGCAAGGTTTCAGAAATACTGCCGTCTTGCCCTCTTTTTTGGAAACGTTTATAAGATATTTTGAAAGGTTTGCACCGCAAAAATCGTTATAAACGAAACTGTCGAGTTCTTCTTCGGTTTCAAAGGTTGCGGGGCTGGGATCGTGAATAAATTCGCCCTTCGTCCAACCGACAACTCTCTTTATTTCGCCGCCGCCGAGTAATTCTTTGGCTTTCGCTACCAATGCTTTTTCGAGTTCGGTCATGACTTAGTCCTCCTTTACCCTGAGATCCTGCAATCTCTTATTCTCGCCGAGAGCGGTAACCTGTTTGACGAAATCGTTCATAACCGCCGAGAATTTTGCGCCTTCGGCAGCCGAAACCCATTCTACGCGCGTTCTTTCTTTCTCGATACCGAGATAATCGAGGAAACTGAACAAAAGCGACATTCTTCTTCTCGTGTAATAGTTACCCGTAACGTAATGGCAATCGCCGGGGTGGCAACCGCAAAGTATCACGCCGTCCGCGCCGCGTTGGAACGCTTTGAGCACAAATGCGGGGTTAACCCTGCACGAACAAGGAACTCTTATTATCTTTACGTTTGCGGGATAGGAAAGTCTGCTCGATCCCGCAAGGTCCGCGCCCGCATACGAACACCAGTTGCAGCAAAAAGCAACGATGTTAGGCACGAATTCTTTATTTTCTTTATTCTCGATTATCTCTTGCATATCGCTTCGACCTCCGATAAAATCTGCCCCGAACTAAAGCCCGAAAGGTCCATTGCGCCCGACGGACAAGTTACCGTACAAGCTCCGCAGCCCTGACATACGGCAGGGTTAACCGAAGCCACTCTTCTCGTTTCGGTCTTACCTCCGCCGATGCGGAATTCCTTATTTATATAGGTTATGGCACCGTAAGCGCATACGTTTGCGCATTGCGAACAACCGTTACACATCATCTCGTCGGAATGAGCGACGCACGGATTAGTCTTTAAATGATCCTTAACCAGAAGCCCTATAACCTTTGCAGCGCAAGCCGACGCCTGCGAAACGGTTTCCGGAATGTCTTTCGGTCCCTGGCACACGCCCGCAAGGTAAACGCCGGCGGTAGGACTTTCTACCGGTCTGAGCTTGGGGTGCGATTCGTTAAGGAAATTGTTGGTATCTATACTCGCTGTAAGGAGCGTTGCTATCTTTCTTACCGACGGCTCGGGTTCGATCGCCGCAGCGAGAACAACGAGGTCGGACGGAATAACCACCTGCTCGTTTTCGATAAGATCTGAGCCCTGAACCATAAGTTTGCCGTTCTCGTTCCAGACCTTGCCGACCATACCTTTTATATAATCAACGCCGTACTGTTCGACCGCGCGACGGTAGAATTCGTCGTAATTCTTGCCCGGCGTTCTTACGTCGATATAGAATACGTGCACCTCGGTATCGGGGTACTTTTCACGAATCAGCATTGCATGCTTTGCCGTATACATACAGCAAATCTTGGAACAATACGGTTTACCGCAACCCGACGTATCTCTCGAACCGACGCACTGAATAAAGGTAATCACCTTGGGATGAGCGTTATCCGACGGACGGAGAAGAACGCCGTTCGTAGGACCTGCCGCGTTCATAAGTCTTTCGAGTTCGAGCGAAGTTATAACGTCTTTGTTATCGAGATAACCGTATTCGTTGAACGGCGAAACGTCTATCGGCTTAAAGCCCGTCGCCACGACTATCGCGCCGTATTCGCGTTCGATATATTCGTCTTTCATCTCGTAATTTATCGCGCCCGCGCCGCAGAATTTCTGACAGATACCGCACTTGCCCGTGTTGAGTTTAAGACACTGAGTCGGATCGATTACCGCCACGTTAGGAATAGCCTGCGCGAACGGTATGTAAATGGCGGTACGATTATTTAAGTTCATATTGAATTCGTTAAGCCCCTTTCTCGACGGGCATTTTTCCATACAAACCTTACAGCCGGTACACTTGGTTTCGTCAACGTATCTTGCTTTCTTTCTGATTTTAACCTTGAAATTACCGACGAAACCTTTAACGTCCTCCACTTCGGAATACGAAATGATATCGATCTTGTCGCTTTGCGCGCAGTCAACCATTTTCGGCGTCAAAATACAAGCCGAACAGTCAAGCGTCGGGAACGTCTTGTCGAGCTGAGCCATTCTGCCGCCGATCGTCGGATTTTTCTCCACGATATCGACGGGGAAACCCGCTTCGGCAATATCGAGCGCAGCCTGAATACCCGCTATGCCGCCGCCGATTACGAGCGCGCGTTTCACAACGGGGCTTTCGCCTGCCGTGAGCGGCGCGTCAAGTCTTACCTTGGCGATTGCGGTACGCAAGAGAATCATGGCTTTTTCGGTAGCCTCGTCTTTATCTTTATGAATCCACGAACACTGTTCGCGAAGGTTGGCAACCTCCACCATATAGGGGTTAACGCCCGCGCTTTCGGCTGCTTTTCTGAACGTCGCTTCGTGCATTCTCGGCGAGCAGGAACCGATGACTATACCTGTAAGTCCGTATTCCTTTATCGCGTTTTTTATAAGTTGCTGTCCGTTTTCCGAACACATATATTGATAATCGGCGGAATATACCACGCCCGGCTCGGCTTTAATCAAAGCCGACAGCTTCTGCACGTCTACCGTGGCGGCGATGTTGCTTCCGCACCAACAAATAAATACTCCGATTTTCTGCATTTGTTTTTCTCTCTTATTTATTATACTTGCGATATGCGCTGACTAAAAGTTGCTGAGGAATGTACTCGTCTACGACAGGCGGAATATCCTCCGCTTTGAGACCGTTTGCGCCCTGCGCTCTTATGACCGTCTGTCTGACGGCTTCGACCACGCCTTGCGGAGCAACGCCCCTCGGGCAACGCTCCACGCATTCCATACAAGAAAGACAATGCCATATAGCCTTGCTCGCAAGTAACTTGTCTATCTTTCCTTTAGCTATATACGACACGAACTGATGCGGTTTGATGTCCATCTCTTTATAAGCGGGGCATCTTCCCGAGCACTTGCCGCATTTCATGCACTTTCTTACGTCGGTACCCGATATACGGATTATTTGCTCTTTTATTTCGAGTTTATCCATTATCTTTCACCCCCAAAGCCTCGGCTAAAAGTTCGGTGAAATACGCGATAACCGACCTATCGCCGCAGTTTTGCTTTAAATTGTAGTAGCAAAGCGGGCAAGCGGTAACAATCAATTCCGCACCGTTTTGAACGGCGTTGTCTATTATCTTTTCGCTTCTCTTTTTGGGTAAATTCTCGTCTTTAAATCCGACGTACGCGCCGCAACATTCGTTACGCATAGCGTACTTTACTGGCGTGCCGCCGATCGCCTTGATGAAATCTTCAAGCACGGTGGGGTTTTCAGGTTTATCGAACGCCATGACCTTGCTCGGACGAAGAAGCAAACAGCCGTAGTACGCGCCGATCTTTTTGTTTATCGGGTTTACGACCTTTTTCGCTATCTCGTCGAATCCGACGATATCCCTGAGCATTTCTATATAATGAATAACCTGCGTTTCGCCCGCATACGGCTCGTCGAGTTTAAGATAATTGTTCGCTTTAAAACGAATATTCTCATCGTTTGCCATATCGTCGTTCACGCGCTTTATCACGTTGTGGCACGCCGAACAAAGCGTAAGCAACTTACCGCCGTTGTGCTTTGCGTAATCGAGCGCGCGCACGGCGGACAGTTTTGTGGCAATCTCGTCGCGAGCGGTGGGATAAACCGCCCCGCAACACTGCCAGTTTTCTATTTCTTCCATTTCCACGCCAAGCGCCGCGGCGGATGCCCTCGCATATTTGTCGAGATCCTTTGCCTGCGTTCTGAGCGTGCAACCGGGATAATAACTTATCTTCATTTTGGTTTCCTATAGAGTATTACTTTTTATGCGGATACGCCATTTCTTCGGGATGGAACACCTCGTCGAATTTTTCCGCCGTCAAAAAACCGAGCGAAACGCAGGCTTCTTTAAGCGAAATATTTTCCTTGAAGGCTTTCTTTGCGGTCTTTGCGGCGTTTTCGTAACCTATATACGGATTGAGCGCGGTAACGAGCATAAGCGAATTGTGCAGGTTGTGCGCCATTTTTTCTTTATTGGCTTTAATGCCGCAAACGCAATGCGCCTCGAAAGAAAGAATACCTTCAGCAAGGAGTTTTGCCGATTGCAGGAAATTATATGCAATGACGGGCATAAACACGTTGAGTTCGAAGTTACCCTGCGACGCGCCGACAGAAACCGCAACGTCGTTACCCATTACCTGTACCGCGACCATGGTAAGCGATTCGCACTGAGTGGGATTGACCTTGCCCGGCATAATGGACGAACCCGGTTCGTTTTCGGGAATGAATATCTCCCCTAAACCGTCGCGCGGGCCGGAGGCAAGCCATCTTACGTCGTTTGCGATCTTCATAAGGTTGCAGGCGAGCGCTTTCATCGCGCCGTGAGCAAACACGATAGCGTCTTTAGAAGTAAGCGAATGGAATTTGTTTTCGGCGGTAACGAAATCCTTTCCCGTAAGTAAACCGACTTGTTTTGCCACCTCGGCGTCGAAACCTTCGGGAGCGTTCAAGCCCGTGCCTACGGCGGTGCCGCCGAGCGCAAGCTCTTTGAGACATTTAAGCGCAAAACCGAGTTGTTCCTTGGTCTTTTCGACCATTACGCGCCAACCGCTGATCTCCTGCGAGAAAGCGACGGGAACGGCGTCCTGCAAGTGCGTTCTTCCGCTCTTGACTATGCCCTCGTTCTCGGCTTCGAGTCTTTTGAAAGTGGCAATGAGTTTATCCATTGCGGGGAACAACTTGTCCTCTATAGCGATGACCGCAGCAATGTGCATAGCGGTCGGGAACGTGTCGTTGGAACTCTGACTCTTGTTTATATCGTCGTTCGGGTGCAGCAGTTTTGCGCCCGCGAGTTCGTTGCCTCTGTTGGCGACGACCTCGTTGGCGTTCATGTTGGACTGCGTTCCGCTACCCGTCTGCCATACAACAAGCGGAAAATGCTCGTTAAGCGCGCCCGATATAACCTCGTCGCAAGCGGCGGATATATATTTGAGCTTTTCTTCTGGGAGTTTACCGAGATTGTAGTTGGCGATCGCTGCGGCTTTTTTCAGAATACCGAAAGCGTGTGTAATCTCTCTCGGCATAACCTCGCCGCCGATTTTGAAGTTCTCGAAACTTCTTTCGGTCTGCGCTCCCCAATATTTATCGGCGGGGACTTTTACCTCGCCCATTGTGTCTTTTTCAATACGATAATTCATCTTTCGCTCCGAATTAAATCAGTTGTTAAAATCAATCTGAGCGATGATTTCTTTCAGTACGTTTGCGCTGTTTTGCAGTTTTGCGACTTCTTCGTCGGTAAGTTTAGGATTGATCTTGCCGATGATACCGTCGTGCCCGACAATGTTGATCGTGCTGAGGCAGACGTCGTCAACACCGTATTCGCCGTGCATCATAGAAGAAACGGTGAGCGCGATGTTAGCGTTCGTGTAAATAGCCTTGACTATGTAGCTGACGGTAGAAGCAATGGCATAGAAAGTTGCGCCTTTACGCGCGATAACTCTCGAGCCCGATTCGCGAACGTATTTTTCGATTTCGGGAATATCGATCTTGGTGGTGAATATATCCTTGCTTTCAAGCGAAGCGCGATATTCTTCGATAGGCATACCCGCAATGCTTGCGATCGACCAGGGAGCAAAGCCCGAATCGCCGTGCTCGCCGAACATATAAGCGTGGATGTTGCCGACTTCGAGTCCGCAATAATCCGCGATTCTCGAACGCAGTCTTGCGGTGTCGATTATCGCGCCCGAACCGATGATCTTGTTTTCGGGTTGTACCGAAAAAACTTCGCCGTCCACGTCCACGCTTACGCCTTGTCCGCAGCGCCCCATGCAAAACGCGCCGCATAAAACGACCTCTTCTTTCAAGCCGTAATATGCGACATAGCCCATTAGCGCGTCGGTTATCTCCTTAGAGCCTTTCAAGAAACACGCGCTTCCCATACATATTGTGATTTTCATTGTCTATATCATCCGTTAAAAAAAGTATCGAACCCATTACGGGGCAAGGCAAACACAGCCCGCGAACCCCGTTGTAAAGAAATTTACACGCAGTTAGTCATTGCAAACCGACGCCCGTTTACCAGCGTAAATCCCTTTATCAACAGAATTATAGCATTACAATTAAAATAAATCAACTTCTTAAATGCCATGTTATGATAATATATGCGATTTTTCGCAAGATTTTTTTATTTTTCGACTTGTTTTTTGCCCTGAACCGCCAATTACCCCTTATTTCGGCTTGCCTCACCGCTAAAAATGTGTATAAAAGACTGCAAAACAAACAAAAAAACCGCCCTATAAGGCGATTATCGATGATTTAGGCTTATAAACTATTTGACAAGCGATCAATTCCGCAAAAAATAAAAAAGTCGACGTATAAGCCGATTATCCCGCATTTCACTTATTATTCCTCTGTACACAGTCTCTATACGGTATGGTGGACTTTTCCGATTGCAGAAATACTTACCGCAATAGCTTCGGCGTTTTTCCTGCGCGAAGCCGTAAAATTTATCAACAACAAATAATTCTCATTTAAATAAAAAATCGGAGCTGCCGTTTAATAATACGGCAGCCCTTCGGTTTTATATAAATCTATTTATTTTTGCCTGATACTCGACCTATAGCCACACTTTTAATCGTTTATCGGTACAAAAGTTTTTATAAATCTTTTCAGCAAAAACGCGCAAAAATACGGGAACGGATATACCTTATCGCTTTAACCGATATTGTTTGCCGACAATTACTACGTGATCGAAAAACCCGTGAAAAACCGACACTTATTCCTCTTAAAGTATATCCTTTGCACATTTTTTAATAGTGAATTAAAAATTCAAACCTCACATTTTAACTTATTCTTATGCGACCGCAAAATAGAAATGCTTGACTTAACAAGCATTTAACGATATAATATGTGAACTCACACACAACAAAAGACAATTTAAGGGGCAAAAGTAAATGAATTACATAAGAATTACAAAAGAGAATATCGATAGCGAACATATTTGCTGCGCTATGTCGGGCAAACAAAGCATTGTTAAAAAGGAATGGCTGAAACAGCGTTTTGACGAAGGTCTTGTTTTTTACCGCAGCGAGGAGCGCGGAAAGTGTTTTATAGAATACCTTCCCGCGGAAAACGCCTGGCTGCCGATTTGCGCACCCGATTATATTTACATTAACTGCCTGTGGATAGCGGGAAGCCTTAAAGGACACGGATATTCAAACGACTTACTCAATGAGTGCATACGCGACGCGCGCGAGCAAGGCAAGAAAGGCATTTGCATACTTTCTTCAGACGGCAGGAAAAGAGAGTTCCTTTCCGATCCGAAATATATGGCATATAAAGGTTTTTCTGTTGCGGACACAACCGACTGCGGAATAAATCTTATGTATCTGCCGCTTATGCCGAACGCCGAACCGCCAAAGTTTAAAAAATGCGCAAAACACCCGAAGATATCCGAAGACGGCTTTGTTCTTTATTACACCGATCAGTGCCCGTTCACCTATTACTGGGTGCCGCGCGTGCAAGAGGTTGCAAAAGAGCATAACATTCAGCTGAAAGTTATTCACGTTACCAATAGAGAACAAGCGCAAAATCTGCCTGCGCCCGCCACCACCTACGCACTTTTTAAGGACGGAAAGTTTCTTACTCACGCCATACAGTCCGATAAAAAGTTTTTATCGCTCGCCGGCGTTTCCGATTAAACAGCCGACTTATGCAAGCACAAAAATTTTCGCATAGTAAACAAATAGGATATTGACATCTCCAAATTAAGTTATATATGACTTACATTGGCAAGGCGTTTTGCCCCGTCCAAACGCCAATATTTACATTGAACCGTTAATTTTTAACCGTTACGAATATGTTTTTCACGCCGAAAGGCACAAAATTGTAATCGTCGGTATACTTTTCGGGCGTTCTGCCGCCGAACCATTGCCCCCTGAACTCGAAATTTTCCGGGCTTACGCTCATCGGCTCGGGCATTGGTTTAAAGTGGTGCGGCCCGAAAATGTTGCGCATACTCGACCTGAACGTTACAGTAATGTCGTTCTCGCCATACCAAAGCATATCGGTAATATCGCCCTTGTTATCCAACGTAAACAGTTTTTCTTTGCCGTTCGCACACACCTTTGCAGTCATAAACCTGCCGCCGAATTCAATAAAAATGCGCCCGTTTTCGGCTTTTTTTATCTTCCCGTTAATCGTGATTTCCCCTTTGAAAAAAGGATAACCATGCTTATATAATTCGTCGGTTACGGGCGGCATTTCCGTGCGTTTGGACAGCGAAAAAT
>CAKQKA010000017.1 GCA_934247855.1 uncultured Clostridia bacterium | reverse complement strand
ACTGCCATGTGTGTGCCCGGGTGTGGGAATCACTTTGAAATTCAAACCGCAAACTGTCAAATCCCCGCCTATAAGTCGATTATCGACTATAAACGGCTTCAATTTCTTTGCAAAATACCAGTCCAGAACGCCGCCGTTTGTAAGCAATCCTACGTCTTTTTCGCCCATATATATGGGGGCGTTCGTGGCTTCTTTTAAGTCGGCAACCGCCTCTACATGATCGTAGTGAGCGTGCGTTATGAGTATCGCGCCCAAGCGTTTATTTATTTCTTTAAGTTTATCGAGTACGACGGACGAATCAAGACCGGGATCGATCAGCACGGCAAAGTCGCTATCCTCGTTATAAATCAAGTACCTGTTACACGAATAGTCGTGCGTGTATAATTCGATAATAATCGGGTTTTTGTTTTCCACTTAAATAACCGTCCTGAATACGTCGATTATCGACGGTTCTTCTTTAAGGCGAAGAATAAGCTCGTCGAGGTCGCCTTTTTTGTTGAGTTTTATAGTCATATCAACGACGGCGCAGTGCGCTTTTGTATCGATACGACCGTTGATAGCCGTAACGAACAAACCGAGTTTTGTGCAAACCCCCGAAACAATGCTAAGAAGCGGGGCGTCTTCCGCGGCGGTGATTTTAATGCTTGTGGTATAACTGCCCTCTTTACCCGACCAATGCGCTTCGAGAATACGATCGGGATCTTCGTTTTTCATGTTAGGACAGTCCGCCCTGTGAATGGAAACGCCGCGCCCGCGCGAGACGAAACCTACGATTTCGTCGCCCGGCACCGGGTTGCAGCACCCCGCAAAACGCACAAGCAAACCTTCCATGCCTTTGACGACAACGCCGTCGCTTGACATAGTGTGCTTATAAATAACGTGCTTGCCCTCGATCGGGTTTTGTTCTTCGACCTGCGCAGGCTTGCAAAAATCGATAAGTTTGGGAATGATCTGATTGACGGTAACCGCACCGCAACCTACCGCTGCGTACATTTCGTCGATGTTCGCAAACGACATTTTAGGTCCGATTGCCGCAAAACTGACCGCATTAAGTATATGCGCAAGCGCATAGCCTTTATTTTTCGCCTCCGCTTCAAGCATGGCTTTACCGATTTTAATCTTTTCGTCAGCCATCTGACGTTTGAAAAATGCCTTGATTTTTGCGCGCGCACCGTTGGTTTTTGCAATTTTTAACCAGTCCCACGAAGGACCTTTTGAGTTTTTTGACGTTATGATTTCGACAACGTCGCCCGTCGTAAGCGTGCTGTTAAGCGGCACTATCTTGCCGTTTACCTTTGCACCAACACATTTATTTCCGACCTCGGTGTGTATGCGGTAAGCAAAATCGATGGGCGTGGAATCGTTGGCAAGGCTTACAACCTCGCCCTTAGGCGTAAATACTAAACATTCGCTGTTATAAATATCGCCCTTAAGCGATTGAATAAGCTCGGTTCCGTCTTTAAGACCGCCCTCCCACTCCATAACCTCGCGTATCCAGTCGAGTTTATGGTCGAAAGAGGTTTCTTCGGTTTCGGAATTCTTTTCTTTGTATTTCCAATGCGCGGCGATACCGAATTCGGCAGTCCGATGCATTTCATAAGTTCTTATCTGAATTTCAAAAATCTGACCGAAGCTCGTAACAACCGTGGTATGCAAACTTTGATACATATTCGGCTTCGGCATGGCGATATAGTCTTTAATTCTGCCGGGAATAGGCTTCCACTTTTTATGAATTTTGCCTAAAATTTCATAACACTCGTCAACCGTTTCAACAATTACGCGAACGGCGGTAAGATCGTAAATCTGATCGAGCGTTTTGCCCTTTTGCATTTTTTTGTAAATGGAATAAAAATGCTTAGGTCTGCCGACAACCTCGCCCTTTATCGACGATTCGGTCAGAATTGCCTTTATATCTTTAACTACCGAAGCGACGAACGTGCGGCGTTCTTCTAACTTGGCATGAATATTTTCCGCCAAATATTCGTAGGCCGCGGGATCTATATATTTAAGGCACAGATCCTCTAACTCGCATTTGATTTGCGAAATACCCAGCCTGCCCGCAAGCGGCGCATAGATTTCAATAGTTTCGTGCGCCATACGAAGCTGCCGCTCTTTGGAAAGATAGTTGAGCGAACGCATATTGTGCAATCTGTCGGCAAGTTTGATGATGATTACACGAATATCTTTCGCCATCGAAACGAAAATCTTTTTAAAATTTTCCGCCTGCTCTTCTTCCTTGGACTTGAACTCGATTTGTTCGAGTTTGGTAACGCCGTTGACAAGCATAAGAATCTCGCCGCCGAACTCTTTTAAAATATCGTCCTCGGTAACGGGTGTATCCTCGATGACGTCGTGCAAAAACGCCGCAGCGACCGACGAATAATCCATTCCAAGCCCGATAAGAATTTCGGCTACGGCGCAAGGATGGGTAAAATACTCCTCTCCCGAAGCGCGCTTTTGCCCTTTGTGCGCTTCACGAGCGAAATAGTACGCCTTAACAACCACTTCGGCTTCTTCTTTCTTATATATATTTGTGATTTTTTCGACTAATTCAAGCATTTATCTTAACCATTAACCGCCGCAAAATGATCTATTTTCGACGGATTGCCGTATATGTATAAGTTTAAAAAAATTCAGCCGAGCTTCGCCGCGACTTTTGCGTATAACGCCGACGAGCTAAGCTCTTTTTTAATCGTTTTATCAAGCTGAAGTGCGCCGCCGATAAAACTGAAAAATCCCAACTCTAAAAACACCTCTAAACTGAAAATTATTTGCTCTTTTGAGAGGCTTTCGCTTTCGACGCCGAGTGCAACGTCAACGCTGCTTTTGCCGTAAAAACGATTAAGTTTAAGAATTTTGAACACCTCGGCAAAAGTCGCACGGTCTACCGACAGTTTTTTAACGTCGAACGCGTATTTATCGGCTACATAAAACTCGGTAGCGAACGCATTTTCCGCACGGTTAAACATCGGGCGATCGAGATATACGACCGCGTCGAAATCCCTGTTCGAAAAATCTTTAAGCGACAAAATCGCAGTGCTTCCGTTAAGTCGCGGATCGGGGCGATACAACTGACAATCGTCGAGTTCGAAACCGTAATCGATAAGGGTTTGAGGGTTTGAAGCAGCGTATAAATAACTATGATTTTTATCGTTTTTAGCTAAGCAAAGCTCGGCTATAAGTCGATTATCGCAGATTTTGACATCGCCGCCGTTCTGATACGACAACAAATCGTTCTTGAAGCAGTCAAGGCGCAACCGCTCGTTATAGGTCAAAGAATAATCGATGTTTTTAACAAAACCTTTAAGCGAGGCGCGACCGTTGAAAACCGAAATATTCGGCTCGAACGCGAT
Source organism: uncultured Clostridia bacterium (assembly GCA_934247855.1). Lineage (GTDB taxonomy): Bacteria > Bacillota > Clostridia > Christensenellales > Borkfalkiaceae > HGM11416. Next base: position 18,395 of record CAKQKA010000017.1, on the reverse strand, counting down.
GCGTTTTTTGGCGGGGGCGTTCAATAAATCAAGGCGTCTCTCGCCGTTGAAATACATAAAATCGAGAAATTCCGTCTTGAACGACACATGTGGCGAACCCGGTTTTATGGGATAGGCGTTTATGTTTTCGGAATCTATACAAAAAACAGGTTTGCGGTTACCGACTCCGCACGGTTCAAGTAATTCAAGTTCTTGCACGAACGCCATAGAAAGCGGTTTATCGACAAGGCACTCAACCTCCATTTCGGGTTCAAACTGCTTTGACGTGTAGTTCTCGTCAAGAAAATCTGAAAAATGCTTTTCAAATATCGGCAGCATATCTTCGGCAATGGTAATTCCCGCCGCCTGACTATGCCCGCCGAAATCGATCAGATCGTCTTTGCAAGCCGCAACCGCCTGAAAGATATTGACGCACTCTATACTCCTGACCGAACCATGGAATTTTCCGTCGCTGCCCGTGAACAATACGACCGGACGATTATATTCTTCGACGAGTTTTGCGGCAACTATACCCACAAGACCGCCGTTCCATGATTTATCTGCAAGAACGATACATTTTTTATGCAAACCGCCATGCATCAATTTTTCTTTTGCGCTACACAAAAGTTTATCGCAAAGATTTTGCCGCTCCAGGTTGTATTCGTTGAGTATCTCGCATTTTTCGGAAATAGCAAGCGGATCGTTTTCCAACAGCAAAGATAAAGCGCAGTGCGCATCATCCATACGCCCCGCAGCATTGATGCGCGGCGCGACGGTGAACGCAAGCCCTGTGGAGTTTACCTCTTTAAGCCCGCATTTTTCAATAAGTTTTGCAAGAGCGCGATTACCGCCGTGCCCAATAAGCTTCAAACCCTCGGTTACTATATCACGGTTTTCGTCCAACAAAAGCATGCTGTCCGCAATGGTTGCAAGAGTTACAAGGTCTAGATATTTGTTCGCCTGCTCGCCTATAAGCGCGTACGCGACTTTATACGCAACACCCGCGCCGCAAAGATAATCGCACGGGTATTCCTGCTCGCGCAGCTTGCAGTTGATTACGGTGCAATCGGGAATTTGCTCGGGAATTTCGTGGTGATCGGTAACGATTACGTCCACGCCGAGGTCCTGAATAAAGTCTACTTCATCTTTACAACTTATTCCGCAATCAACGGTGATAAGCAGATCGGGATAATATTTTTCTAATACTTTTTCAACTAAATCGTGTGTAAGACCGTAGCCTTGCGAGCGTTCGGGAACTACCGCATACACCTCTTCGATACCAAATTCGGTAAGAGCATTTTTCATTACCGTGGACGCACATACGCCGTCGGCATCGTAATCGCCGAAAACCAGAATACGCTCGCCGTTATCTCGCGCGGCGGTAATTCTTGCGACAGCCTCTTTCATGCCGGAAAGCAAAAACGGATTATAAAAATTCGACTTGCCCGGGTGCAGGAAACGTCCGACTTTTGCGTTATCGTCAATTCCGCGGGCAAATAAAATCTTTGCAAGTTCTGCGGAAATTCCAAAAGAGTGCGATATTTCGGATATCTTATTCAGTTGTTCAACCGTAAAATCATTTCGGATTGTAATCATAACACCCTCTCGGATTTTTATTCTTTAATAACGCAAAGCGGGCAGGAAAAATCCCGCCCGCCCGTTCTAACGCTTTAATTATGCTTTTTTGTTCGCTTTTCTTTTTGCCTCTGCTTTTCTGAATGCTACCCAAAGCGTGGGCGACAAGCAAAGTGCAGAGAACAAACCGGAAAGAAGACCGAATATTATGGGCAATACAAATTCCTGAATGGTAGCAACCGAGAACAATACGACGGCAACAACCATAATCAACGTGGTAACGGTTGAAAGGAATATTTTCACGAAAGAATGTTTGATCGAATAATTTGCAACCTCGGCATCGGTAGCCAAAGCAAACGCAGTGTTATTCGGGTTCTTGCACTCTCTTATCTTATCGAATATAACGATCGACGCATTGATCGAGTAACCGATAATGGTTATAACCGCTGCAACGAACGTCGAGTTGACGGGGATATAGAATATCGTGGTTAACGCAACCATGATCAGCACGTCATGGAGAAGAGCCAAAATTGCAGCCAGACCGCTGAGGAACGTAAATCTTATAATAATGTAAACAAGAATTACAACCAAAGCGACGACGATAGCGATGATAGCCGTTTTCAAAAGCGTTGCGGACGCACTCGCGCCGACGTCGGTAATACGAAGGAACTGTGAAGCATCGGTATATTGATTTAATTCATCTTCCGAAGCACCTGCATCCTTAACAAGTTCAACCGTCTTTGCAGCCATCTTGCTGAAGATACCGCCCTCTTCGTTGTTCTTAAGACTTTCGATAAATGCGTCGTGAGCTTCGGCAGACGCACCGAGATTGCCCGTGTACGTATTACCGTTATAAGAACCGTTGAAGTAATAGTTTAATCTGTAGGATAAAGTATATCCGCTGCCCGACGGAGAAATCTGCATTTCGTCGGCAATGGAATAATTATCTTTTAAGATAGAACGCATTTCCGTATCGAACTTCTTCTGGAAGTCTTCACTGCCGGCAAAAGAACCGACTTCAAACTCTATCATTGCGCCGCCGGTGAAATCTATGCCGATGTTCATGGGGTTTTTACCCTCAACACCACGCAAAACGCCTAAGATAACAGCCAAAAGAACTATTGCAAGCGATACGAGCGAAAACCATTTGGTTTTTTCAACAACTTTATAATCTTTCTTCATCAAGTTATTCATTAGTCGTTACCTCCTTCTCTTTTAAGGCTGAGGAACTTGTCCTGATTGGAAGGAAGGGGCATAAGGAGATGCAATATCCATCTGGTAACCAGGATGGACGCAAACAGCGAGAGAACGATACCGATAAGCAACGTAATCGCAAAGCCCTTAATCGTACCCGGGCAGATAAGCCAGAGAACGATAGCAGCCAGAATGGTCGTAATGTTCGAGTCGAGAACGGTAACCACAGCATGTCTGAAACCTTGTTTGATAGAGGCTTCAACCGTCTTATTCATAGCGTATTCTTCGCGAATTCTTTCAAATATAACTATGTTTGCGTCAACCGCCATACCTATCGAGAGCAAGATACCTGCGATACCCGGAAGGGTAAGCTGTACGCCCGGAATGATAGCAAGGAACAAAACGTAAAGCAAAACGTAGATTATCATCGAAACAACGCCCGCAATACCCATTCCCTTGTAGCGAACAAGCAAAAGCAAGCAAATAATCAAAAGACCTATAGCTCCCATGATCATACTGTTATCAACGGCATTTTCGCCGAGTTTTGAGCTTATACTTCTCGATTCGGTAACGGTATACTTGATAGGAAGTTTACCGCTGTCTATTATGGTAGCGATGTTATCGGCTTCTTCATAGCTGTCGCCGTAACCCGTTATCTGCGCAGACGACTGAGAAAGAACGCCCTGAACGGTCGGTGACGAAATAACCGTATCGCCAAGGTAGATGTACAATTTCTTATCTGAAAGATCATTGTAAATCTTGGTGGTCGCTTCGGTAAATTTCTTTTGACCTGCGGGTGTAAAATCAAGACGTACAACGTATTCGCCGGTGCTCTGGTCCATTCCGACCGCCGCGCCCGCTATGTGATCCTCGCCGTTAAGCCACACGGTGCCTTCGCTGTCTCTGAACTGAAGTTCGCCCGTCTGACCGATAATTTCGAGAACCGAACCGTCGTCGTCTACTTGCGGAATTTCTACACGGATTTTATTGCCGTCCTGAACAGAAATGATCGCCTCGGTATAACCCTTGTCGTCAAGTCTTGTTCTGATAACTTCCTGTGCCTTTTCGAGAATTTCTGATCCCGATGCACCTTTGGAATCTTCAGGTTCCAAAACCACGTAATATCCGCCGGATAAATCAATACCCTTGCCGATCGTGCTGAAAATCGAGTTATAATCTTTGATCGTTCCGGGAATTTCAAAACTGACGAAAGACATAAAACCGTAAATCAATACGACGATAGCGAGAAGAGTAAGGATTACGATTGATTTCCTCTTGCTCATACTGCCTCCTGCTTTAAACAAAGCATTCTAAAGTAACTTTTTTCCTTGCGCCGTTTTCGGCGCGCGCGCATATTCTCAACCGATTATGCACTTTGACATTATATAATGAATAAGCGAAATAGTCAATAATTTTTGACTGTATTTTAAAGATTTTTCGGTTAGTTTTGAAAAAAAGCCGGACCGTCAGGCTTCGGTTCGGCTTTCGATAAACGATTATTGCGCTTTTTTCGACCAAAACAAGGATTTTTAACAGTAAAAAAGCCCCATTTCGGTTAATTTTACCGCGCTTATCGCCGCTTTATTTTGCGGTATTTTCGTTTTCTTTTTGTTCTTTTTCGCAGGAAAGTATATGCATAGCGCATTCCGTTCTTGCTTTAAGCATTTCGCACGTGGGCTTATACGGTATGTTTATATCGCCGTTAAACGCATAATTATTCGCCGCGCAACCGCCGCTGCAGTGATAACGAGCAAAACAGTTCTCGCAACCTTTTCGCGTAAAGAGCGAGCTGTTGCGGAACTTATCGCGAATGGTTTCGTCTATTTTACCCTCGAATACGTTACCCATTTTAAACTCGGGTTTATCTGCAAACTGATGGCAAGGATAGATATCCCCGTTAGGCGTAACCGAGAAATATTCGTTGCCCGCACCGCAAGCATTTACGCGTTTTTGCAAACACGGACCGCCCTCCAGATCTATGCTGAAATGGAAGAAATGAAAACCTCTGCCGTTTTTCCTGCGCTCGATATATTCGCGGGCGAGTTTTTTGTATTCTTCCTTGATTTGAGGAATCGCGCTTTCGGGAATAGCAAGTTCGTGCGTGGGTTCAAGAACAACGGGTTCGAGCGAGATTTCTTTAAATCCGCTGTCAGCCATAAACAAAACGTCTTTGGCAAAATCGAGATTTTTGTTGGTGAAAGTTCCGCGGATATAATACGATTTTCCGCCACGCTTTGCCACAAAATTCTTGAAATTCTGAATGATTACGTCAAAACTGCCCTTTCCGTTGACGGTTTTACGAACTTCGTCGTGCACTTCTTTGCGCCCGTCCAGGCTCAAAACGACGTTTTCCATATTTTCGTTGAGCCAATCGGCAATTTCGCCTTTTAACAAAACGCCGTTCGTCGTCATCGTGAACAGGAACTTTTTACCGCGCTCTGCTGCCTTTGCGTTTGCATATTCGACCGTCTTTTTAACTACGTCGAAATTCATCAGCGGTTCGCCGCCGAAAAAGTCGGTTTCCAGAATTCTTCTGTCGCCCGAATTTTCGATAAGAAAATCTATCGCCTTTTTAGCGACCTCTTCGCTCATAAACGAGCGAACGCCTTTGAACGAGCCTGTCCCCGCGAAACAATATTTGCAACGCAGGTTACAGTCGTGGCATATATGCAGACACAACGCCTTTACATACTTGCTCTTTGCGGGCACGACGGGATCGTCTTTTTTAAAAAGAGTGCCCTCGGCGCAAAGCTCGTCGATCTCGGTTTCTATCTCAGCGATAACGTCATCCGAAACACCGCCGAAATCATACGGCAAACCCTGCCTTTTATTGATTACCTGACAAGTAAGCGCGTCGCATTTATGTAAACTGCCGCTGCCTACGTCGTACAAATAATAATCGTCGTCAAAACTAAAACAATGTACCATTATATCACCAAATCGGTCGGATTAAACCGACGCAAAAACCATGTCCGCCGTTTATACGCTTTAAAAACACCGCTTTAACTCGCATCGTTACGGCAAACACCGCAAAAGAAATTAAAATCTTGCTTTTACGCAAAAAAAGTTTCCCCGAAAGACGGGAAAACCGTTTTTACAGAATTACAGAATTAAACTCAACAAGGATAACCCGCCTGAATCAGGCGAGAATTTCCTTTTCTTTTCTTTCTCTGGTTTGCTTTTCGCAAGATTGGTTGCCGACGGTACAGCTGGTTTTGCAAGCAGACTGGCAAGTGCTTCTGCATTCGCCGCATCCGACAACGGATTTCTTTGCAGCAACAGCTACGGTTTTAATTCTCTTCATAATTTGCCTCCGTATAATAAGCCGACCGACAGCCGACCGATTAATTTTCTTTGTTTATTATACACTAACGTAAACGATAAGACAATCAATTATCGGCTGTTTTTTTGAAATTTACGAAAATAATTGAAAAAATGACGCAAAACGCAAGCGTAAAAGCATAATTTACGAATATCGAAGCAAAAGACGGAACGCCTGAGAAAATGAAAAAAATGAAAGAAGTTCCTATAAACGCACACAGCGAAGAAATCAAACCGCCGAGCAACGCGCGCCGCCCGGTTGCTATTATATACGCGCAAACACCCGATGCCGCAAGACGAATGATTATGTTCATTATTTTTACGGTCGTTTTTCCTACGCCGATGAGCGCGGCAACGCCAGAGAGCGCAAGCAGCATTACCAAAGTTATTATTGCCGAAGCGGCAATTCCGATTATGATTCTGAACCAAATTTTATATCTCAAGTCGGACATTACTTTTATCGTTCCCGAAATAAAGTATGCACGAAAGCACGCTATTATGCCTTGAGAAAATTTTTGCTTTCGCAAAACTATATTCACCCGACGGCGAAAGATTTTGCCTGCACAAAACTATATTCGCCCGACGGCGAAAGATTTTGCCTGCGCAAAAGTTAATGCAAAAAGAAAAACGCGTTAAAAAAGCCGCCGAAAGTACGAATAATCGACTTATAGGGCGACTTTTATATATTTTAAGTTTTAATGCGTCGCGCGGGTTACAACGTTTCGACGCAGATAAGATTTGTGTTACCGCTCTTGCCGTTGGGCGTTCCGCCTGTTATAACGATCTTATCGCCGCGCTTTAAAAATCCGCTTTTTTGCGCCGCTATTTTCGCAAAATAGAACAAAACGTCCACCGAGCCGTACTCTTCGGCTTTGAACGGAAACACGCCCCAACTGAGCGCAAGTTTCTGATATGCGCGCTCGTCGGTCGTCAGCCCTATTATAGGAATATTCGGGCGGAAACGCGACACCATACGCGCGGTAAGCCCCGTACGCGTGCAAACAACAATGGCTTTTGCGTTAAGGTCTTTTGCGAGAAGACTTGCGGCATGCGATAACGCTTCACCCGGAGTTTTGATTGCAAAATTATCGATGAGCTGAATATATTCTTCGTGATTTTCGGCGCGCTCGACTATTTTAGCCATAGTTTCAACCGCGCGCACGGGATATTCGCCCGCAGCCGTTTCGCCCGAAAGCATTACCGCGGAAGTACCGTCGTATACCGCGTTTGCAACGTCGGAAATTTCCGCACGAGTAGGTCTGGGATTATGAATCATAGATTCGAGCATTTCGGTAGCGGTGATCACGCGCTTGCCGTAGATTCGGCATTCGTTAATCATATTTTTTTGCACGTCGGGAAGTTCTTCAAACGGAATTTCTACTCCGAGATCGCCCCTCGCAACCATAATGCCGTCGGCTTCTTTCATAATCGCGGACAAATTGTTAACTCCTGTACGGCTTTCGATTTTGGCGATGACCTCGATTTTTTCGCCGCCGTTGGCTTTAAGAAAATTCTTTACGTCGATTACGTCATTCGCGTTTGAAACAAATGACAGCGCTATGTAATCAACACCCTGTTCTATACCGAAAAGAAGGTCTTTTTTGTCGTTCTCCGAAAGAAAATCAAGCTCGAGTTGTTTATCCGGGAAAAACATAGACTTTCTGCCCGAAAGTTCGCCGCCGACCTCGACGATACACTCGACGTCCTTTTCGGTAACGTTATCGACGGTAAAAATCATAAGTCCGTTGTTTAGTAAAATCTTATCGCCTTTTTTCATTACCGACGTTATTTTTTTGTAAGTTACCGAAACGCGCGACCGAGTGCCCTCGATTTCTTCGGGCGTAAAAGAAAACCTGTCGCCTTTTTTGAGTTTGATTTTTCCGTCGGCAAACGTGCCTATACGAAATTCGGGACCTTTTGTATCAAGCAATATGGCGATGGGCATCTTTTTCGCCTCGCGTACTTGCTTTACGATTGCGATTCTTGCGGCGTGCTCTTCGTGCGTGCCGTGAGAAAAATTGAGTCTTGCAACGTTCATGCCCGCATCCGCCATTGCGGAAACGGTTTCAATATCGCACGAAGAAGGTCCGAGCGTGCAGATAATCTTTGTTTTTTTCATAATATCTCCGTAACCGATACCGAACACAAGACAAACGACGGTCGCCGCATTTGCGACCGTTTTGTTTATGCTGTAAGTATCGAAAAAAATTTTCAAAGCAAAAATCGATGAAAGCACACTGCGGCAAAAAAATAACCGCACTATGCCGCTATATTATATATTTCAGAATTGTTTTTTGCAAGTAAAATAAAACGGCTGAAAAACATTGCCGCATTTTTTGAAAAATAATTTTTAAGCAGCGATCGGCTTAAACTTCGGCAGGTAAACGAAAAGCGGGCAATATGCCCGCAATTTTTATAATATACATTTTTTCTTGCTCTATCAGGTAAAAGACAAACGCTTGCGCATAAAGAGCAAAGCAAGTTTTTCAAGGCGGGAAACCTGCGCCTGCGAAAGCCCGACCTCGCCCGAAATTTCCGTTTGCGTTTTTCCCTCGTAATATCGCATATAAATAATCTTTTTTTCACGTTCGCCCAGGCGGTCGAACGCACTTTCCAAGGCGACTTTTTCCGTCCAGCGTTCGTCGTTGTTACCCTCGTCTTTAAGCTGATCGAGCAGTTCTATAGTATCTCCCGATTTGTTGTAAACGGGATCGAAGATAGAAGCGGGATCGGATATAGCGTCAAGCGCATAGACGACCTCCTTTTCTTCCACGTTCATTTTTTCGGCGATTTGAGCCATAGTCGCTTCTTCTCCGTTTTTTTCTAATTCGGAACGGATTTTTAAAGCTTTGAAAGCCGAATCGCGTATACTTCTCGGCACTCTTAAACTGTTTGTCGTGCGCAAAATTCGCTTGATTTCACCGATAATCATCGGTACGGCATAGGTCGAAAAACATACGCCGAGCGAAACGTCGAAATTTTCCACCGCCTTAATAAGTCCGATACAGCCCGACTGAAACATATCGTCGGCGGATACTTTGTTGTTCTGAAAACGTTTTATAACGGACAAAACAAGTTTCAGATTGCCCATTATAAATTCTTCTTTCGCAAGTTCGTCGCCAGCCTTGATTCTGAGCATCAGTTCTTCGCTTTTCTTTCTTCCGAGATTTTTAAGACTTGAGGTATCGATACCGGATACTTTGACTTTTCCGTTCATTATTCAATCTCCTATGTAACGTAAAAACAAATGAAAAGTGCAGAAAACCACCCGATAATCGACCTATAGGCTGACATTTCAACCAAAACAGCCGATACGGATAGTTTTCCCGATATCAAAATTTATATTCCCAAATTTTAAAAATTTCTATTTTTCGGTAACGTTACCGCGCGAAAAATTCAGTTAAACACAAGATATTGTTCAGTAATTAAACTTTGCGACAAAGCGCCTTTCGCCGTTAACGCCGCCTTCAACGTAAACGCCGTCGGCACCTTCAACGCCTTTAACGGTAATATTTTCGCCCGCTTTACATTCTTTTATAAAATCAATTTGCAGATCTTTTAATGCAAAAGGATAAAATTCAAAAATGACGTCGGCATAGCGCGAATTATTAAAATGTCCGACTATGTCGGTTTCGGTCAGGTGAATTTTATACTCGCCTAAAATTCCCGCCTGCGAAAAATCATAGCGTATTTTTTCATGCATAGGCATAACGCATTCATCGCGCCCGACGCACCCGTAATCGATGGCATTAAGCATCGGTCTGCGCGTTTTTATATCGATAACAAGCCATCTGGAAGTACCGATAATCGACTTATTGCCCGACTTATCGTAAATTATATAATCTCTTTCGTAAAACAAACGACCGGGGTTGCGGAAATATGTTTCGGCTACGATATCCGAATGAGGCAAGACCGAACCGAGGACTTTATAGCTTACCGATTCCAACACCCAGCACTTGCCGTTTTGCATTAAATAACGACTGCCGACGCCGAGGTTATCTGCATGAACGCCCGCAGCGGTCTGAAAAATATCGAGTATCCCGCCCGGCTTTATTACGTTTAAACTGCCCGAGGCATTATCGGTAAGAGTAAACGCCCTTGAAAAAGTGTTTTCTTTTTTAATTGTCTCGTTGTTTATGATTCTATTCATCTTGCGCCCTCGATTACGGCTTTTGATTTCGATTTATTTTAGCATTTTGATTATAAAGCTGTCAACTGTGCTACAATGATATATACGATATATTTTTGGATATATACGATATATTTTTTGCGGTATTTTTATAAAGGTCAAATAAAATATTTGACATAAAACCCGCCGGGAATATATAATTAATCGGTTAAATCGATCGGAAAAGCGGCCTTGCAGATTGCAGGCAGGACAAAATAAGAGGATAAACGTATGAAAAGAAACGACGTAAGAAACATTGCTATTATCGCGCACGTCGACCACGGTAAAACCACCCTTGTGGACGCGCTGCTCAAACAAAACGGCGTATTCCGCAAAAACGAAGTTGTTCAGGAACGCGTTATGGACAGCAACGATCTCGAACGCGAAAGAGGCATTACCATTCTTGCAAAGAATACGGCGGTTCATTACAACGGTACAAAAATCAATATCGTCGACACCCCGGGCCACGCGGATTTCGGCGGCGAGGTCGAGCGTATTCTTTCTATGGTTGACGGCGTTGTTTTGCTTGTCGACGCGGTTGAAGGCGTTATGCCGCAGACGAGATACGTTCTTAAAAAAGCGCTCAACCTTAATAAAAAACCCGTTGTCGTTATAAATAAAATCGACAAAGGCGGCGACGTAGACAAGACAATCGACGGAATTATCGATTTGTTCATCGATCTCGGCGCGAACGACGATCAGCTTGACTTTAAAACCGTTTACGCAAGCGCAAAACTCGGTTGGGCTAAAAAGTCTATGTCCGACGAAGGCGTGAATATGGCACCGTTGCTTGATACCATTCTGGAAGAGGTTCCCGCACCCGAGGGCGATCCCGATCTGCCCTTGCAGACGATAATATGCAATATAGATTACGACGAATACGTAGGCAGAATCGGTATCGGTAAAATCGTACGCGGAAAAATTCATCTCGGTCAGCCCGTTTCCATTTGCCATACAGACGGAACTTTCGGTCAGGGAAAAGTCGCAAGACTGTATCAGTTCGAAGGGCTTAAACGCGTTGAAGTGCCCGTAGGCGAAATCGGCGATATCGTCGCCATTAACGGTATAGACAAAATCAACATCGGCGAAACAATCTGCGACCTCGATAGCCCTGAGGCACTGCCCTTTGTCGCAATCGACGAACCGACGATTTCCATGATGTTCATGGTAAACAATAGCCCGTTCGCAGGTAAAGAAGGTAAATTCGTAACGTCGCGGCACCTGCGCGCAAGACTTTTTAAAGAAGTAGAAACCAACGTAAGCATGCGCGTTTCCGAAACCGAAAGCACCGATACTTTTGAAGTTTTCGGCAGAGGCGAACTGCACCTCTCCATTCTGATTGAAGAAATGCGCAGAGAGGGATATGAATTTCAGGTTTCCCGCCCCAAAGTTATTTTTAAAGAAATCGACGGCAAATGCTATGAGCCGGTCGAACAACTTGTTGTAGAAGTACCCGACGATTACGTAGGCGTTGTTATGAATAAGATCGGTCAGCGTAAAGGCGAACTTGTTACTATGGAACCCAACGACAACGGCGAAACGCGTCTCGAGTTCCGCATTGCGTCTCGCTGCCTTATCGGTTACAGAAGCGAAATGCTTACCGATACCAAGGGCTTCGGCGTAATGTATCACGTTTTTGATAAATACGAGCCGTACAAGGGCGATATGCAGGCGCGCACACGCGGCAGCCTTGTTTGCTTTGAGAGCGGCACTACCACTCAATACGGCTTGTTTAACGCGCAGGAAAGATGTACCCTCTTCGTAGGGCCCGGGCTTGATGTTTACGAAGGCATGATAGTAGGCGAAAACTCCAGAGAGGACGACCTTGCCGTTAACGTATGCAAAAAGAAACAGCTTACAAACAACCGCGCAAGCGGCAGCGACGAAGCGTTGAAACTTATTACGCCTACTCAGCTCAGCCTTGAACAGTGCATGGAATTTATTGCAGACGACGAACTGGTTGAGCTCACGCCTAAGAGCATAAGACTGCGCAAACGTATTCTTTCGCACGAGCAAAGAATGAAAGACTGGGCAAGAAAACACAAAACCAACTGAAACCAGATAAATTAGTACTATTAAAAAAAGAATTTATAAAAAAGCAACACATCGTTGCTATGAACACGCATAACATATTACCGATAATTCATTGGTCGCCCGAGCAATTCCGAAAAAAACCTCGGTTCTGCAGGCAACCAATGCACGGGGGTGTTTCGGTTTCGACTGTATCAAGATTGGAAGGTAAGCGTACCGCAGACCGTGGCTGCGTTATAAAACGGAAAACTTTAAAATTAAATGCTAATAACAATTACGCATTCGCCGCTTAATTAAAAGCGACTGTCCGATCTCATCATATCGCGGGGTGGGAATCGGGCATCATTTACGCGATGAACATTCGGTTTGCTCGGTTCGCGGCAAGTCGGAGGTCTTTAGCGAACTTTTGCGCAGGTTGCCCGCCGATCGGCTGCTTTGCGAGGAGGATAAAGGTCGGATACGTACGTAGAAACCCTTTGGGTCTTAATGCAACACGGCGGTTCAACTCCGCCCATCTCCACCAAACGAAAATAATCCGAACCGATCTTTAGAAGTTACAAGAGATTGGTTCGGATTTATTCTTTTTATCGAAAATTTGTAATGCTATAAGATTGCGCACGCGCAATAGTACGTTTCCTCAATTATATGCCGGACAAGAGTTATAGCGAAAAACATGCCTATACGTCGATAATCGACTTATAGGCATGTTTTTTATTCTAAGTATCGTAAAAAAATACTTGCGTACTGTTTTAAAGCGCGGCAAAAATTATGCCGGTTGCCAGCCCATTTTTTGACCGGATAAAATATGAATGTGCAAGTGCGGAACAGTCTGACCTGCGTCGTCGCCCTGATTGATTACAAGACGATAGCCGTTTTCAAGATGCAAAAGCGAGGAAAGTTCGGGGATCTTCTTTAACATTCTTCCCACAAGAGCGGCTTCGTTATCGCCCATTTCGGCAAGATATTTAAAGTGAGTTTTGGGTATTGCAAGGTAATGATTCTTAGCTACCGGGGCAATGTCCTTTATTATTATAAAGTCCTCGTCCTCATAAACCTTGTCAACGGGAATTGTGCCGTTTGCGAATTTACAAAATAAACAATCTTCCATAATGTTTCTCCTGTTATTTTACTACGCGGTATATGCGATAATCGCGCTATAGCTCTGTTTTTTCGTTTTTTATGCACTGAATGCGATTTATTTACGGCAAACTTAGTCGGCGTATTCGGCAAGCGCGCCGTCCTTAAACGGCTGTTTTAAAACGACTTTGAATTCGCCGTTTTTCATTTCGCCCTTTAAAAACACACGTATGTAATTTTCGGTATAACCGACGACGTATCCGTCCTCGATTTCTTCGGGAATTACGGTAAGCGTTTTGCCCAGATGTTTATTGATATATGCCGATTTGAGTTCGGCTTTTACCTGCAAAAGTCGGTTCAGCCTGTCTTTTTTAACCTCGTCGGGCAGTTTTTTAAGCCGTGCGCCCGCAGTGCCCTGCCTTACGCTGTACGGAAAACAATGTATATCGGAAAACTCCACCTTGCGGCAAAACGCAACGCTCTCTAAAAAATCCTCCTCGGTTTCGGTAGAATAGCCGACTATTACGTCGGTTGTGATTGCCGCGTCGGGGTAGTATTTTCTTATGAGCAAAACTTTCTCGTAATACTCCTCTGCTGTGTAGCGACGGTTCATGGTCTTTAGAACATGATCGCTGCCGGATTGCAAAGACAAGTGAAAATGCGGTGCGAAATCTTTAAGTTTTTTTGTGGCTTCAAGAAATTTTTCGTCGATAACGTTTACCTCGACCGAACCGAGCCGTATACGGCAGTTTATATGCGAAAGTGCCGCTATAAGTTGATCTAAGCCCTTTCCCTCGTCACTGTAAGACGAGATATTTATGCCCGTGATGACCGCCTCGAGCGGCGATAACGCTTCGATTTCTTTGATCACGTTTTCGATTTTTCTCGAACGAGAACGCCCGCGAAGGTACGGTATTATGCAGTACGAACAAAAGTTATCGCACCCGTCCTGCACCTTGACGTACTCGCGCGTGCGGGAGGTCTTGCAAGGCAGGTATTTTTCGTAATAATCGTCCGATTTTTCGATATGAACGCCGTCGTTATCGAGCAATTCAATCAGTTTATCTTTAGATTTTGCGCCGACGACCACCTTTACGCCCTTTTCGGCAAAAGCCTCGGGATCACGCTGAGATGCGCACCCGCAAACGTAAATCAACGCGTCGGGATTGCATTTTCTCATTCGCGCGACGGCTTGACGAGATTTCTTTTCGGCTTCTGCGGTTACGGCGCACGTATTGATAACGTACACGTCGGCAGGTTCGATTTTGTCGGACACCGTAAAGCCTTTCTCTATAAGTCCGCTCATAATGGACGCACTTTCTCTTGCGTTCACCTTGCAACCCAAGGTAAAAACAACTGCTTTTTTCTTAGTTTCCATATTGTTAAAAATAGCCGATAATCGACTTATAGTCCCATATTTTGCATGACAAGCGCATACCACTCGCCTTTATTTACCACTTTTACCGACTTGAATCCGACCGCATCGAAAGCCGTTGTTACAAGGTCGATTCGCGCTTTTATTATGCCGCTCATAATGAGTATTCCGCCTTTTTTGATCTGAACGGCTATGTCCTTGGCGAGGCGGACGAGTATTTCCGCCATAATGTTTGCGACGGCGATATCGGCAACGCCCTCTACCCCGTCGATTAGGTCGGATTTGATTATTTCGCATTTTTCGCTGACGTTGTTTATCTCGGCATTATGTTTTGCGCTGAGCACGGCAACCGTGTCTATATCGGTCATAACCGCCTTTTTTGCACCAAGTTTTACTGCCGAAATACCTAAAATTCCGCTGCCCGTACCTACGTCGAGCAAGGTCATTTCGGGCGTAACGTATTCTTCGATCAGTTCGATGCACATAGAAGTTGTTTCGTGCTCGCCCGTGCCGAACGCCATGTTGGAATCGATATAGACAACCTGCTCGCCCGATTCGGGTTTATACTCTATCCATTTGGGGCAAACCACGATTTTACCGTATTTTATAGGTTTGAAATGCTTGCGCCAGACCTCTATCCAGTCATCGCCGTCGACAACGCGCTTTGTTACCTCAAGCGTGCCGCAATCGATAAAACCTTGCGAGTTTTTTCTTAGCTCCGCAAAATCGCGCTCTAACTTTTCGGACACCGTTTCGGTTTCCGATATTTCGGTATACGCTTTGACGAGCGTTCCGCGGCGTTTGGCTTCCAACAGTTCGTCCTCGATATAATCGAAGGTTTCGCGGCGGTTTTCGACAAGTTCCACCACGTCGGCATAGTCGCAGACGGCTACTCCGTAAACCGTATACTGCCACAAAATATCAGCCACAAGTTCCTGCGCTTCGCTCGTTGTTGACACTGTAAATTCGGTAAATTTCATTTTGCTACCCTGCAATTTCGTTTTCAAGTCGTTTTTTGCGATATTCCATATGAGCATGCCCTATGACTATATATCGTCAATCTTTTTTTTATTATATCATATCTTTTTTTCGTTTACAACTTTATTACGGCTTATATAAAATATATAAATTCGACCTAATGCTGCATTTTTTCGTTTAATAAGTCAAATATCGATATTTCGTATATTATATAATCGTCGCATAAGCGATGAATGGCGCACAGCGCAAACTTTAACTTATCGCCGAACGGTTTCATGAAGGA
Source organism: uncultured Clostridia bacterium (assembly GCA_934247855.1). Lineage (GTDB taxonomy): Bacteria > Bacillota > Clostridia > Christensenellales > Borkfalkiaceae > HGM11416. The sequence continues at coordinate 2,414 of CAKQKA010000017.1, read as the reverse complement.
TATATCGTATAAGACAATTTTAAAATATTTCGGAGTGCTTGTAGTATTTTACATCGCCGAAAAAATAGTTGACGGCGCACCGATGGCACTTGCTTACTACTCGGCGTTTTCGCTTAGCGTATGCTCGCCTATCGTTTCGGCGGTGCTTTATATCGCCCTGTCGTTTTTAACAAAACCGCCGCAAACTGCGATTTTACTCACCTTTTCGATAGTGTTTTTGTGCATTGTATTCAGCATTTATAAATTGAAAAAGCGTCGCCCGAAATTTGAACTTGCGCTGTTTTTTGCCGTTGCCCTTTTGCCGTATATTTTAGGCGAGAACGCGACCGATTTAACCAAAAAGTTGGTCTATAGCGCGATTATCGCCACTTTGGCTTTTGTTTTGCAACCCGCGTTCACGCTGTGTTTTGTTAAAAAATTAAAGTGCAAAGGCGCGTCGTTCGAGCTTGCCGCCTGTTTTATTACGGTAGTTTATACCTCGATTGGCGCGATTAACGCTTTCGGTTATAAATTATGGTACGATATCGCTCTGATCGCGGTTTTGTACTTTTGCTATTATTTCAAATCGACAAGGGCGTTTATACCCGCGTTCGTTTTACCTATTGCACTCGCGATACATTCGCAGTCGCTCGAGATCATTTCGGTATTTATGCTATACTGCTCGTCCGTGCTGATTTTTGCAAAAACTTCAAGACTTCTTTCCGCTCTCGCGCTGTTTATAACCGCGTTCGCGTACAACTATTTCGGCGGCAACATTTTCGTGTTCAATGTATTCGACTACAGTTTTGCGTTTGCGCCTATGGTTGTATTTTTGTTCACTCCGAACGCATTTTACAGGTTGTTTAAAGACAGATTTTTGCGGTTTGACGAACCCGAGATCACGCGCGAACTCATAAACGCCGAACGCGGCGAACTTTCCGCCCGACTTTACGGCATTTCCGACGTATTTTTAAACCTTGAAAAAACGCTTGATAAGGTAAACGGCGACGATATCGTTACCTCTTGCGAGAAAATTTCCGACGAGGTAACAAGCACGGTTTGCAAGACGTGCGAAAAGTATAATTACTGCCGTTCGAGCCGAAGAAACTACTTTTCGGACATACAAAAAATCACTACCGTGGGGCTTTCCAAGGGCAAAGCCGCGCTCGCCGACGTGCCGAAAGCTCTATCGTCGCACTGCATTAAACTTAACGACGTACTGTACGAAATCAATCGGCTTATAACGCTGCTTACCGAACGAATTGTCGAAAACGAGCGTGTTACCGCCGTAAAAAACCTTATTACTATGCAGGCGGGCGGTCTTTCCGAGGTGCTGAAAAATATGGCGTATTCTTTTTCCGACAAGATTGTTTTCGGGCGGAAAAACGAAAAAATTCTCTTTGACAGCCTTGCCACCGAGGGCATTGTTCCCCTGCAACTGATACGCGCAGGGCAAAACTACCACTTGCTGCTTGCCAAAGAAAAGAATGACTACGCGACGATCACCGCCGTTATTTCGGACTGCGAGCAGAAAAAATACAGGCTTGCTTCCAAGACCGACGTGGGCAGCGGACTACTCGCCGTGTTTTCGCCCGCGCCGGTGTTCGACGCCTGCTTCGGTTTTGCAAAACGAACCAAACTCGACTCACCCTCGAGCGGCGATAACTATACGCTTAAAAAGATTGACGAGGGCAAGTTTCTGGTTGCGCTGTGCGACGGAATGGGTTCGGGCGAAACCGCCAACGAGAACTCTCAGGCGGTAATTTCGCTTGTAGAAAACTTTTTCGCCGCGGGGCTTGACCGCGACGTCATACTGAATATTACGAGCAATCTTATTTCGGCTTGTTTCGACGACGGATTTTCCACCCTCGACAGCGCGGTCGTAGATTTGTATTCGGGCAAGTGCGACATCGTTAAGATTGGCGCGACGTTCGGTTTTATCATCGGCAAAGACGGCGTGCGCATTATCGAAAACAACTCCCTGCCCCTCGGCGTTATGGAAAAAGTCGAACCCACCGTCAAATCGTTTTCGCTTTGCGACGGCGATTCGCTGATTATCATTTCAGACGGCGTGAGCGACGCTTTCTTTTCAAGCACGGACGCGGTCGACTTTTTATCACGCGAAAACAGCGCAAACCCGCAGACCTTTGCAGACAAGATCCTCGAATTCGCGCTTGCTCTCAACGACAACATCGCCAAAGACGACATGACCGTTTTAGTTGTTAAGTTTTATTCTTCCGCCTTTAAAGCCGCCGGGTGATGTCGGTGGGCATATAAAAATTTTACGGTCAGTGTGTTTTAAGTATTAAAATTGCAATTAAAAATTTGTCGACAACGGCAAAAATCGCTTATCTGAAAAACAAATCAAACTTTTAACAAAAAACTGTCATAAAAGTATTTAAAAAGAGCGTTTTGCGTAGTAAAATCCCCTTGCG
>CAKQKA010000016.1 GCA_934247855.1 uncultured Clostridia bacterium | reverse complement strand
CGCGATAAACAGCGCCGATCCGACCACCCCGACGAGCGTTTTGTTTTGTATTTTAGAAACGATAAACGAAACAAGCGTACCGATTCCGAGCCCTAACGCCATTGGCACAAGCGGCATAAAAATACAATAAAGCACGGAGCACAGCGAGTAAACAAGCACCGCGTTTTCGGCAATGCCGCAAATTATGCCCGACGGAACGATAAACGCAACGGCGAACAAAAAATCCACTATGTAAACGTAAGCGATTTTCGACAAAACCACCGCGCTCGGCTTTATCGGCAACGACATAAGCAAGTCGTAATCGGCGCAGCCGAACATAATTCTCGACGTGCCGACGGTCAGAAACAAGACCACTATAATATAAAGGCATATCGTCACGGCAAGCGCTTTGTATTTTTCGCCCGCGGGCAGCATTGCCGCAAACGACAGCGTGAGCGCAGCCGATTCGACTATTACAAACAAGCCGATGAACACCGCGCCTATCGCGATGGCGACAATCCGTCCGCCGCCCTTGCCGCTTTTTATTGCTTTGTTGATTCCGAACAGCCGAAGAAGATCGACTTTCAATAAGGATAAAAAGGTTTTCAAGATTACACCTCTTCGCTCTTAAGGAATACGGATTCGAGCGAGCCCGAGCCGACAACCGATTCGGTATCGCCGCAAACGACCAACTTGCCGTCCTTTATAATAGCAACTTTATTGCAAAGTTTTTCGGCAACCTCAAGCACATGGGTAGAGAAGAATATCGCAGCGCCCTCCTTGCAAAGTTCGCGCATGATATTTTTCACCTCGAAACTCGCCTTGGGATCAAGCCCGACGAACGGTTCGTCCATAACGAGCAGTTTAGGCGAATGCATAAGCGCGGATATCAGCACGAGTTTTTGTTTCATTCCGTGCGAGTACGAGCCGACCATATCGCCCAGATTTTTCTTTATATCGAACCGCGTGGCATAATCGTCGATCTTTGCAGTTCTGGTCGATGAGTCAACACCGAACACGTCGCCTATAAAATTTAAGTATTGTATACCCGTCAGATGATCGTAAATATCGGGGTTATCGGGTATGTACGCAAGATCTTTTTTGCAAACCATAGGCTCGTCTTTAACCGAGTGCCCGTCGATAAAGATGTCGCCCGAATCGAATTCGAGAATACCCACGACCGATTTAATGGTTGTGGATTTGCCCGCGCCGTTATGTCCGATAAAGGCAAAAATATCGCCCGCTTCCACGGTTAGCGACAAATTGTCTACCGCAACCTTGCCCCCTTTATATTTTTTTGTAAGATTTCTTATTTCAAGCATAACTTCTCCTTTTTTCCGCTTTAATTCCGATATAAGTAAAAACGCGCGCTCAAATAATCGTTTTAGAACACGCGTTATAGTATATTATGTTTTGCGATAATTGTCAAGCATAAACGGCAGAACTGCACAAAAAACTTATCGGCAGGTTCGCCGTTTGTCGCTTGTCCGCCGATTTATTTGCAGTTTATTTTTATAGATTTTGCAATTTATTCTTTATTGATTTCGTCGCGCATGGTAGCGGCAACGGCAAGAGCGTCGCGCAGCAGAAATTTATCCGTACCGATCGCGCTGAGTTTTTCTGCCGACGAAAGAGTTGTAATACAGTCGGAAAACTCGAGTTTGAGTTTGCCTGCGCACAGCCCGGAGAAGAAAAGTTTCGTACGCTCGTCGCCTAAAGCGCAGTTGCGAACGACAAGATAATCTACTTTAGCCGCAGTCGCCGCCTCGACGATGAACTCAGCCTCTTCGTTGGTGATGAGCAAGCTGTCTATCGACAGTTTGAAAACTTTCTTTTTGCCGATCACAAAGCGATATTTTTTCAGCGATTTTATGATATTCTTGCGTTTTTCGTCCTTCAAAGCCGAAATTCTGAAAAATACGTCAATCTCTTCCGCTCCGTTGCTCTTTGCCTCGCGAATCTCGCAAATTTTTGATCTTTCCGTCATTTCGCCCGACGGATAAGCGATTACCGCGCAAAAGACCTGTTCGGCAGACTGCTTTTTGAACATTCTCATTCGACTTGCGAGAATGCAAACGGACGCTAAACCGAACAATTTCGCCTGTTCGGCACTGTCGGCTATTTCCGAGGACGACAAATTCGGCATCGTGCAGTCAAGATCGATTTTAGAAGCAAAAGTCGCAAATTTTCTTAAATTGTATTGTTCTTTCAAATCGCCGTTGCCGTTTTCGGATGTATCCGGCTGTGGCGGATCTTGATCGCCCTGCGACTCAGATACAACGCGACCTTCGGTACCCGTAACGTTTTCGACGGTTGCGTTTACGTCGTCTGCCGATTCGCCCCCGAACAATTCTTCGATAGTTTCGTCCGATGATTCATCTGCAATTTTTTCCGTATCGGCTTCGGCTATATCGTTTTCTTCGACCGATTCTTCAGCCGCCCCCTCCGAAGCTTCCGCAGGCTCGTTACCGACTTTTCTTTCGGTAAAATTTTCATATTCTGAACTTTGCGAATCTTCTGCAAGTTCGTCTGCGGAATTATCCTTGTCGGAATAATCCTCAGCGTTTCGGGTAACTTTCATTTCATTGCGCTCTTCATCGTTTTTGCGCAAAATATCATATAAAGATTCTCCCATGATTTCTCCAATAGAACATTAAAATACTATGCCGCTTTCTGCGGTATGTAAAAAAGTTGGCGTACGGTTTTTCGACCTGAAACATTTAAAATCGGCAAAAACCGCAAAAATCACTTATGCGACGCATGTTATAATCATATTAAACATGGAGGTACACTATGCCGAGTCCGTTTTTAGGCTTAGCGGCGTTAGCCGTTTTATACATATTTTGCCTTATAATTTCGTTTTTGGTGAGCCTTGTTTACTCCAAGCGCGGAAACACCGAGCCCGAAGAACAACCCGCCGAACAACCCGACAGGCAGCCCGAAGAAAAAGTTTATTATTTCGAGCGGGTGCGAAGCCGCCGCCGTAAAAAACAGAACAAAACTATCGCTATCCGCGGCAAACTTTTAGACGACGAAAAAACAACGACAGCAGAATAAAGATTTTCATCGGGCAGGCAGATTTTTTACCGCCGTTTAATCGCCATGGTTTTATTTACCGCACGTTTAAACCGTCTGCCGATCGACTATTTACTGTTCGTCGTCGGTAACTCGTTCAAAATTATCGCCGTCCTCCCACAGCTTTTCGAGATGATAGAAAAGTCTGTTTTCGTCGTCGAAAATATGTACTATACAATCACCGTAATCGAGCACCGTCCAACGACCTTCGGATTCACCCTCGCGGCGTTTTACCTCTATGCCGAGTTTACTCATGCCCTCGTCCACATATTCGGCAAGCGCCTTAACCTGCGTGGACGATCTTCCGCTCGCAATGACGAAATAATCGGCAAGCGAGCTCTTTTTACTTACGTTGATTTTCACTATATCGTTTGCTTTTTTTGCAAGTAAAATATCGCAAATCTGCTTTGTTAAAGTTTCGGAATTCATAATTTTACCGCCTTTTGTATATTTACTGTTTAACCTTATTATCGTTTAACGCGGAGCCCTAAGCGACCGCGTCAGGACGCAATCACCTGTGGGTTATGCTGCCTCAACGTTTAAAATCGTTTTATGTTTTTAAGCGCCGCCTGTTTTTCGGCAAATCATTACTTTTTATCGCCGTTGTAATACTCATTCGTAAGCACGCTCATGTAATACACGCTTTCGCCGCCCGCCTGCAAGAATTTCAGAAGTTCGCTTACGCACAACCTGAAACCGCTTTCAAAATCATCGTCCACAGCTTTACGAAGTAAGTCCACGTCCGGAAAATTTCGCCCGGGTTCCAACAAATCGGCGGTGTAAATAATTTTTTCAAGCAAGCCCATATCTGGTCTGCCCGTAGTATGCCACCTTATCGCGTTCAACACCTCGGCATCTTCGACTCCCAGCACTTTTTCGGCAACGTACGCCCCCAAAAACTGATGAATAATCGGCTCGGGAACATCATCGTCGCATTTAAAATCGGGAAAATCCTCTTTACTTAAATATTTTGCATTGTCGTGAAGAAGAGCGGCAAACATTGCTTTTTGCACGTTTGCCCCCGTTTTTTCGGCATAACGTTTGGCGGTAATTTCAACGCCCACGGTATGAACAAGCCTTGACGGTTTAGAATGAGCACGCAAAAACTCGTGATATTTATCGGGAAGGTACAGATTATTTTTTTCTATATACTCGCCTACGCAAGGCAAAAGCATATCGGCGGTACTCAGCCCGAGCGCGAGATATTCGCGCGCCACAGTGCTTGAACAATAACCCGTAAAAGGTACGATAACGGGCTTATAGCCGAACTTTTTATAAAAAATATCGGTTGCAAAGCTTGTATTCTCTTTATCCCTTGCGACAACGCAAACTGTACTCAAACTCGCTATTATATCGGGGTTTTTCCATGTAGCGAAAGAGTTTAAACTATCCGCGCCGATAAGAAAATACAACTTAGCGCCCTCTTCTTCGGCAAAATGTTTTACCGTGAGATACGAATAGTTTACGTTTTCGGAATCGATCTCGAACCGGCTTACGGTAACGAACGTGCAGTCGGAAAACGCAAGGCGCAACATATTGTAACGTTCCTCCGCCGAAGCACCGTCTTTTTGCTTGAACGGCGAAAGACGAGCGGGCACGACGTAAACTTTGTCAAGACCGAGCGCAGAATAAAAAGCCTTACATACATTTACATGATCTATGTGCACGGGATCGAACGATCCGCCGTATATTCCGATCTTTTTCATGGCTGTATTATACCATGGTTTTTCACTATATACAAGTTTATTTTGCAACATTCGTGGCAATAATTTTTTAAAAGAGGTTAATATTATGCGAAAAAACATTACACCTGTAGTCTGCAACTCCTTCCTTTCGGGTTTTATAACGTTCTTTGCCGTAAGCGTATTGCTGCGAACCATGCTATCAAAGACGGTTGTCATATTCACTTTTTCGATTATTTCGGCGGTTTTGGTCTGCCTTATCGTATTTTTAACTCTTTCAAGAAAAAACAAACATAAATTATTAAAAATAAAAGACGAAAAACGATGGGACTTTATACTTTCAGAACTTGAAGTAATGCCCGATAATCGACTTATAAGCTTATTTTTGCCGATTTTTAAAGACTGCAAAATCGAACGCAGCGAAGATAATTATATAGAAACCGAGAATTGCATTTACTTGTTTGACTACTCTGAACGCACCGAAAGAAACTGCGCAGTATACCTTAAAAAACGCTCTGGCGATAAAAAAGCAATACTGTTTTGCAATATACCGACGGATGATTGCTTAACCTTTTGCAAGCAAAGAAAAATAACTATATTCGATAAAAACGCGCTTCCCGAACTTGAAAAAGAATATAACCTTGCCTTTCCGACGCAAACGGAAAACACCGAAAAGCCGAAATTATTTGCAAAAATCAAATCAAAAATGATAGAACTTGCCACGTTTAAACGCACAGCCGCTTCAGCGTTATCGGCGGCGGGAATCATACTTTTTTCAAGGTTATCGTTTTTCCCGAAATGGTATATTTTTTGCGGAAGTCTGCTGCTTGCGTTTTCGGCAGCCCTGCTTATAATACGAATTGCAGAAAAAAAACAGCCTCCCTCAATCAAGGACACGCTGTTTAATTAATCTTGTTTTATATCGATAATCAACCTATAGGCTTACTTTAAATATCAGAACACTATATGATCGATATCTTTTCTTGAGCTTTTGCGGTATAAAATAACTTTTTTGCCGATAACGGCAACCACTTCCGCGCGCAAAGCGGAGGCGAGGCTTTCGGCGATCTCTCTCGCGTCGTCGTCAACGTTATTGAGCACGCTGATCTTTATAAGTTCGCGAGCTTCGAGCGCTTGCGAAAGCGACTGCACGAGCGCATCCGATATACCGCCCTTGCCCACCTGCGTTACAGGCTTGATATTTTGCGCCATAGCGCACAAATTGCTTCTTTCTTTTGACGTAAACATATATATTTCTCCGTATTTTTTTATATAAGTAAGCATACGCAACTCGGGGTACGCCTTTTTATTCAACGAAATCAAACTCTATTTCGCCGATCACCACAACGCTGCCATGAACCGCGCCGCTCCGCCTGAGCGCGGAAATAACGCCTTTATCGCGCAGCATTTTCTGAAAATACGCCATGGAATCGACGTCGTTAAGCACGACGTTACGCTCTAATAAATCGACAAGCGGACCTACGACTACGAACGCGCCGTCGTCGTCGCGTTCGATCTCGAAAGAATCTTCGCGCGTGTTTTCGTAAGCAAACGGCTCGAATTCAAGCGGTTTTTGCGGCGGCAGGAGCGCGAGCTCTTCGCAAATCTTGTCAAGCAGCTCCTCCACGCCCGTGGAATCGATCGCCGAAGTAAGGAAAATATCGTATTTTTTGCCGTATTTACGCTTGAAACGTTTGATATTTTCTTCCGCGCCGTAAATATCGGTCTTGTTAAGCACTACTATTTGCTTCAGTTCTGCGAGTTTTTCGCTGTAACCTTTTAGTTCGTTGTTAATCTTAACGAAATCGTCAAGCGGATCGCGCCCTTCCACGCCCGAGATATCGACGAGGTGAACAAGCATACGCGTGCGCTCGATATGCCTTAAAAACTCATGACCTAAACCCGCGCCTTCGGCTGCGCCCTCGATAAGTCCCGGAATATCGGCAACGATAAAATCGCTTTCGTGATGACGGACAACGCCCAAATTCGGCGTGAGCGTGGTAAAATGGTAGTTTGCTATTTTCGGCTTTGCGCCCGAAATTTTAGAAAGCAAAGTTGACTTACCCACATTCGGAAACCCCACCAGGCCAACGTCCGCAATGACTTTAAGTTCAAGAATTACCCTGCGAATTTCGGTTTTTTCACCCTTTTGCGAAAAATGCGGAGCATGCCGCGTGCTTGTGCAAAAACGTTTATTGCCCTTGCCTCCGCTGCCGCCTTTCAGCACGATTTCGCGCTGACCGTCGTAAAACATATCGCATATGACCGAACCGCTCTCTTTATCCCGAATTACCGTTCCGAGCGGAACGGGAATCACAACATCCTCGCCGCAACGCCCGGTGCAGTTTTTCGTATCGCCCTTCTGACCGTTTTCGGCAAAGAATTTATGACGGAACTGAAAGTCAAGAAGACTTGACTTGTGCCTGTCCCCCACAAAGACGACGTTGCCGCCTTTACCGCCGTCGCCGCCGTCGGGTCCGCCGTCGGGTACGCCTTTATAACGAATAAACGACGTGCAACCGTCGCCGCCGTCTCCGGCTTTTATGATTATACTCTCTTTATCGACAAACATATCTCTATCCTTTTATAATTTTTCGTATTTTGTTTTACGCTTTCTTCAGCTGAAAAACAGCCGATAATCAACCTATAGCCGCACTTTTTATCAAACAATCATTTTTGTTTGAGTACGTTTTTCTTGTAGTACTCGCAGCAGTCGGATATTCCGCACTCATTGCAAAGCGGCTTACGCGAACCGCACACCTCGCGCCCGTAAAATATCAGATAATGATGAAAATCGCCGCGAAGTTCTTCGGGAATCACTTTGTTAAGCCCCATTTCCACCGCAAGCGGAGTTTTGCCGACCGCAAGCCCCAACCGATTGGAAACTCTGAAAACATGCGTATCCACGGCGATTGCAGGTTTTTTAAAGGCAACCGCACTGACGACGTTGGCGGTTTTTCGTCCGACGCCGGCAAGCGACAATAAATCGTCGTAATTTTCGGGCACTTCGCCGCCGAATTTATCGCAAATATCACGCGTGGCGGAAAGAATATGCTCGGCTTTACTTCTGAAAAAACCGCAGGAATAAATCTTTTTTTCAAGTTCGGCTTGGCTTAGCGTAAGCATTTTTTGCGGCGTGCCGTATTCTTTGAACAGTGCGTTCGTGACGATATTGACGCGTGCGTCCGTGCACTGAGCCGAAAGAATTACCGCAACAAGTAACTGATACACGCTGCCATACTTAAGCGCGGGGCGCGGCGAAGGATAACGTTTTGCAAAATATTCGGTTATCTTACCGAGTTCTTCTTTAGTCATACCGCCCTCCGTGCGTTTCTTCATTTGAATATTTTAACATGTTTTTTGCGCTTTTACAATCTTTTTTAGGTCAAAACGCCCAACACCCGAAAAAACAAATTAAAAACAGCCCTGAAAACGACGAAAAAAGACCGCTTTATATCGGGAGACGGCAATGTTTTTTAACAAAGACCAAAAAGAACGACATAAAACGGTCAGATATTGATTTTTTAAACGATTCTTGTGATTTTTTTCGTAGTTCCGCGGCTAACCTTAAATATCCCGAAAAATGTGGGATAGCCTTTCTTTTTGACTATCGACCACGCGCTCATCGCGCGGTTATCGCCGATACTTACGGCAAGCCCGCAACCGATTTTCAGCTCTTTCGGCACCGAAACCACGCTTGCACCCAAACCTACGTTTCTTGCATCGTCAATAAAAGAAAAAACTTCGGTTTTTGTTTTAAACACGACTACGGTCATGCTTCTTTCTCCTATGTCGAACGTCCAGGCAAACGCACATATCGAAAAGTCAATCGGCGATTCGACATAATACGCGCGATATTATAATATATTATTTTCAGGTAGATTTTGTGAAAATGATATATTTCGACAATGCCGCAACAGGCGGATTCAAGCCGCAGCGGGTAATCGACGCAACCGAAAACGCTATGCGTTACCTCAGCGTAAACGCGGGGCACAGCGGGCACAAACGCGCCGTACTCGCCGAAGAGTACGTTTATAAAACGCGCAAACTGCTTCAACGTTTTTTTAACGCAGAAAAGTGCGAACGCGTGATTTTTACCAAAAATTGCACCGAAGCGCTTAACACCGCGATATTCGGCTTGATTTCACGCGGCAACGTGGTCGTTTCGACATATGAACATAACAGCGTACTTCGTCCGCTATATCATTTGCAGCGTTTCGGAAAGATTACCATTACCGTAGCAGAACCGAAATTCGGCGCGGTTTTAAAAAGCGATATCGAACGCGCTCTAACCGAAAATACCACCGCGGTAATACTTACGGGCGCATCCAACGTAACGGGCGAACTATGCGATTATGAAGCTATAGGCGGACTTTTAGCCGAAAAAGGCATTACCTTCATACTCGACGGTGCACAGGTTTGCGGGCACGCCATAGTCGACATGAAAAAACAAAATATAGACGTTTTGTGCTTTTCCGGGCATAAAGGCATGCACGGAATACAAGGCAGCGGCGGGCTGATTTTTAATAAAAAATCTCAGATTCAGCCGCTTATGTTCGGCGGCACGGGCACGGAAAGTTTTTCCGAATTGCCGTCCGGATACCCTGAACTTTTAGAGTGCGGCACGCTGAACCTGCCCGCAATCATATCTCTTATGGAAGGTACGCTTTACAACGCCGAAAACTTTAAGTATAAACAAAAACGACTTATCGCACTGACCGCTTACGCAATACGCGGACTTAGCGGCGTGCGCGGCATAAAGATTTATTCAAAACAAAACCCCGTCGGAATAGTAGCGTTTTCTTACGCCGACTATTCCTCGCAAGAGGTTTCGGGTATTTTGTCCGAACAGTTCGATATCGCCACGCGCGGCGGTTATCACTGCGCGCCGCTTTGCCACACTTTTTTAAAAACCGAGCAAAACGGACTTGTAAGACTAAGTTTTTGCGAATTCAACACCGAGGACGAAATCGATCAGCTTTTGCTCGCGCTTAAAAAACTGCCCGCCTACATAGTAAACTGATATGTCATAAGGCGGCATAAAAAACCGCTGCTTTGCCGCAATAATTTTCTACGCAGCCCGCAATTTAAGCAACCGTATGTAACGCTGTTACGTCCTTTTGATTTTTGCCACTACGGCGTTAAGCCTGCTTCTTTGCGCAGCGGTCAGCATAGGCGAAATCTGAGCAACGAAAGAGTCTATCTCGCTGTCGGACAACGTACCCGCCGCCCGCGATTTCATCGCCTCGGCAAGTATAGCGGAAATAAGTTCGGACTCGCTTGCGCCTTCGTAACGCCCCGCAACGTTTTTAAGCATATCGAACGCCGCGCCGTTCATACCCTGCTCGCCGTTTCCACCGCCCATGCCTCCGTTACCGCCAAAACCGCCGCTGCCCGTTTCCTTGGTATCACTTACAAAATCGGAAAATTTCTTTTTCAAAACTTCACCTCCAAAACCTGATATCGGCATACCGGACAAGAATGAACCGAACCTCGCTCTCGCGCCCGTGTTTTTGCTTCTTGTCCGGCATAATAATTTTATGCCGGGAATATAGTATAATGTTAAAAAACCATGAAAAACAGTTATTTATTGATTTTAGCAGCCATCTTATTGCTCGGTTCAAAAAAGCAGGACGGCATTAAAAACATATTATCCTCGGTTTCGGTGGACGATGCGCTGAATTTGCTGAAACTGCTCGGCGTTGACGAAAACCTTATTAACGGCGTTATGGGTATTTTGCCCGAACTGCTTGGCGGCGGCGATATGTCGTCGGTTATAAAAAAGGCGTTACCGCTTATTTTATCGTTTGCAAATTCCGCAAAAAGCAGCAGCACGGAGCCGTCTGCCGCCACCGAATACGCAGGCACCGCGCCCGTGGACGATTTTATTCCGGACGAGATAAAGAACGACCTGTCGAATTATTTTGCGTAAAACGCGAGGTCGATTTTTTCGCGGACGGTATTTATATCGAATTTATTTTTATAAAACAACAAAAAACTTTTTTGCATAAAAAATCGGGCTACCGATCGACAAAAACGCCGACCATAGTCCGATTTTTATTTTACACTGCCGCACGAAAAGCTGCGGCAACTATGCGATTTATACAACTATGCGTTTTATATTGTTTGCGCAAAACCGATTATTTCGCCGACGGCGTTGAACACGCGCGGATCGGTTTCGGTTGTAATCCCGACGCCGTGAATACAAGTACCCGAAAGCGGCCACACGATTCTTGCCGTTGTAAGTTTTAACGCCTCGCCCGAGAATTTGTTGACGAACGTGGTTTGCATAATGCCCTTGCCGTACGACTTGAAAATCGTTTCGCCTTTATCGTTTACATGACTTTCAAGCACTACGCGTACCTTATCGGTACGAGCGGCGGCGTCGTAGTCTAAAACCGCCCCCATAAGAGCCTCGGATGCGGACGCCGAATTTTTATTCGCAAGAAAAACTATTTTTTTAATCTTAGCAGAATAATATTCCCTGTCGGCGTTTTTCGCCGCCGAGTAATCGATTTTAAAACTGTACTTTTTACTGCCGCGGTATTCGGCGATCTGTGCAACGTCGCCCGTCTTACCGCCCGGCAACGGACAAAAAACGCCCGACAGCTTGCACATTATATCCATAAAACCGCCGCCGTTGTCGCGCAAATCGATTATGAGATTTGTTTTGCCGTTTGCAAACATTTTATCGAGCGCAGCCGTAATCTGAGCGACGCTGCCGAACGAATCGTTCGACTGCCCGTAAAACGAAACATATTTAATATATCCGAAATTATCATTCAGCGCAACATCGCAATCGGCGTAGCGATTAATTTCCATTTTGCCGCCGCCGTCGTTAAAGCGGTAACACCCCGTCGAATCGGTATAATAAACGTAACTTTCGCGGTAGTCTGCTTTATACATAGAAAAATCTTTTACGTCGCCGTCGTAATCGACGCGCAAAATAACCTTGTCACTGTCTTTTGCAGCCGAAAGAACGCTTGTCAGCTCGGCTTGCTTTTCAACCGAAACAAACTCACCGTCATTCAGTTTAAAGGCAAGAATTCTACCGCCTTTTTTAAGCCCGGCTTTTTCGGCGGGCGAATTGCCGCTCACTCTGAAAACGGTAAGTCCGTCAAAAGAGATTCCGTAGCCCTTGCGCCTGCCTTTGCTCGCGTTTTGCTCGGCGTTGTATTCGTCGGCGGTGTAATATTCCGAATAGATATCCATAAGACCTTCGGTCAAAGTTTTTGCCGGATTTTCCGTGCCGTCGCAGAAAAAGTAGTTATCTCTGTATGTGTTATACACAAACTGCAAAGAACGCAAATCGGCGTCGACCGAAAAATAATTGGTCAGATACCCCGCAAAAAAAACGGCAAGAAGCACAACGCCCGTTACCAGTCCGCGCATAGCTGACATGAACGTAGCCGAGTGTTTACCTCTTTTTTTCTTAGGCTTTGCCGAACCGTTTGCGCCGCCCGAAATCGAGCCGCCCTCGCTCAAATCACATTCGGGCAAGTCGCTTTCATTCAAATCGCAGCCCGTCGGCAAACCGTCGTTATCGGCATAACCGCCCGCACCGGCGTAATCGGCATTTTCAATATTTTCGGTATTGCGTTCGTTCATCGTTCACCTCATAAATCGAATTTGACGTTTTAATTTAAAAATACGGGCGCAAAAGCGTCCGCGATAATTGTTGTTAAACTTTTTTACTTAATTTTTTACGCCTGCAACGCATGCAATGCAACAACTTTACAAAATTCAGCTGAGCATTTTAAACAGCAGGTTGGTAAGCCTGAACGTTACGGCGTCGGAAAAGTTACGTATATTAAGCCCCGTTGCTCGCTCGATTTTATCAAGACGATAAGTCAGCGTGTTGCGGTGCATGTAGAGTTTTCTTGCCGTTTCGCTCACGTTGAGGTTGTTTTCCAGAAACTCCTCGGCGGTAGCAAGCATATCGGGATCGGTAAAGATCGTGCGAGCGTCGCCGTCGGCAAGCATATTGAAATACTGCGCGAGTTTAGACGGCGGCAATTCTTCCATAATTTTATGCAAAATGTATTCTTTATACGAGTGAACCGCCACGCCCGAATTAAGCTCTTTGCCGAGTTTAAGCGCGTTTTCCGCCTGCGCGTACGATTGCACCGCTTCGGACAGACTCTTTACCGTACCGCCCACGCCCACTCTCACCTTGATGCCCGATTCCTCGAACACCGACGATGCGAAGATTTCGGCAAACTCTAAAGGCGACCTGAACTCGCTTTCGCCGTCGCCCGTAACGAACTTGACGAAAACACATTCGTTTTCGCTCGTAGTGAACGCGGTATCAAGCCCGTTCATCGTGTAATTTTCCAAAAAGTCTATGGTTTCGTCCACGCTGCCGGATTCGCACGAAACGGCAAGCACATAACAGCCCACCGCAGGCACGGAAAACTTACGCATGAACTTGACGATTTGCATACCGCTGCACTCGCCGAATACGATTCCGCGCAAAAAATCGCGCTTTGAAAGTTCGTCGCCCGAAGTGCCGTTGCTCTCCATATGTTCGCAAATGAACATAGCGTAATTTCGCGCGACGTCGTTGGAACCCGAAATCACGCCGTAGTAATTTTCACGTTTGAACCTGAACCGAAACAACGTAACGTTTTGTTTTTTATCCTGCAAACCCTCGGTATAACCGCCGTCGTAAGTAAACTGTATACGTTCGCCGCCCGAATACAAAAATTTAAAATCCGCGGAGTACACGTCCACCGATATTCCGGTTTTTTGTTTCAAAGTCCTCAAAACTAAAGTCAATTCTTTATCCATATCTCACCGAACAACCGCAAAAATTCTAATCCGGCGGTCTTTTGGCATGCCATGGCAAGGCTTTTGCCACCATAAATTATTGTGCATGTTGCACAAATTATACTTTATTTATCGAAAATATGCAATCATTTTGCATAGCAACAGCTTAAAAATCGTGTTTTACATATCGTCTATGCAGCAAATCAACGCAGATCAACAGCAGACAACGGACATTAATCGCGGAGCAGCGTTACCATGTCGCACAAACCCTCGGTAAAATCTTCCTCGTGGCTGACTAAAATCAGCGCGCCGGGGTATTCGGCAAGAGCCTTTTTCAGTGCGTTTTTGGCTTTTACGTCCAAATGATTAGTCGGCTCGTCGAGTACTAATAAATTTGACGGAGTAGAGCAGAGCACTGCAAGTTTCGCCCTTACCTGCTCGCCTCCGCTCATATTTTTAAGCGGTTTTACGGCAAGATCGCCTTTCAGCCCGACTTTGGCAAGCTTGCTTCTTACCTCTTTGGGATTTGCCCGCGGGAAGAATTTCGAATAATACGACGATGCGGTTTCGTTTGGATCGTCGAAATCGAGATTTTGTTCGAGATAGGCAATCTTCACCGCGTTATGGAATGTAAAAAATCCGCCAAGCCGCGGTATTTTGTGCAGTAAGGTTTTAATTAAGGTCGATTTGCCTATGCCGTTCGTACCGCGAACCCAAAGCTTATTCTGCGAACCCATATGGAAATTCAGCGGAGGTAAAATGGGCGCTGTGTAACCTATAGACAAATTCTTTACGTCAAGCAAGTCCTTTGTGTTAAGGTCTATATACGGGAAAGAAAACTCCGCCTCGTAAACGGTAACGGGTTTTGCCATAACCTCGATTTTTTCAAGCTGTTTTTTGCGCGCGTTCGCCATACCCGCGGTAGACGCGCGAGCCGAATTTTTGTCTATATACGTCTGCAATTTTTTGATTTGTTCCTGCTGACGGTTGTATTCTTCTTCGTACTGCTTCTGATTCATCTCGTGCTGAACGAGATATTTATCGTAATCGCCCGAGTATTTTTTAATCGTTCCGTTCTCTATTCCCACGATGAATTTAGATACCGCGTTCAAAAATTTTGTATCGTGCGAGATAACCAGAAAGGTCTTTTTAAACCCGTTCAGATATTTGATAAGCCAGTCTATATGTTCGATATCGAGGAAGTTCGTCGGTTCGTCGAGTAACATTACGTCAAGTTCGGAGAGCAGCAGTTTTGAAAGCATCAGCTTTACGCGCTCCCCGCCCGACAGCGTGGAAATCATACGGTCGTAACCCAAAAAGTTTATACCCAACCCGTTGGCGACTCTTTTTACCTTAGCTTCGAGGTCATAAAACCCTTCGCGTTCTAATTCTTCCTGCATGCGCGCGCTTTTTGAAACAGCTTTATCAAGCTCTTCGCCGTCCATATCTCCCATGGATTCGTAAAGTTTTTCAAGCTTATCGTTCATCTCGTACAGATAATCGAAAGCACCCATAAGGTATTCCATTATCGTTTGCGATCCGTCAAGCGTGGCGTACTGATCGAGGTACCCGCGACGAACGCCCGGCAGCCATTGCACCTCGCCCTCGTCGTAAGTAATCTTATCGGCGATAACGTTTATAAACGTTGACTTACCCGCGCCGTTAAGCCCTACAACGCCGATATGCTCGCCGCGATTTACCGAAAGCGACGCATTATTGAATATTATTTTGTCCTCATACCTGTGCGACAGGTTTTTAATTTCAAGTAAACTCATACCCAAATTATATAATTTATATAGATTTAAGTCAACCGATAAACCGTCGCAAACGCCTGCAAATGTGCAATTTGCTCCTCTTTTTTGCGTATTGCGTTTTAAACACAGTTTTTTGTTGATTATTATGCAAGAAAATGGTAGAATAAAGGCAGTTCAAAACGAGGTTGAGTATGAAAAAATTTGCTTACAAATTTTCAAAAGTAGGTATCGCGTTTTTAATTATCGGTTTTATCTGCGCCATAGTTTGCATTGCGCTTAACATTATACGCCTTGTAAGGCTGCTTAATTCCGATGTTTCGGGCATTAAAGATTACGCCACCACTTCGCTTTCCGTTCTTATAGGCGTTGTAGGCGTAATAGTCTTAATTCCCGTATTTGTATCGTCGGAATATCAGGTAGACAAAGACAATCTGACCACAAAAATGGGGTTTATAAAGACAAAAATCAAAATGTCGACGATAACGCGCGTAACCCTTTTCCGCTACACCTCTAAACTCGTGGTTTATTATAATCAGTCGGACTACATTGCCATAAACATAGCCGAAACCGCTTACGATTCTTTCGTGGACGCGCTCAAAGAGGTTAACAACAAGATCTTCTATGCGATAGACACCGAGAACTCGGGCGAACCCGACTAAAAGACATATAAAACGATTTTTTGTCGAAAACTACAAAAAGTCGCCCTATAGGTCGATTATCGAAGATTTTAAAATATAATTCGGAAAGCGGAAACGCTTTCCGTTTTTTTTGCAAAGAAATTTTTTCGACATTTTTCGCTAATGCCCTTATTTTATTTGACAACACACTCGGTCTTACATATAATAAACGCGTTGTTTAGTAAAACTAAACTTTTTGTTTAGTGCTTATCAGGGGGCGAAACATAATGAAATTGGGAGAGAAAATCCGATTATTAAGACAAGGATGTTATCTTACTCAAGAAGAATTGGCCGACCGATGCGAACTGACCAAGGGATATATCTCGCAGATAGAAAACGATTTGACCAGCCCGTCGATTGCAACGCTTGTGGACATACTTGCAGCGCTCGGCACTACGCTTAAAGACTTTTTCAACGAGGACGAAGAGGAAAAAATCGTCTATACCGAAGAGGAATTTATAGAAAAGGTTGACGGCGGAAGAGTTACCAACTGGCTTATACCTAACGCGCAAAAGAACATGATGGAGCCGCTGAGAATAGAACTCGAAGCGCACGCCGAAACTTATGACGACGTTCCGCACGAGGGCGAAGAATTCGGTTATGTGCTCGAAGGTCAGATAGTGCTTCACCTCGGTAAAAGAAAGATTCTTTGCAAAAAAGACAACAGCTTTTATTATAAGGCGAACAAAACTCACTTTATATCAAACGATTCAAACAAAAAAGCGGTGTTTATATGGATATCTACGCCGCCGACGTTTTAATTTTACGGTTTATATAATTCGTATAGCTGCGTTACCGCTTTTGGTAAAAGACCTCGATGACCGACAAGGTCTATCTCGCCCTTTTGCCTTTCGCGAGCCTTCCTATATCCGTATCGAAACCGCAAAACATAAAGAGGAGTTTTTCTTTGAAAACGGGCTGGAAAACAGCCTTAAAATCTTATTATTTAATCATCGAAAGTCTTAATAAACGACTTATAGCCCTACTTTTAGGGCAAGTTGCTTGGGAGAATAACAATGGCAGAAAAAATCATCGAGTTAATCGGAGTCACAAAGTCTTATGACGGCGTAACCGTAGTGGACAACGAAAATTTGTACGTCCGCAAAGGCGAATTCGTCACACTGCTCGGTCCGTCCGGGTGCGGTAAAACAACCACATTGAGAATGATCGCCGGCTTTGAAATGCCCGACGAAGGTAAAATTCTTTTGAACGGTAAGGATATAACCAAACTTCCGCCCTATTTGCGACCGGTCAACACGGTATTCCAACGTTACGCGCTTTTTCCGCATCTGAATGTTTACGACAATATCGCTTACGGTTTAAAACTCAAAACTGTTAATGCGACGTACATGGACGATAAGGGAAACAAAATCACCCGCAAGGAAAAACTTACCAAAGCGGTTATAGCCGAAAAAGTTAAAAAGGCCTTGAAGATGGTTGACCTTGAAGATTTTGAAAAGCGTGACGTTACCACCCTTTCGGGCGGGCAGCAACAGCGTATAGCCATTGCGCGCGCTATCGTCAACGAGCCTGAAATTCTTCTTCTGGACGAACCGCTCGGCGCGCTCGACCTTAAGATGAGAAAAGACATGCAGCTCGAGCTTAAAGAAATGCATAAAAAGCTGGGCATTACCTTTATATACGTAACGCACGATCAGGAAGAAGCCCTTACGATGAGCGACACGATAGTCGTTATGAAAGACGGCGTAATTCAGCAAATCGGCACGCCGACCGACATTTATAACGAACCCAAGAGTGCGTTCGTTGCGGACTTTATCGGCGACAGCAACATCTTCAGCGGCACGATCGTCGGCAACAACAAAGTGCGTTTCCTCGGCAAGACTTTCGATATGGTGGACGATTTTGAAATCAACGAAAAAGTCGACGTAGTCGTTCGCCCCGAGGACGTATTCCTCGTAGACGAAGGCAAAGGGCAGGTAGACGGCGTTATTACGTCAAGCATTTTCAAGGGCGTTCATTACGAAATGGCAATGCAGATCGGCAAGAGCGAACTTGTAATACAGGACACCGTTGAAAGAAAGGCGGGCACCCGCGCCAGCGCGATTATAAAGCCCGACGACATCCATATCATGCACAAAGAATTCGTTTCCAACGTGTACGACGGCGTTATAACCAAGCACAATACGGTCGAATTTGCCGAGGGCGAATTTGAATGCGACGTAACGCAACTCTACCCCGGTTCGCATATAGACGAAGAGGAATACCTCGTACTTGCAAACGGCGAAATGCTCGACCTTACGGGCGTTGAAGTCAAAGTTGAAATCGGTCTTAAAGATATCGAAATCATCGACAACGAGGACGACGGCGAGGCGCACGGTCAGATTGTTTCCATAATTTATAAAGGCGACCACTATCAGGTAATAGTCAGAACACCCGAAGAAGAGGAAGATTTTGTAATCGACACCGAATATGCCTGGAACGAAAACGACAAGGTAAGCGTAAAGGTCGCGCCCGAAAAAATCAAACTTACATTAAAGGACGCAGAGAACAAATGAACGCACTGAAATTTTCCAGAAAGCATCTGGGCATACCCTACGCGGTATTTTTGGCGGTATTTGTAATATTGCCGCTTCTGTTGATTTTTTACTATGCGTTCACAGACGCAAACGGTTCGTTTACGCTGATAAACTTTACCGAGTTTTTCAGCGGAAAAACCAACCTCACCGTGCTTCTTCAAAGTTTTTGCATCGCGTTTATATCGACGGTAATATGCCTGCTTATAGGCTACCCCGTCGCATACCTTCTTGCAAGAAGCAACTTAAAACAGAAAAGCGTGTTTCTTATGCTGTTCGTCCTTCCTATGTGGATAAACTTCGTTTTAAGAACGGCGGCAATGAAAGAATTGCTGTTCCTCCTCGGTTTTTACAAAACGGGCGAACTCAGCTACCTCAGCACGATAATCGGTATGGTTTACGACTATTTGCCCGTAACCATACTCCCTTTATACACCGTTTTGTTAAAACTCGATAAAAGCGTACTCGAAGCGTCGGCTGACCTCGGCGCGAGACCTGCGACCACTTTTTTCAAAGCAACGCTGCCTATGTCGATGCCCGGCATAATCAGCGCAATCACGATGGTTTTCCTGCCCACCACTACGAGCTACGTCATCTCCGACACGCTCGGCAACAGTAAAGTAATCATTATCGGTAAACTTATAGAGAGTAAGTTCAATTCGGGCGAGGCAAACGCCTGGAACATCGGTTCGGCAATCGCGCTCATATTATTGATTCTAATATTTGCGACTATGCTGATCAGCGGAAAATTCGGCGATGAAAGCGCCGAGCAAGCAAGGGGGAACGGATTATGGTAAACAAAATTATCAAACGCGGATATATCTTCCTTATCCTCGCATTCCTTTACGCTCCTATCTTTTTGCTTATCGTTTACAGTTTCAACCTGTCGAAAGAAATAGGCACATGGTCAACCGAATGGGGGTTCGAGCATTACAAACTGCTTTTCACCGACGAAACCATATTATCGGCCGTTTCCAACACGCTTATTCTTGCGTTCGTTGCGGCAACGCTTGCGACCATACTCGGAACGATCGGCGCAATCGGCTCGTTCTACTCCAAAAAGAGCACGCAAAAACTGCTCGGCGGAGCAACGCAGATACCCGTTATCAGCGCGGAAATAGTCACGGGGCTTTCGCTCGCAATGATCTTCGTGTTCTTCGGGTTCAACGGCACTTGGGCATCGCTGATCGTTGCGCACATAGTAATATGTTTCCCGTTCGTGTACTTAAACGTACTGCCCAAACTTAAACAACTCAACCCGAACTTGTACGAGGCGGGCTTGGATCTCGGCGCAACTCCGACAAAAGCACTGTTCACGATAATCATCCCCGAAATTTTACCGGGTATTTTCTCGGGCTTCCTGCTTGCGGTCACAATGTCGCTTGACGATTATATCGTAACCACCTTTACCAAACCCGACACGCTTGATACGATTTCCACCTACACCTACAACGCATACGCTAAAGGCGGCGCAAACACTTCCGTACCCGCCCTGCGCGCACTGTCGACCATAATTTTTATAGTTGTCGTAACGGTGATAGTATTGATCAACATCCGCGCTTCGAAACAAGCCAAAAAATACGCAGCCCAGAAAAAGGTGTAGCCACGGGTGACTGCGGTCATTATTTTTAATACAAGTTGTTATTTTTAATACAGGAGAACGCTAAATGAAAAGAATTCCGTCTCTTCTTACGGCAGTTTTATTGATTGCCGTAACCATGTGCCCGTTTTTCGGCGGATGCGGCGAAGCTACCGAGGAAAACCCGGGCGCTCAAGTCACCCTTAAAGTGATGAGCTGGGAAGACTACATCGACGACGATGATTACGAGGACGAAGAAAACGACATCTACGAAGGTTCGGTAGTCGAAGAGTTTGAAAAATATTGCAAAGAAACGCTCGGCAAAAACGTAAAAGTGGAATACTCCACCGTCGGCACGAACGAGGAAATGTATACAAAAATCAACCTTAATAAGGAAAGTTACGATCTCGTTTGCCCGTCCGAGTACATGATACAAAAGATGATAAGCGAAAACATGCTTGAACCGCTCGACCGCACGAATAATAAAATGAAAATGTACGACGATAACGTTTCGGCATATATAGCAGATCTGTTCAAGCGCACCAAAATCGACAAAGACGACGATAGATCCGCCCTTTACAACTATGCGGCTTGCTATATGTGGGGAACGATGGGTTTTATATATAATCCCGAATTCGTCGACACGGAAGACGTAAAGAACTGGTCGGCTGTCTGGATGGACAAATACAAAAACAAATTTACCATTAAAGACAGCGTACGCGACAGTTACGTTCTTGCAATAGGTTATGCGTACAGCGATCAGCTTAAAGAATACTCGAACGAATTAAAAAAATCGCTCACGGGCGATCCCGAAAAGGACGAACAACTCGAAGCCGAGTACAATGCGAAAATCACCGACTTGTTCAACAGCGTTTCGGACGAATCGATTGAAAAATCGGGTAAAGCCCTTTCTGGGCTTGCCTCCAAACTTTACGGTTACGAGGTAGACAGCGGCAAAAAGGACATGGCGGCAGGCAAAATCTGGATCAACTTCGCCTGGAGCGGAGACGCCGTTTACGCAATGGATTTTGCCGAAGATCCAACGGAGGTCGGAGATAAAACAGCCGAACTTTATTATGTCGTTCCCGAAGAAGGAAGCAATATCTTCTTTGACGGCTGGGTTATGCCCAAGGGCGCAAAAGTCGACCTGGCTCAGGAATTTATCAACTTTGTATCAACGCCGCACTATGCGCAGCGTAACATGGATTATATAGGCTACACCACATCTATCGCAAGCGACGAGATTTTTGAAAACGTCGTTGCAAATTACGGATACGAAAGCGAAAGCGTTACCGAAAAAGACGGAGCTTTTTTCGCCACTGACGAAGACGGCAACGAAATAGAGGTTTTTCCCGTCGATTTGAGCTATCTGTTCAAAAAGGAAACCGACGAAGAAGGTAAGGAATACATCGTTTACACCGATACGCTTGAACGTCAGTTTTCCACGCAATACCCCGATTACGAAACGGTAAAAAGATGTACGGTAATGCGCCACTTCAGCGACGAAGAACTCGTAAAACTTAACAAAATGTGGGAAAACTCCAAATATGTGGAATGGCAAGGCGTGTTCGTAGTTTCTATGATCGTGCTTGCAGCTCTCGTTCTCGCATACGTTATCATCAAGCTCGTGGGCGCAGGCGTTTTCCGTCTCCCCGTCAGAAAAGGCTACAAAAGAATTGACTGACAACGCAACATAAGGCAAAAGACCTCCGTGGCAATAACACCGCGAAGGTCTTTTCTATTATGCCAGACAAGAATAAAACGAACCTCGGTCTTGCGACCGTGTTTTTGCTAATACAGCGTTGCGCTCGCGTGTTATACGTATAGT
>CAKQKA010000015.1 GCA_934247855.1 uncultured Clostridia bacterium | reverse complement strand
GCGCACTTTCGTATATAGAATCCGGTATACCCGAAAAGAAATTGACAAATATTAAACCGTTCCAAAAGCTAAACAGCGTCGGTATAATATATACTAAAAAATTATCCTGAAAACCCAACTCGGTTATTATGATATATGTGGGTATCATACCGCCGTTTACAAACATTGTAAACACGCACAGCCCAAAGTAAAGCTTCTTGAATTTTAATTTCTTTTGCATAAAGCCGTACGCAAAAATTGCAGTGAACAGCGTGTGCGTTACAGAACCTATTACGGTTCTTGCGATTGTTATAATAAACCCGCGAAGTAAATCATCGTTTGCAAAAACAATGCTATAGTTTTTAAGGGTAAATTTTCTAGGGAAAAAATAAACGCCTCCTCTTGCAAAATCCAACCCCTCGTTAAAGCTTGCAACCACTATGTACCATAGGGGATATAGCGTAAGCAAAACAATAGAGGTCATTATCAGCGCAAGAATTATTTTAAAAGCGATATCTCCGGCAGATTTTTTGTAATGAATCATACAATTCCCCTCCCGGTCAGCTTTTTGCTAATCCAGTTTGTACCTAATACAAGAAAGATACTGATGATCGACTGCATTATTCCAACAGCGGTAGAGTATGAAATTTCAAACAATCCACTGCCTATACCCAAGTTATATACGTACGTTGAAATAACCTCCGCTCTCTCTTTGTTTAAATCGTTTTTAAGTATATAAATCTGGTCAAAATTTGACGCAAAAAGCCCACCGACGGCAAAAACGAAGTACAGCACCACCGTGGGTAACATAGTTGGTATATAAACGTATTTCCACTTTTGCCAACGGCTTGCCCCTTCGAGCTCCGCATATTCAATCAAACTTATATCCGTGCCGGTAAGCGCTGCGGTATAAATAATTGAATTCCAACCCAAACCCTTTATTAGAGAAGTTATTATTGCGATACCGTAAAAATATTCCGGTTCATTGATAAAATCAATCGTCTCTTTATTGAAAAGCTCGGCAATCGCTACGGTGATTCCCGTTGTCGGGTTTAAAATTTTCACAAACATACTACCAAAAACTATCCACGAGAAAAAGTGCGGTAAATACGTTATTGTTTGTATCCCTTTTTTGAGGTTGGTGCTGAAAATTTCATTTAACAACAGAGCGAAAACAATAGGCAGCGGGAAATTAATCGCTAACCCCAAAATATTCATTACCAGGGTATTGCGTATTACCCCCCACACGGCAGGATCCGAAAAGAAAAATTTAAAATGCTTGAATAAATCCGTTTCGCCGTTAACCTTTGCCCAGGGAGAATTAAAAAAACCTAAGCTCAATTTGAAATCCTGAAAAGCTGTTACCAGGCCAAATAACGGCAGAATATTAAAAATCAATAAAAAAACCATAGCAGGCAAAACCATAATTTGCCATTCTATTTGATTTTTGTTTCTCCTCAACGATGCTCCCTCCTTATTTGCTAAACTTATTATATCAAATGCCCGTAGCGCATTCAATACTTTTCTTTTAACAAAAATTGCTTTTTTAATAACAACTTATTGACAAGCTATTGCTGTTGTGTTAATATATAGCCATCTAATATAACCATCTATTTTTAAACGTAATCGTTTCAAAGACAATTTTACCGCAGCATTGATTTATATGGAGACTCAATTATGTGCAAAATAAAAGATATAGCTATACTTGCCAACAAAATGGAGCATCCCGCTTTTAGTGAGTATGCTACATTTGATAAATGGCTTTTGTTGATATTTCAAAGCCAAACCTTACTGTCTTATAACGGAACGGATTATTTTGCGGTCTCTAAAAACAGCGTTATTATTTACCCCCCGAACCAACTGCACGCATATAAATGCGACGATGTCAATTTTTTAAATTCTTTTTTGATTTTTAGTGTCGAAGAGGAATATTTTGACCGGTTTGAATTTCCCTTACATCAAGTTTTTACCATCGACCAGAACCACGCGCAGCAAATTATACGTTCGTTTGACGAAATATCGTATATTTTAAATACCAACATAGTATCCGAAAAGAAAGAGAATATACCCGATATGATTAATTGGGTTATGCAGCTGCTGAACACCGCATATATAATTTCGGCTACTGATTCTTCAACCCAAAATACATTGATGCAACTGTTTTCAACCATACGGGACCAAATGTACAACTCCCCCGTTAAGTTTACAGTAAAACACATGATTGAATGCTCGAACTATTCCAGCGTTTACTTCACAAAAAAATATAAAAGATTTTTTAATATTACTCCGATACAAGACAGGAAAAATCAAATGGTTTTGCTTATCAAAAAGTATCTGGAAACGAGCAACTTTACTTTAGAAAAAATTGCAGAGCTCTGCAACATTGAAAGCGTCTCTTATTTGATCCATCTGTTTAAAGAAAAAACCGGTATTACACCTCATCAATACCGTACCAATCATCAAAAAGCACAAAAATAAGTCTTTGCGCGAATTGCGTTAAAAAAGCTGTTCTTCACTTTCATTAAATAATAAAAACAGTATTACTCTGATGATAATATACAAAAAAGACCGCTCTTGAAAAAGCGATCTTTTTATCTTTAATATCATTCATTTATTACACAATCATTCACATAAAAATTACACACTGATTGTATCCTTGTAAATCCTCTCTGTCACCTTGGAAATCTTTATGTTCTTTTTTTCTTTACGTGTTTTGTGTTTAACCGGTTCGTCGTCTGTTTTTTATAGAAACCGACTACTTTATTGAAGCGCACGTCGGAATAATTATTTGTTCTATTTTAATTGGCTTTTCGTCATCAATATTGATTGTGCTTTTTACTATGGGAGGCAAAACAACATCTTCGTTAAGGAATGCTAAATTGCATAGGAATAAAAAAGATAAGAATAAAGAAGATATGTCGTTATTCGAGGCTTTAGTTTACAAATTCGCATTTGTAACGATAATCCTAATCATTTTAATCATTATAGAAATTGTTGGCAGATCTTTTTCTTTTGATACATGCGATAATCAATCGCCTGTCAATGTTACTGTTTGAATTGCAATATAAAGAAAATACTCTTTTTCCGAGGCTCGACAAACAATTAGCCGACGTTGAAAAACAGAATTACTCTCGAAGAACTTGAAAGTTCAAATTTGGCACAATGCGGTCAGCCATCTACGCACTATTTCCTATTGTTTTGGGTTTAAAACGTTAGAAAAACAGTGCGTTTTTTGTATTTCATTTTTTGTAGGGTACACTTTTTTCGTGTAATTTTGGATTTTTTTGGAGCGAGATTTTTTTATAAATCGTAGTCGTATTTAGCGATTTCTCTTAGTTGCCGTTCCTTGTATTGCTCTAAGTGTGGATAAACTAAGGTCGTTATCGACTGATCCGCGGAATGCCCCGCCCATATGCTCACTATTTCTCGGGGTATTTCGCACTCCTGACAGCGCGTTATGAATGTATGACGCAAGTCAAGTAAATGGTGCCCCGGTATAGCTTTGGCAAATTTGCACGTCAGCGTGTTTTTTGCAATCTTTTTTATTTTGTCTACGTTGATTAGCGGTAAAATCTTTCGGAGCATTGGCGAAATAGGTATTCTTCGGGTTTTCTCTTTAAGTCCTTTGCGCTGTTTCGCCGATATGACGGTTACCCATGTTTCATCAATCGTCATTGTGGCAAGTTCGGCGCACCGTATTCCCGTATAAAGCATAAAAGCGTAGGCTTGCTTGTTGGGCGTGCTATCTTGCCGAAAGGACGATAGAAACGCCTTTTCTTCCTCTCTTGACAGTGGAACGCCGTGTTATTGTTCATATGCGCCGATTTTAACGTTAATCATCGGAGACTTGTTGATTATATCTTCGCCCACCGCATAATTAAAGACCTGATTTAATACCATCATGATTTTTTCCGCAGTTCGGTTTAAACCCTTTTCTGTATATTCGTTTAAGAATTTTTGAATATCGACTTGCGATATTCTCTTTATAGGCTCTTTGCCGAGTTTCGGTATAATGTAAGTCTGAATTGTTTGCAAATAAAAATCATAAGTATTTTCTTTTATATACGGCTTCTTTGCCACTTCAAGGCGATTAACGCCGCTTTTTGCGACATATCGCGATTATCCCCCTAAGCAAGTCTGGCAGAATCGGCGGTAATCAGATGGTTTTTACGCTTTCGCGCTCAATGATATGGCAATATTCTTTTGCCGAAACGACGTCTTTATCCGTCATTTTGCCGAGCAGAACTTTGAACGTTTTTTCACCGAATTGCTCGTTATCGTATCCGAGCGTTGTGAGCGGCGGGTTTATATATTTCGAGAACATAATGTCGTCTACGCCCACGACGGACACATCGTCGGGAATGCGTTTGCCTCTTTGTTTCAATGCATCTATCGCTCCGTAAGCCATAAGGTCGTTCGTGGTTACTATCGCCGTGAAATCGTCGGTTACTTCGAACAGTTTTTCGGTCAGCATTTTACCGCTTTCTACGGTCGTAGCATACGGCTTTTCGTTTTCTATAACCAAAGGTTCGACATCGAAAGCGCGCCTGTATTCGTCACAAAAAGCGGCGTAACGTCCGTCGTTTTTGCGGGTTATATCGATACCGCTCAGATACACAATTTTCTTATGACCTTTACCCTTTAAATACGCGATGATCTGCCTCATTCCGTCGACGAAATCCACCGTGACGCTCGGAACGCCGTCCAGCGAGGACTCTTCGTTACCTATGACGACTTTTATACCGTTATCGACGAACCTTTTGATCACGCGGACGAAATCGCTGTCGGCGAACATCGAGATATAAACGCCGTCTATGCGCCGCGAAATCAAAGTGGAAACCAGAAGGTCGACGTTTTCACAGCCCTCAACGTCGGCGATATAAACCGAATAGCCTTTTTCGAACGCTTTTTTCTGAAACCCGCGGATAATCGCCGGGAATATCGGGTTTTCCATATCCCTTATTAAAACGGCGACGGTTTTCGTCTGTTTTTGCGACATGCTCCTCGCTATCATATCTGGCTGATAGTTCAGATCTTTTATCGCTTTATTTACTCTGTTTACAACATCGTCCGAAAACTTACGACTATTGTTGAGAACGTAGGAAACCGTTTGTTCCGACACTCCGGCATAATTCGCTATGTCTTTTCTTGTAACTTTCATAATTCGTTTTCAGCAAAATTTTTATTTAATTATATACTAAAAGCTAAATTATGTCAACTTATATGTTGCACATTAAAAACTAATATTGTATATTAAAAACAAAATTATGTCAACAAAGCCAGATATAAGTCGGTCTTGCGACGCTTGTTTTTGTTTTTACGAATTCCGCGTCGGGAACGGATTTTGCTATGAAATCGGATATCGTTCCGCTTATTCTTCTTCCGTAAAACGCCAGAACGCCGCCCGCCTTGCCCGGCAATTTGCAGTTAACGACTTCCCTTTCCGTTTTGTCGTTATAAGACGGCGCGATTCGTATCGTCAACTCGTTGCCCTTTTTTATCAATCGTATGAAGAAACTGTTCGGGTCCAGATCGTCTACCTTTTCGCTCGCGATCGTTTCTCCGTCCAGAATTGCTTCAACCTTTTTCGAATGAGTAATCCTCACGGCAAACCCGCTTTTGTCTTTCAAAAACGGCGAATGTCCCGAAATGATATAAAAATCGCCGTCGGAACAGGATTCCGATTTGTTGAATCTGACGTTCGCCGCCAGCGCGATATCCGAAAACGCCTTCGACGAAACGGCGTAAAAATCGCCGTCGTCGCTGATGAATTTGAGTTCGTTTCTCTTGTTAAAATAGCAATTCCCGCGTTCGAACGTCCATTCGGAATCGTATTCCTGAATCCAGAAATTGCCGAAAACGCAACCTTTTTTGAAAAATTCGAAAACAATTTTCCCTCTTTTTGCATTGCATGCAACACTTTTTTCAAACTTTAACGGCATACCCGAGTAAATTCTGATCTCGTCATTTTTCCTTTTAACCGCGTAATTCGTTTTTCCGTCGTCGGCGAATCCTATTTCTACTCCACCTGCTTTTATGTTTAATCTACCCGTCAGCGTGAAGAACAACTCGAAATCTTTATACGTTTTTTCGGTTTCGAAAGCGCCTTTCGCCGAGGTTAGAACGATTCCCTCTTCACAACCTTTCCACTTCCCCGAAACAGAATTTAATCTGAATATTTTTCTCGAATTTTCCGCCGAAAAACCGTTGAATTTTATTCTTTCGCATCCGTGCGGACACGCCCTGCTTTTTCCGTCTCCGAAAACGAGTTTTTTAAGTTCGCCTTTTATCCCGAGCCTCGACTCAGAATAATTCGCCTTGACTTCTCCAAGTTTTTTCATCGACTTTCCGTCCGAAACGTAAGCGGACACGAGATAACCGAACCTTTCAATTATCAGCGAGCGACCTTTTGAGGTTGAAAGACCTCTTTTTTGCGAGTAACCGCTTTTACGTTCAACTAAAACTTCCGTATCGTCTATTACTCTCCTGTAAAACGTCGTTTTTCCGTCCTCGACCGAAACTCCGATTCCCGCTCCGTCGGTGATAAGTTCCGCGCCACCGTCGTCGAGTAGTTCGATTTCGGCTGAAAAATCGCCTTCTATATTGCCCGTCGCCAGCTTATCGCCGCGCTGGTCGAACATTCCGTTAATTCCGTTCGCTTCGTCCGCGACGAGTTTTTGTCCGACGCTTTTTTTCACGAAAAGACGCGTTTCTCCGCCGCCATAAACGGTTACGGGGACGGTATAGCCGTCGTAAACTTTTTCCCTCGCCGTTTCCGCGCGGTTGTTAAACACGCTCACCGTATCATCTTCGTTGCGACTCAATTCAACTTTGCCTTTTTTGGGGATGCGTTTTCCGCCGATTGCGATAAAATTTTCACTAACCGTAACACTACCAACTTCAACGACCGCATTTCCGTCAACTTCGACATCGAAACAGCCGTAAACGACTCCTTTCAGATATGAATTTTCGGATAAAACGTATTTATCGCCGACAAACCTAACGTCGCCGGAAACCTCGAAGCCGTTTAAATACCCGACCCCGAAATTTTTTGCGTACACGGCGCACCCGTGGGAAACGTTCGCCGAGAATTTTCCGTTTTTGACCTCTGCGACCGTTCCGCTTATAATATCCGTATACTTTCCGTCAGAAATAAACGGCAGATTAAATTCTGCGCGGGCGCGATTACCGACGTTCCCCACGGCGATAACCGTATCGTCATTATAAGAACGTATCACTGCGATCGCGTTATCGCCGCAATCGAACGCGAAACACGAACCATTTATGAACAAATCTCTTTTTTCCCTTCTTAGCTTCGCGAGTTGCTTATAAATTCCAAGCAAATCCTTGTTTTGCTTTTCCTCGTTCCACTCGAAACTCCCGAACGACGTCGGGGCGGCGGCGCATACGAATTCTGCGGGACTGCCGACCATGCCGACCTCGTCGCCGCTGTAAATCGAGAGCGACCCGACAAACGCGAACTGAACTGCGAGAGCCGCTTTGAACGCCTCGACATCACCATTGCAATAATATAAAATCCGCGACAAATCGTGAGTGGTTATAAAATTGAAACAAGACTGCGCGACAGCCCTCGGTAACGACAAAACTGCTGCGTTTATACGTTTCGCCGCATTTTTGTTATCGATTTTTCCCGCCGCCCAATCCCTGAGCGGATAACCGAAATCGTAGTTCCACTTGCTTTCGCACTTTTTCGACGAGAACATTTCGCCCCACGGGTGTTCAGTCAGCACAAGTTTGTCTTTCCCCACCGATTTCGCCGCGTCGTAAATATATCCGAGCGCGGTCACGCAAGTACCATAATCGTCCTGATTGCTACCCTCGTAAGTGTTGCCCACGTCGAGCCGCCAGCCGTCCGCGCCGAGTTTAAGATATCTTTTCACCGGCGAATTCTCGCCTGCTATCATTTCTCTCTCTTTTGCGGAAGAATAGTCCACGGTCGGATGCCCCCATGTTCCCGTTATCACCTCGCCCGCGGCATTGCGCAGAAACATATCCTCGTTTTTCTTGCATTCGGCGTCATCAAACGGAAAAATTTTCGCTTCATTAAGCAGTTTGCCGTATTTGTGGTAATACTGAAAAACGCCGTCGAGAATGATTTTTATGCCGTTTTTATGCAGAACTTCGATGAGACGTTTCAGCCCGTTTATTCCGCCGAACGTCGCATCGACCTGCTCAATATCGAACGAACCGTAACCCGCCTGATGAGTCGTCATCCACACGGGATTCACACTCACGACATCCACCGAAAGACTTTTTAAATACTCGACTTTCCGGGCGATTCCGAACAAATCCCCGCCGTAATAATCGTTTTTTCCTAAGCGGTCGTTAGCCCAGGAGTTTACGAAAGTTCCGTTCGCGTTGCTCTTCCCCGCAATGGTATCGCCGTTGAAAAACGCGTCCGGCATAATCTGATACCAGACCGCGCCTTTCGACCATTCGGGCGTATCGAAATCTGGAACGACAATGAAATCGTTGTCGAATTTTTCTTCATGCCCGTCGCTTAGTCCGCAAGCGAAATAAATACGCGTGTTTTCACCGTCGTTCAGTTCAAAACGATAGCGTATCGCCCGAGGCGGTAAAACGACTTTGCAGGAAAAACCGCCGTCCGTTTTTCTCATTTCGACCGCGATTTTGTTCGCTTTGGAGTATGTTTCGCTTATATCCTCTGTGTAAACGAGTTTCGCCGCAGAAACGCCTTCCGTTAAAATATTGAATTCGACGACGTTGCCGCTGCATAAATTTCCCTTTAAAAAACGTTGACTGCCGTCGTAATAACATTTCATAAGTAACCTCCGCAAATAAAGATTGCTTCATTAAAGTCTGTATTGTTTATTATACACCGTTTCCGTGACGAACGTAAGTTTTTTAACGCCGAACGGAATAAACGAATAGGATTCGGTGTAAGTGATTTGCGGCGCGGAAGGATTAACGAAGTCCTCGAAGCCTTTTTTGCCCTCGAAAGTGTTTCTGCCAGTCATTCTCACCTCTCCGCTGACGTGATGGTGCGCGCCGAGAAGATTTCTGTTCGTCGAATACAACTCGAGTCTGATTTCGTTCACGCCTTTCTCGAGCAAAGAGGTGACTTTCGCCTTTTCTCCGTCGAAAAGACAACCCGCGGATTTCCCGTTGACGAACAGTTCCGCCATGCTCCCGAAAAACTCCGCACGAATATACGCCTCGCCGCCGCGATAATCCACCTCCGCGAAAATATCCGCTCTGCCGCGATAAAACGGCGCGCCCGAACCGGTTATGTCAATGCTGTTTATTTCTTTCTTCTCTTCTATGACGAACGCCCCGTCGCTTTTAAGATATCCGCAATCTGCGAACCCGATATCGCAACTCACGGAAAAATCGCCTGTTAAATAAACGCTTTCGGGTTCTATCGGCAAAAAGTAGATATTTCTTAAACTCTCGAATTCCCACTCGTCCTTAACCGCTACGTCTTTTGGAATTTCGTATTTCATAACGACCGAGTTTTCACCTTTTTTAACTAAACCCGAAATGTCGTACGCAAGCAACTTTCCGCTCAGAAATTTTTCTTCAGTTTGCTTCGGCGGGTAACCATTCACAAGAATTTCCTTATATCCGTTTTCGGTGTGAAGAGAAATTTCCGCTTCGTCCGCGTTGCAAACGAACGCGTATCTAACAAAAACCTCGCCGCCGCGGGAATAAATTTCCGACGCGACTTTTAACACGTCCTTGACAGGCGAATAGTCTTTTCCGTTAAAAGAATAACACGCTTTGTCTATCGTAAGGCAGTTTTTATCCTTTAAATCCCCTTTTTTAACAATTATTTCCTCTTCTGTTTCCGAATAAAAGCAACTGTTTTCTTCGTTAGAAAATATGTAAGTTTTCGCTTCGCCTCGCGGAATTTCTATATGGCAGAACCCGCCTTTTTCGCATGGCGTTGCGAGGATGATTTTCTCGTATCCGTTAAAAGAAATCTCCTTCACGGACTTAAAATCGCCGTTTAAATACGCTTTTTTATCGGCGTTTCCGTCCTTGTTGTAAATGTAAACGAGTGCTCCGCCTGGCGTTTCTTTATACGAAACGATAAGCCCGCTTAAAATGCCGTCGTTGCCCGTAACGCTCGCCCGGCGGCGATACCTTATCGAATCGAACCACCTTTCGATATCGTTGCGACGATTGAACAAATCCCGCCCCAAAACAGCTGTTTTAACGCCGCGAAGAGCCTTTTTCGCCTTTTCGTCGAGAGTATCGTCGAGATAAAGAACCAGTTCGTATTCACACTCGCCGACAACGAGTTTTCCGTCTTTTATCATGGCGGATGCAACGGCTTGTTCGTCGACATAATCGAAGCCTATCTGACAATCCAAAAGATTTTCGGTAAGCAACCTGAATTGCGTGGAAAGTTCTCTTTGCTCGGGAGAAAAATTCTCCAATCTGAGCGCATGCGCCAAAGGATGGAACACTGCCACTCTGTTTTTCGGCTTACCCGAGGACAATAATTCGTTTAGGCTTTCCACTCTGCCGAAAAATTCGTCGGCGTGTTTCCACCAAGGTTGAACGTCGGAAAAAAAGCCGGGATAATCTCTTTTTCTCACGCCCGAAATCGAATAGGGCGAAAGGTGCGCGCAAAGCTGATTTATTCCGAACGCCGCCTGATAAAGCCACATCATCGCGTAATCCTTCATACTCGCACCCCAACCCGCGCCGCCGAAACTCTCGCTCAAAACAATTTCCTTTCCGCATTGATTTTTCACGGATTCCGCCTGTTTCAAAAGAACGGGGGAGACGAATCTTCTGCCAAGATAATCTATCCCGGGGCGTTGCATTACGCGGTAATGCTTCATTACCCCGCCGTTGCCGCATGCCTGCGAAATAACACCGTCCTCCGCACTCAGATGCCCCGTCATTTCCAGATGATTTTTTTCGCACCAGTCGGCGACGACCGCCGTGTAGTTTTTCACAAAGCGTTCCGAAAAGAACTTTAAATATTTTTCCTTGAATTCGCCCTCCTTTTCGGCGTATAACCGCCAGAGATTTTCCTTTAAATTCAAGCCGCAAAAATCGTAGAATTCCTCGTCTATGCCGTAGGAATACGGATAACAATAATTCTCGAACGAAGAATATTGCGGCTCATCAGTGAAAACTGCGACGATTGTTTTTCCGAACTCTTCTCCGCACGCTTTTTTATATTTTTCGTGCGTTAGTTCGATAAATTTTTCGGTGACGTGTCTGTCGGTCAGATCGACGTAATCGTTGTTTCTCTTCACGCAGACAAACAAGTCCTTTCCTCCTATGGAATAGCCTTCGGATGTTTTTGCAAACGAACAAAAAACTTCGCCCGAACAAGGAATTCCCTCGGAAAAAACCAATTGTTTCATCGCAAAATCGGGATTCAATTGAACAATCGCGCCGCCGGCAAAACCCGACGGCCATCCATTTTCGTCGTAAATGACGATTTTTAAACCAAGTTCTTTTGCTTTTTGCGTCGAATAAACAACTAAATCAAGCCATTCTTCGGACATATATTCGATTTTCAAACCCGCTCTTGCGTGAATTACCGCGCCGCCTATACCGGCATAGGCGAACTGCTCCAACTGTTCGTCTATGCCGTCGCGGGTTATCGCGTCATTCCACGCCCAGAAAACAAGCGAGGAATATTTGCCGTGTGTTTTTTTCATTATAATAAAGTTATTTTTAAATCGTCGAAATAAATTCTGTTAGAACCTGCGTTGAACGAAATAAAGCCGCTCGTCAGGTTGTTTCTCTTGAGTTCGGAAATGGCGAAAGTCGCGCTTCCCGAGCCAAGATCGTAAGTGATCACGCCGTCTTTGACTCTCAGCGTTACGGAAATATATCCGTTTTCGTCCAAAGCTACGCCGACGTCCGAACCCGGCTGATATACATCGTTTCCTAAGTACAGGCTCGCCGAACTGTTCGTTACGAGAAGCGTTATCGCCGACTGCTGATGGTTTACGCTCGGCGAGGATTTATTGAACTCTATCGCGCCAAAGCCATAGGCGTTTACGACTTTCATTTTAACTTTGAGTTCGAAGTTTTTAAACGTTCCGTAAGCAAGCCCCGCGCCCGCGTCCCAGTTGTTGCCGTTCACTCCGTCAACAATAAGAACGCCATCACGCACGCTCACCGAACCGCTGTACCGCGTAAAATCGCCGAGAGTCTTCTTATCCGAGAAATCGTTTTCGTAACCCTTCGTTGCGGGGGCGGAGATGATTTCCGGTTCCGGAGCCGGAGGTGCGTCTACGAAATAATCGCTGAACAACACGCTCTTGGTGTAATCCTCATTTTCGGCAAGCGCTATCCCTCTTATGTCACACATTCTCACGGTTGAGTTCTGCGTAAAGAACGACAGCGCGCCAGAACGGCAAAAACTATCACGATAAGCGAATACTTCGGTTATATTTTTCTTCACGTAAACGAGATCTTCTCTGTAATCCGCTTTGTATAATTTCAGTTCTCCGCCGACGTAAGCGATAACGATGTAACAACTTTCGGTGTTTATCGCGCCGACCTGCTCGTTTTCGATTTTCTGAATTCCGTCCTCGTATACGCTTATCCTGCCCCTGTCGTCGATCTGGAGAATCAGTCCGTTTTCGAGCGAATTGTATCCGCTTTTTCCGCCGATATAAATTCTGAAACGTCCGCTGGAAATAAGGTTCGTTTTCGTGAGCATCATATTGAACGACAACGCGAAATCGGTAACCGCAACGTTATTCATCGCGACGTAACCGTAATTTCCGCCGCCGCCAGACAATTCGAGGTCTACCCCGCCCGTTCTTTCGTTACCGAAAGCACTAATCGCGCCGCTGAGCAACTTATAATTGCCCTCGGAAGAATAAACCCCGTAAGAACAAATACTGTAACGCGAGAAAGAGCCGCTCCAGCCGAAATAACCTTTTCCGCCCATATACGAACCGGATAAAATGAGTTTCTGATTTTTTCCGAAGTACACGAACGCCTTGTTTCCCTTAACCGCAATAGTGAAGTTATACGATTTGTCTTGTTCGAAGCCATTTATGAGATATTCTCCCGCGACGTTGTTCCCTTTGTCGATAAGGACGATTTTTCCGTCCGGCGTAAGACGCATCGCGCACCCCTGCAAGGAATTCGCCGAAGGCTTGTTCCATATCGCCTGAACATAAGAATCGTTACCGTTGAATTCCGCTTTCAGCGCGAACGAAGCGACGAAATCGGTAACCGCCGTCGTCGCGTAAATATACTGGCTCGCTTCCGCTTCCTTATCCGTTTGTTCTATGCCGCCGATGACGTACTTCCAGTTTCCTCCGAAAAATCTGTAACGATAATCGGAGTTGGTTCCCGAAAGCCCGAAATCGAGGTTGCCCTCCCTCCTAAACGCGGCGAAACCCTCTTTTCCGTCTATATCGTCGCCGAAAGACAAATAACCAAATTGCGCTTCGCAATCTTCGGCGACAAGCATCGCGTCTACCTTGGAATAATTGGCGTAAATATTATCCGCCACGACAATATAACTGCCGTCGTCGACTATAATCGCCTTGTACACGCCACCGACCTTTTCAAGTTGAAGCGTCACATTGCCCGCTCTGTCGTCCACGCTGTCGTAAACGGCGAGATCGCCGTCGGTGACATGCGCCGCAACTATCTTGCCGTCGTACCTACCCAAGAAAACATAATCGTTTGCATAGCCGACAGCGATCCCCGCAAATCCGTATTGCGACTTTGATTCAAGAAGAGTTTTAACGGTGAAATCGCTCATTTTTATCGGAGCGATGAGTGAGGAGCTCTTACCGCTTCCGAGGAGTTTTAAACCGTTGTTTATTTCGTAATTTCCGATCGCGTAGGTAAACGAGCCGATGTTTCCCGCAAACGCCGTACTCCGCTGAGGCGTGGTCCGGCTTACTTCGAAACCCATAACCGTCGCGTCCGCGACAACCCCCAAACCTGCGTAGACGTAATAATCTGCATTCACGGTCGCAAGGTCATATCGTTTACCGTTAACAAAATAGAAAAACACGTCGTCATCCGTTCTTTCCACCGTCACGACCGATCCCGACGGAAATTCCCTCGTGGTGAAGTAACTCACTTTTTCGCCCTTGGCGGTTCTTGTGAACGCGCGAACCTTGTTGCCGTTTATCTTAACACCGTAAACCGCGTCATCGACATTCAATCCGTCGCGGATCATGAGAGCGTATTCGCCCGAACCGAGCGTAACGGACGCGGCGGAATTG
This sequence comes from uncultured Clostridia bacterium, assembly GCA_934247855.1. Classification (GTDB taxonomy): domain Bacteria; phylum Bacillota; class Clostridia; order Christensenellales; family Borkfalkiaceae; genus HGM11416. Next base: position 8,491 of record CAKQKA010000015.1, on the reverse strand, counting down.
CCGAACGCCTTTTCGTAAACGAATCCGAAAGAATCGGTCGCGCCGGATATAGAGCCGCTGCCCGAAAGGACTAAATCTGCTCCGTCCGCCGAAACGGAATAAGTCGCGTTGCCGATATTGCATTTGTTTCTGCATGCCACATACTCGTCGCTTACGCTTCCTGTTACGAAAATCGAACCGCCCGGATAAACGTCGACCGTTATTTTGCCGTTCTGAACTTTATACTTTCTTCCCGTGAGATAATCCGTTAAAACCGAACCGTCCCTTATATCGATTTTGCCTATATCGAGAGTAAAATTTTTAACGACGGAATTGGTGGCGTTCACCGCGCTGATAACGCTCCCATCTTCGCCCATCCTTGCAAACGAAATTATTCCCGACGGATTGTCATCGTTTGTTTCCGAATACACGTTGAGATACGCTCCGTCTTTGAAAACGGACGGGTATAATCTTCTCAGCGCGCCCAAAGCCCTGGTCATGTTGTAAATCTCGTAATTCACATCGGTTTCGTCCCAACTCATCGAGTTGAAGAAGGACTTTGCGGTTTCGCCCGCGATGACGTTCTGCCCCTCCAGACCGATTTCTTCGCCGTAATAAATGCACGGCGAGCCGACGAACGTGAACATAAGGAGATTCGCCGCGTTGAAAGTACTCGTTTTATCTCCGCCTTTGTAATCCGCTATATCTATGATTCTGGTAAGATCGTGGGTAGTGAGGAAGTTGTAACTCGAATTCGCAACGCTCCTCGGCAGCCCAAGAACGCCGTATTCGAGAGTGTTCATCAAAACGCTCGGATTGGAAAGCCCCGCCGCCCAGTCGCGGATGGCATAACCGAAAGCGTAATTCCATTTGGAATCCAGAATATAATCGAACTGATCGCCGTTCGCGTGTTCGGAAAGGAACAAAGCGTCTTTGTTGGCTTGCTTGACGTATTCGCGCATGTCCTTGAGAATCTGCGTTGATGTTCCGAAATTCGTCTTGTCAGAACCCGAAAGACTGCTGCCTACGTCCATTCGCCAGCCGTCTATGCCCACGTTGCGGATATAATACTGCATTACAGAATCTTCGTTTCTGTAAAAGTAATCCCTTACTATCTCGCTGGAAAAATCGATAAGCGGCGAACCCCACACGCTGTAAATAACCTCGCCGTTGGAATCGCGCTGAACGAAATCGTAATACTTATCCCCCGATGACAAACCGCCGTCGATATAAGGATACTTCATTTCTTTGTTGAAAAGAATGTTCGCCGCGTTGACGTATTCGAAAACGCCGTCAAGCATGATTTCCATATCGCGGTCGTGCAATGCGTCCGTAAGGAATCTGAGCATTTCTTCACTGCCGAAAGCGGAATCGGACTGCATGAAATCGAACGCGCCGTAACCTGCGTTATGGGTGGTCAGCCAGACAGGATTGATGAAAAGGCTGTCCGCTCCCAACTGATTTATATAACCTATTTTCGCTTCCAGTCCGGCATAATCGCCGCCGAAATAACCGCTCATCGAAGAGTGATAATTCCCCCATGCGTCGGCGAAAGTTCCGCCCGTTTTATCGTTTAAAACATTGCCGTTGAAGAAACTGTCCGGCATGGCGGAATACCACACCGTTCCTTTGCTCCAGTCGGGTGTGGTGAAATCGGGCATGATAATCCAGTCGCCGTCGGTTTTGGTTATCGCCTCTTCCGATAAACCCGAGAAGTTATAATATATCGTTTCTTTGTCGTTCGTCAGGGAGAAATGATATCTCTTCGTTTTGGACGAAGCTGGAATCGTTCCGACCCAGTATTCGTACCTGCGGTTCACGTCCGATATTTCGAACTCCATATCGACGGATTCGAATTTACAATTCAAACCGCTGTCTTCGGTATACCAAATTTTTGCCGAACGGCAGGAGCCGTAAAGGCATTTTAACCTTACGGTCACGTTGTCGGTCGAGGTCGGTTCGAGTGGGCTCATATATTTATAAGCCTGATCGTGATACAGATCTTGTTCGTTGAAATATGTATTGACGTATTTCGTCGACATTTTGTCGGTCTGCGAATTATCGGACGATCCGCCACCCGTTTTGCAGCCACCCATACACGCGCTCAGGCAAATCCCCAGAACGAGCGAGATGCCGATAAAAACGTTTAAAACATAAGATTTTGTTTTTTTCATGATTTTTCTTTTTTCTGCCTGTCAGCCTTTGACCGAACCGGCAGCCATACCCTCCATAAAGTATTTGGAACAAAACGCGTAAACGACGACTATAGGCAAGGTCATTATCATAAGTCCCGCGCAGTATTGTCCGTACAAGGACGCGTTCTGAGATTTGAATTGCAGAAGCGTGATAGCGAACGTATGCGCTTCTTTATTGCTTAAAACTGTTACGTAAGGCCACAAAAAATTACCCCAGTTCCCCTGAAACGTCATAACCGCCGTGAGCGACAGAACAGGTATCAGCATATACATATCAATTTTGATGAAAACCTGCGGAACGCTCGCTCCGTCGATAAACGCCGCCTCGTGTATTTCCTTTGGAACTCCTCTTATATAATTGCTTCCGATCATTATTCCCAGCCCCGGCAAACCCAAAAAACTCGGCAATATGAGCGCGCCTAATTTCCCTATGAGATTGAGTTTGCTATAAAGCATATACATAGGTATCATCGTGATTTCTCCCGCCAGAAACATCGAACATATCGCTATGAAGTAAATCACCCTGCTTCCTTTGAAATTCAGCACGCCTATCGCGAACGAAATGAACGCGGTGGAAACGACGGAACAAATAACCGCTATTCCCGAAACGATCACGCTGTTTATCATTGACCTCACGAGGTTGTTCGCCTTTAAAACGTCCGAATAATTCTGCGGTCTTAACCGCGCAAGGTTTATTCCCACGGGGTTTAAAATGTAATCCGCAGGTTCTTTGAAAGAGGTGTTGACGACGAAAAGCAACGGCAGAAATACCGCCGCGAGCATTATCGTCAGAAGCACTAAAAACAATATTCTGATAAGGTTCGCCTTATATTTTCCCTTTATTCTTCTTACCGCGACAACCATATCATTTATCCTCCCTCATAGTGAACGCCTTGTTGATGAGAATCGTGACGACGGCGATTATAACCGTCAACACGATCGACATCGTGACCGAGCGAGCGATATAGGTGTTCCGCAAGTTACCGCTTCCCAACCCCGTTTTAAAAATCAACACGCCAACCGGAGTAAGATCCAGCGTGAGGTTGCCATTGACCTGAAACAGATAGAACAAGTCGAAAGACTGAATTCCGCCTATCATCGATAGGATAATATTCAAAGAGGTTGCGGACATAACGAGCGGTACGATAATTTTGAACATTATCTGCCCCTTGTTCGCCCCTTCCACCTCTGCAGATTCGATAACTTCTTTAGGCACCGCGCTCATATTTACGAGGTAAATTATCATCGTTATGCCGTAATATCTCCAGGTGTTGATGACGACAATCGCACAGAACGCTACATTCTTGTTTGAAAGCCACTGAAACGGTGGCTCCGTAAGACCGAGAAAAACGTTAAGAACACCGAACTCGTCGCCTGCGAGAATTATCATCCACATAGACGAAATAACCGCCGTGGGCAAAATTACAGGCAGGTATAATGCGGTTTTGAAAAATTTCTGAATTCCCCCCTTCATAAAGTAAAGCATAAATGCGAGGAGGAAACCGAGCGCCGTCTGAACGGTTGTGGACACAACAGCAAAAACAACGCTTATCCACAAGTCTTTAAAAAACGCGCTTTCCTTAAACAACCAGACATAATTCTTGAACCCGTAATTCTTAAGATTAAGAAAATCAAAGCCGTTTACGGAAAAACGTATGTCCGTCAGACTTAAAATAACGGCGTATGTCAAAGGATAAACCAGCGTGACGAGTATCGCGATAACCGTCTGCGCGCTAAATACCCAGCCCCATAAGTCGCGGTGTTTTATCAGAACATTCTTATTTTTTGCCATTGCAAGATCCTGCCTGAAAATTAGTATGCGTTAAGCAATCAGTTCGAGCCACGAATAATCTGCGTTCTGCGGGTAAGGATGCGTCCTATCTACTCTAGTAAGTCCCGCGTCTTTTACCGCCTTATCGTTGTTTGCTTCGATCGTCTCTATAACGGTTCTCGCCGTTAAAGACGATTTGCCGAGCAAATAATTGAGAACGAGGCTGTTGTTTTCGTCGCCGTAAGTGCCGACCGAATATTTTACGTCCGGTTTTGCGAGAACGGAATTGCCGACGTCTTTCATCGCCTTGCTCATAGCCTGCTGATCGGGGTTGTTATAAACCACTCCGTCTACAGCCATTATGCTGCTTTCGCTGTTGGCAAATTCCTGCTGAACGTCTTTACTCGTGAGATATTTCAAAAATCTGACGCATTCGTCGGGATATTTCGTGTTTTTCGCAATACTGAAACCATCGAACCCGCCGAAAACGTAGGTGTAATCTATGCCTGCGGGCGCGGGGATAGCCATAAAGCCTATCTCTATTTCTTCGTCCATATCGTCGAGAAGATACAAATTGTTGTTGTTCATGAGAACCATCGCGGCGTTTCCCTGCACGAAATTGGTTATCGCCGTATTTTCCGCTTTGCCCTCTGCGTAGCCGAAATAACCTTTACCCGTCCAGTCTTTGAGTTTGTCGAGAACTTTCGCACCAAGTTCCAGACTTTTTTTGTCGCTCGCAATGAGATCGGCTTTAAACGCAGGATCGAGATACTGCTCGCTCTGCAGTGCGACAAAATTGTTCAGTGCCGTGTAAAGTTGCGGGAGAGTTCCTCCCGTTACGCCCGTCGCCGCCAACGGCGAAAAAGAAAGGTTCGCAACGCTTTTGCGGATTCTGTCGAGAGCTGATTCGAACTCCTGCAAAGTCGCAGGCACTGCGACACCGAGAGAATCGAGAAGCGTTTTGTTATAGACTATTGTATATCCCGTGGAACGGAAAGGAACATTATAATATTTTCCTCCTATTTTCGCTATATCCCATGCCGAACCGTTGTCTATAAACGTTTCTTTCCAGCCATCAATGTAAGACGTTAGATCGAGCGTCACGTCGTAATCTACGTAAGGCGAAATCATATGCGTCCAGTAAAAGAACACGTCCGGAAGAGTGCCGGACAAAATCTGCATATTGAGATAATCGTCCACGTCGCTGTGAGTGCTTTGCTGAATCTGAATTTTTATGTCGGGATTTTTGGACATAAAATCGTTGGCTATTTTAGTCATAGCGGCGGAGTGTTCCGGCCAGATATGCAACCAGTTTATCGTTTTTTGTCTTACTCTGTCGCTCGTTCCGCCATTGGAAATGTTTTCGCTTGTTCCGCCGCCGCAGGCAATCAACCCGAAACATACCGTAATCGTCATTACGACAAGCAATATTCTTTTAAGTGTTTTATTTTTCATTTTCTACTCTCCATAATGTTAATCTTAGTTATAGGTTGTCTGTTCCCTATCGGAAACAGACAACCATATATTTGATAAAATCGATGAAATCAGTTTTGTTTTTTCTTGAAAAGAACAACTACGGCAAGCGCGGTCAATGCGAATACCAAGCCGCTTACGCTCACGGAACCGAAGCAACCCGAAGATGTTTCATCCTTTGAAGATTCGCCTCCGCCGATTTCAAACGTTACGGCATAAACGGCGGTCGTTCCGTCCTCGGCGGTTACGGTTATAACGGCTTTGCCGTTTTCGAAAGCCATTGTAGCGTTTGCGTATTCGTCCGCACAGACGAATTCTATATCTTCTTCCGTCACGGCTTCCGCAACTTTTACGTTATATGCGTAAACACCCGGTTTAAAATCCTTAATCGCTTCGCCTTTCACCGTTACCGAAGAAAGCGCCGCATCTGACGATAAGTCAAGAAAAATCGTCACCGTGTAAACCATTACGGTTCCATTTTCCGCAGTTACGGTTATTTTCGCCTCGCCGTTTTCAACCTTAACCATTGCCGAAGCGTATTCGTCGTTCGGCGTGGCGATTATTTCGGTCGAAGAGGGATATCTCATGTGTGCCGGCATCGTGAATTCGTAGTTTATCTTGCTTTCGGTCAGCGCGATAGTCGTACCGGCAATTGAGAGAGCCTTTAACGAACTGTCCGAATTTCTCTCCGCAATATATTCGATAACGTAAGTTTTAACCGAACTATTTTCCGCAGTCACCGTAACGATTATTTTATTGCCTTCGGCGCGGATTTCCACGCTTGCGTATTCGTGCGCCGCCTTAGCCTTGAACTGAGAGGTTTCGGGCATGCTTTCGCCTCTTCCGAGATTGAAACTATACTCCGTTTTCGTCGGTTCGAAACCTTCGAGAAGTTCGCCGTCGAATTTTATATATTCGAGAGAATCGTCGCCCGAAGCATTCGGGTTGGAATCGTAAACCTCGACGGAATACTGCATGGAAATATCGGAAATTTCCACCGCGTTGTACACGACTCTTATTCCGAGCGAGCATTTCATCGCCGTATCGAGACTGTAATCTTCAAAAATCTGCTCTCCGTTGATCCACGCGCTGAACGAATCGGAAGCGGAATAAACCTGAACGAGAGCCTCCGTTCCCTGTTCTATGGCAGCGATACCTGTGGACGCAACTTCTTCACCGTTCTTCATGAGAAGGGCTCTGTTACCGAGAAGGCGGATTGCGTAGCCCTTTTCGTAAGTACCTCTGAAAATCACGCCCGCTCCGTACCAGTTCTGTGCGGGAGAAGCGAACTCGCCGAATTTAAGTTTAACCTGAACGTAAGAATTAAGCGTGGCGTCGTCCACTCTTTTATACGTGCCGTCGTAAACGTAAACGTAATCCCTGACGTTCGCTATCATCGAAGAAAATTCGTTGTCGTTAGGATAGACGAATCCGTTTTCGGTCGCCGTTCCGTTTTCCACCGCGTCTATGCCCGCAAGAACGTTCACCGTCGTAAGCGAGGGACGAGTATCCGGAAGATAGAATGAGTAATCCGCCGTTAAAAATTTCATTTCGAGATTTTTATAGGATGCGGACACGTCAAACGTGTTAAGCCCGAAAACAGGCGTCACGTTTTCAAATCCGTCGTCCGTAAAGTTTTCTATAACAGTTTTTCCGTTCCAGTAAACCGAAAGCGCGTTGCCTTCTTTTATGACTTCGAGTTTGCCCTCTATGTCCTTTTTAATGCCCGTATCCTCGCTCACCATAACGTTTATGTTGCCCTCGGCGACAGCCCCGCCGTCGGCTTTGACGTCGAACCAATAAAGAAATACATAGCCGCGGAAAGGTTCGAGCACGACAGAATAATAACGCGTGAAATTGTTCGCTTTGTTTCTTCCGATTAAAATACCAAAACTGCCGTATTGGTTATTTCTGTCTTTATAGGTAAGGTTCGCTTTGTAATACACCGAAAGTTCGGATGTCGCTACGATATTTTCGTTGACATAAGCCTCTTCCTGACGAAGTTCCTTATTGCCGAACATTCTCACGTCCCTGCCGTTGTCGTCCTTGACGGCATTGCCCTCGCCGTTTTCGAACGTGATCATGTTGAACCCGCCGTCGCGAAGATTTCCCGTCATCGTGAGCGTTTTCCCTTCGGTGACGGATACGCCGCCTTTCTGCGCGGCAGCGAGTTTAGGAGGAACAGGGAAGATAAACTCGACTTTTTCAAGATATTTAAGCGAAATCTTCGAAACAGAACCTTTCATTTCTCTGAACATCGCGCCCACAACGGGAGTAATGTCCGTGAGGTCGAGTCCTTCCGCTGAAGCGACGTTTTTCGCCACTTCGATATTGTTGATATACGCGCTCACGCCGCCCGCTTCGACGATTATTTCAAACGTGAGCGTTTTTTCCGCCGGAAATCCCAGATTCGTCGCAGTATACACCGCAGGTTCGGTTTCGGCATTCACACCGCCGCCAGCTTCTCTCACGAAAGAATAAACGAAAACGAATCCTCTGCCCGGTTCGTAAACGAGGGCAAAATACCTTGTCGCGTCGCCCTCCGCTCTCTTGCCGAAGAGAACACCTGTCTTTCTGTATTCGAGCGCGGGCGCGGAATACTTCACGTCGGCGGTTACGAGCGCGCCTGTCGAGGACGTCGGAATCTGTTCGCCCGCCGCGTTCTTAACCGTCGCCTGATCAAGATATTCGTCCGTGAGCAGGTTGGCTGAATTCGTCCAGTCGCCTGCACATTCTATATCTGAAACAATAGTTCCGTCCGCGAACGAAACGTGAGTGTCTGGACTGCGAAGGTTGCCCGTCATCGAAGTTTCGCCCATACCCGTGGCGAAAGTTCCGCTCTTATCCCTTGCTCCTTTAAGTTTTTCAGGGATGGAAACGACCGTGTCAACGTCTACGTTTTCGTCGAGATATTTGAACGTCATGTTTTTATACGTAACGTCCGTATCAAACATCATCGTTCCGAAAATAGGCGTCGCATTCGCAATTGTATGAGTAAAACAGTAATCCCCGTTGATATAAATACCGAAATTATTTGCTTCTTTTATTATTTCGAACTTAATCTTATCGCCTT
>CAKQKA010000014.1 GCA_934247855.1 uncultured Clostridia bacterium | reverse complement strand
GTATACAAGTCTATCAAGAGCGTTTCCGCAGTCATTTTAGAAGAGCATATGAAAAGCTGCGTTGTAGAAAGCGTAAAGCGTGGCGAAACGGAGGCGATCGATGAAATAATCGATCTATTCAGAAAGTTTGTATGAAAAAACAGTTATTTAACGTTACCGGAATGAGTTGCGCAGCGTGCGTATCTCATGTGGAAAAAGCGGTTCAAAAAACCGCGGGCGTAAAAAGCGTAAACGTCAATTTGCTTATGAAAAATATGACGGTTGAATACGATGAGGCGGTTTGCTCGCCCGAAGATATAGAAAGCAGCGTCGATAAAGCCGGTTATTCGGCGTCGCTTAGCGGCGGAGAAAAATCCGTGAAGACCGATGGCTGTTCGGCGAGTGGTCCGGCAGGTAATTCTGCGGTTGGTTCTACCGGTAAAACAAAAAAGAAACTTGACAAACAACTTGTAGAGTTGTTGATTGCCGCCGCGTTGCTTATCGCTCTTATGTATTTTTCAATGGGCAATATGATGTGGGGATTCCCCGCGCCCGACGTGTTCGACCATATGGCTAACCCAATAGGTTTTGCGCTCATTCAGCTTGTTTTGCTGATACCCGTGCTGATAATTTACAGAAGATATTTTATCGGCGGGTTTAAAAAACTGTTCCGCGGCGCGCCCAATATGGATACGCTTATTGCGATAGGTTCGTCCGTTTCGGTAATCTACGGAATCGTTTCCATATTTATACTCAGCATTGCCACCTCGAAACTTGCTTTCGTTGCGGGGCTTAGCGAGGCGCAAATAGCCGCCTATAAGTCGATTATCGCCACTTATCACGATAATTTATACTTTGAATCGGCGGGTATGATTCTGACTTTGGTGAGCCTTGGTAAATACCTTGAGGGCTTGTCGGAGCGCAAAACGACCAAGGCGGTCGAGGCTCTTGTTCAACTTAAACCCACGCGTGCGGTAGTAATAGTTGACGGCGAAGAAAAAGAGGTCGATATCGCGGACGTAAAAGTCGGCGATATAGTCGTGGTAAAGCGCGGTGCGAATATTCCCGTGGACGGAATAATAGAAAGCGGCACGGTCGCGATCGATCAGTCGAATATAACTGGCGAGTCGCTACCCGTGGAAAAGTCGGTCGGCGAAGAGGTTTACGCATCGACCATTGCCACGGCGGGTTATGCCACCGTAAAGGCGACCAAGGTCGGCGAGGATACGTCGTTTTCTGCAATAATCAAGCTCGTGGAAGAGGCTGCAAACTCCAAAGCGCCCGTTTCGCGGCTTGCCGATAAAATCTCCGCGGTTTTCGTGCCGACGATTTTGATTATCGCTTTGCTTACGCTTGTTTGCAACCTGATAGCGGGTTCGTCATTTGAATTGTCGCTTAATTTTGCCGTTACGGTAGTGGTAATCGCTTGCCCGTGCGCGTTAGGTCTTGCAACTCCCGTTGCCATAATGGTGGGAACAGGCAAGGCGGCGCAGCTCGGTCTGATTATCCGTAATGCCGAAATTTTAGAAAGAACAAAATCGATCAACGTCGTTGTGTTCGACAAAACGGGCACGATCACGCAGGGTAAGCCCTCGGTTACAGATTTTATTTCAGATAACGAAGATTATTATCTCGGCGTTGCTTACTCTATTGAGAATATGTCGGAACACCCGCTTGCTCTTGCCGTTTGCGAGTACGCGTCCGAACATAATGCCGAACCGGTTGCTGTGGAAAATTATTCTTCGCTCGAGGGGCGCGGGCTTTACGGCGAGGTGGACGGCAAAAAATACTATATAGGAAATCTTGCGCTTGCCAAGGAAAAATCGACCGATTATTCTTCCTTCGAGGATTCTGCCGAAACACTTGCAAACGATGGCAAAACTCCGTTGTTTATTATAGAAAACGGTAAAACTGTGGGCGTAATTGCAATAAAAGACCGCGTTAAAGAAACCGCCGAAAGTGCCGTTAACGAACTTATAGCCCGAGATATTGAGGTAATTATGCTCACGGGCGATAACGATAAAACCGCACATGCTGTGGCAAACGAAGTTGGGATATCACGCGTTGTTTCAGACGTGTTGCCGCAAGATAAACAAAAGGTGATCGAAACGCTTAAGGGCGAAGGCAAGGTTGTCGCTATGGTGGGCGACGGCGTGAACGACGCGCCTGCGCTGACTGCGGCGGATATAGGTATTGCCGTCGGCGGCGGCAGCGACGTTGCCGTAAATTCGGGCGATATCGTGCTTTTGAAAAACGATTTGTCGGGCGTGCCTGTTGCCGTGGACCTTAGTAAAGAGGTGCTGTTCAAAATTAAATTCGGCTTGTTCTGGGCGTTTTTCTATAACGTAATTTGCGTGTTTATCGCAACGGGTATTCCGTACTATTTGTTAGGGTTTAAAATTTCGCCTATGATCGGCGCTCTCGCTATGAGTTTTTCAAGTGTGTCGGTGGTGCTTAACGCGCTCTCGGTCAACCTGTTCAAACCAAAGAATAAAGCGAAAAATTCTGTCGATAAAAAGCATAAAAGTAATAAGAATACAAATATTGAAAATATCGAAATCGTCGCTGAGCACGACGAAAAAGGAGCTGAAATGGAAACTGTTATCAAAGTAAAAGGTATGATGTGCGCTCATTGCGTAATGCGCGTAGAAAACGCTGCGACCTCGGTTGAGGGCGTTGTGTCCGCTAAAGCCGATTTGAGAAAAGGCGAGTTGACCGTCGAGCATAACGGCGCAGATATTGCTAAAATAAAGCAAAAAATCGTCGATGCCGGTTATGAAGTCCGATAATTTAAAGATATGAAAAAAATGCTTGTTACCGGCGGTGCCGGGTTTATCGGTTCGGAGTTTATCGATTACACGCTGAATAAGTACGACGACGTTTTTGTGCTTTGTTTTGATAAGCTGACCTATGCGGGGCAGTGTCTTAAAAACAATCGGTTTTCTTCGTTTAAAAACTTTAAATTTGTCAAGGGCGATATTTGCGATAACGGTGCTATAGAGCGACTTTTTGATGAATTTAAGTTTGACGTAGCAGTTAATTTTGCCGCCGAATCGCACATCGATCGTTCTATAAATTCGCCTCAGGTGTTCTTTGAAACGAACCTTTTGGGTACGACTGTTTTATTGGAAGCCGCAAGAAAATACAACGTAAAAAGATTTCATCAGATATCTACCGACGAGGTTTACGGCGGTTCTTTCGGCAAAGCATTTACCGAAAACGACAGGTTAAATCCGAGTAGCCCTTACAGCGCAAGTAAGGCTTCCGCCGATCTCGCTTGTTTGTCTTATGCAAAAACTTTCGGGCTTAACGTTACCATAACGCGCAGCGCGAATAATTACGGGCGTTTTCAGTACCCCGAAAAGTTGATTCCCGTTGCTATTTGCAGCGCGCTCTGCGGTAAAAAAATTCCGCTGTACGGCGCGGGTGAAAGTGTTCGCGACTGGCTGCATGTAACCGACCATTGTAAGGCGATCGACGCGGTGTTAAATTACGGCGCGGCGGGTGAGATATATAATATCGCGGGCGGCTGCAGGCTTAAAAACGGCGAAGTCATAAGGAAAATTCTTGCCTTGCTCGGCGAAAGCGAAGTTTTAATCGAGTACGTTCCCGACAGACCGGGACGCGACCTCGAATATCGTATCGACGACGGTAAGTTGAAAAATTTATACGACGAACCCAAAACCGATTTCGATGCGGGGCTAAAAGCCACGGTGGAATGGTACAAAAACAGCAAAGACTGGTGGCAACCGCTGTTTTTGAAATAAATTTTTATAAGTAAGGAAATACGCCTATATGCCGTTAATCGACCTATAGGCGTTTTTTTTGTGCTTAATTGTGCGGCGAACGGCAAAAAATGCAAGCGCAAAACCTAAAGAAATTTGCAAAAATAAAAGCGCAAAACGGATTGCCGCTTTGCGCCGATAAATACCGATAAGCCAAAATAATTACGGGGTAAGTCTTTTCGGGCTTCTGAACAAGAACATAGCCTCGTTGATATGCAGACCGAAGATGAGCATTGTCAGACGGTCGATGCCGAGACCGAAACCGCCGTGCGGGGGGCAACCGTACTTGAAGAATTCAAGGTAGAATTTTACGTCCTCGCCCAAGCCTTTTTCGTCGGCTTGTTTTTTAAGAATGTCATATCTGTGTTCACGCTGAGCGCCCGTGGTGATTTCTACGCCGCGCCAGATGAGGTCGTAGCCTTGCGGAACGCCGTGTTCGTCGCGCATGTGGTAGAACGCACGCTTTTCGCTGCTGTAATCGGTGATGAACAAAAACTCGTGATTGTAGTGCTTTTTAACCCATTCGTAGCTTAAGCGTTCGGCTTCCGTGGTTAAATCGCCTTTTTCGCTTTCGGGCACGGTATAGCCGAATTCTTTTTCAAGCCCGTCGTACAAATCTTTAAGCGAAACGACGGGGAAGGGCGTTGCGGGAACGATGAGTTTTAGTCCGTAAAGCTCTTCGATGCGGTCGCCGTACTTTTCGGCAACTCTGCCGATTGTGTAAGCAAGCAAATCTTCTTCCATTTTCATAACGTCGCGGAAGGAGTTGATATAGCTGAACTCAAGGTCGAAACAGGTAAATTCTGTGGCGTGCTTGCTCGTGAACGATTTTTCGGCACGGAATACGGGCCCGACCTCGAAAATTCTTTCAAAACCGCTCGCCATAGCCATTTGTTTATAGAACTGCGGGCTTTGCGCAAGGTATGCGTTGCGGTCAAAGTATTTTACCTCGAAAACGTCCGCGCCGCTCTCGCTTGCCGCGCCGATGAGTTTAGGCGTGTGAATCTCTATAAAATTGCGTTCAAGCAGGAAATCGCGCAGGGCACGCGTAAGTTCGGTCTGCACCTGAAACAAAAGCTGATTTTTTTCCGTGCGCAGGTCGATCCAACGATAATCCATTCTCGCGTCGATCGAACTTTTTTCGACTGCCGCTTTGCCTTTGGAAGCGGGTATGTCCTCGCGCGCGATGGGCAACGCGTCGGCAATCGATTCAACAATAATCTGATCGGGAAACACTTCGATTCCGCCCATCTTAACGTATTCGCTTGCGACAGCCGTTCCGACTACCGAAATAACCGAGTCGAGCGTGATTTTCGATAACGCTTCTTCAAGTTCGGGGTGCTTTTCTTTTTCAACGGTAATCTGTACTTTGCCGGTAATGTCCTTAAGTACGATGAACGCCATAGCCTTTCTGTCGCGGAAATTTTCAACAAATCCCTGAATCAGAATAGGCTTGTCAAGATTTTTACCGATGTCGTTGATATAAATTCTTTCCATAGCTTTCTCCATAGCAGTGTGTTTTCACCTTTGCAAGTAATTATAAACGCTTTTTTTCGCCTTGTCAACGTAAAAAAGGCAAAACGCATATAACTCGTCTTTTTTTAAATAATTCTTTTTATTCGTGTGTGGCTATCTTTTTAAAAATTAAAGCGAATTAGCCGAAAAAACGTTCCGCCGATAAATCTTGCCGCCGAAAAACAATAACGTGCGACCGTTTTTTCAATCGGGTGATTTTAGAACTCGCTTCGTACATTCTCGTAAAAACGGCTGATTTTACGAGAAAGAATTAAAAAAATGAGAAAACCGAACTTGTTTTTGCGTGTGTTTTTATGTAATTAAAAAACATTTGGCATATTCTTTTTATTTTGCAAGTGCCAAAATGGCATATAAAAACTAAAATTAACATGTCAAAATGGCAGTTTTTCCAAAAATAAATATGCCAAAATGGCATGTTTTACTTGCAAAAAGCATGCCAAAATGGTATAATGTGCATGAGGTAACTGAAATGACGCTTAAACAATTACGGATTAAAAAGGGGTTGACGCAGCCTGACTGTGCGAATTATTTGGGAATTCCTGTCCGAACGTATGTCAGGTATGAAAACGATGAGGGTAGGGAAAATACCGTCAAATATCGTTTTATGATGGAAAAACTAAACGAATATGGCGTTATAGACGAAGAACACGGGCTTTTAACGACCGAGCAAATTAAGGAAATTTGCGATAAGGTGTTCCAAAAGTACGACGTGGAGTTTTGTTATTTGTTCGGTTCTTACGCAAAAGGCAAGGCGAAAGATGAAAGCGACGTAGATTTGCTTATTTCGTCGAATGTGAGCGGTATACAGTTTTTCGGTTTAGTAGAAGAATTAAGAGAAAATTTAAAGAAAAAAGTCGATCTTCTCGATATTCTTCAACTGAACGATAACCCTGCATTGCTGAAAGAAATTTTGAAGGACGGTATAAAAATATATGGATAACAAAAAAGACGACGCTTATTATTTAGAAAAAATTGTAAACGACTTAAAGTTTTTAATCGAGCATACCTCGGGCAAAACAAAAGGCGAAATCGAAAACGACGAAGTTTTATGCGATAGTATCATGTTTCGGTTAATTCAGATATCGGAAAACAGCGATAAACTCACGCTTGCGTTTAAAAATGCTAATGCAAACTTGCCGTGGCGGGAAATCAGAGGTATGAGAAATCGTATTGTCCATGATTACGGGGTTGTCGATATGACTATCATTTATGATACCGTTATGTATGATATTCCCAAAATGTATGAAACGTTAAACAAATTGTTATAACTGCTATATATAAAAAAGTGCGCCTATAGGTCGATTATCGGCTTATAGACGCATTTTTGCGTTTATTAAATGTTTTTTTGCGGGTTTTAAAATCGATATTTTTCGGGCACGTCAAGTAAATCATAAATACTCACTTCGTAAAGAATTGATAATTGCACGAGTTTTTCGTATTCGGGGCGAGAAATATCGTTTTCCCAATCGCTTATGTTCGATTGATGAATATTCAGATTTTTAGCAACGTCTTTTTGCGTCAACCCGCTTTGAGTTCTGTATTTTTTAAAAATTTCACCGTAGTTCATAATTTTATTTTATCAAAATGTGCATTACACATTGACAAATATGTGCAATGCACATATAATATATTTATGATTAACCATGAAATATTAAATGCAAATAAAAAGCAAGGGCAGATAAAATCTAAAAAACGCGTGGCGGAGCACGGCGAAGTGTTCACGAACGAACGCGAGGTAAAAGCCATGTGCGACCTTGTCGCGCAGGAGTGTGACCGCATAGACAGTCGTTTCTTAGAGCCTGCGTGCGGTAACGGCAATTTTTTAGCGGAGATACTCACGCGCAAACTTGCCACGGTAAAAAAATTATATAAATCAAGCCCTTACGATTACGAACGGTATTCGGTTTTAGCCGTAACAAGTGTTTACGGGGTGGACATTCTTGCCGATAACGTAACCGAGTGCCGCGAGCGGCTTTTTGAATTGTGGAATAAAGAGTATAAAGCCGTTTGCAAAAAGGCGGTTTTGCAAGAAACGCGCGACGCTGTTAAATATATACTATCAAAAAATATTTTGTGCGGCAACGCTTTAACGCTTATGTGCGTGGATGAAAACCGGAAAGACCTTGATTTGCCGATTATTTTCCCCGAATGGAGCCTTGTTCTCGGCACAAAACTCAAGCGCCGCGACTTTCGGCTGGACGTTTTGCTTAAAGCAAACGATAAACCTGCCGACAATCAATCGTCTCTATTCGATATGACGGAGGACGTGCGCAGATACTTATCGCAAAACCCTACCACCAAAGAATATATGGCGGAGCCGATATGCGAATATCCGCCCGTGCATTACAGGAGAGTGCAAGAAAATGGCTGAAACTTTTTTTGACAGGATCAACAAAAACAAAACGCTGCATACGCCGGACGTGTTGTCGTGCCTGGCTAACCTCAGTAACGACGAGGTTTTTACTCCGCCCGACGTGGCAAATCAAATGATTGACTTGTTGCCGCAGGAACTCTTTTCTGATCCGAACGCCACGTTTTTAGACCCTGCATGCAAAACGGGCGTGTTCCTGCGCGAGATTGCAAAACGCTTAATTATAGGGTTAGCCGATAAAATTCCCGATTTGCAGCAGCGTATCGACCACATTTTCCATAAACAGCTTTACGGTATCGCAATTACGGAGCTTACAAGTTTGCTCTCCCGCAGAAGCCTTTACTGCTCCAAATATCCGAACGGGGAGTATTCCGTTTCTCATTTCGATACTGCGGAGGGCAACGTCCGTTTCCGCCGCATAAATCACGTTTTCGTAAACGGCAAGTGCAAATTTTGCGGTGCAAACAAAACGTACGACCGCGGCGAAGAAAAGGAAACCCACGCATACGAATTTATACACACAACCACACCGGAGAAAATTTTCAATATGAAATTCGACGTAATTATTTCAAACCCACCGTATCAACTGTCCGACGGTGGCGCGCAGGCAAGTGCGAAGCCTATTTATCAATTTTTTGTTGGTGCGGCAAAACGATTAAATCCGCGTTTTTTAAGTATGATTATTCCTGCAAGGTGGATGACTGGTGGAAAAGGGCTTGATAGCTTTAGAGAAGAAATGATTCATGATAAGCATTTTACTGTTTTACACGATTTTGCTAATACTGATGATTGTTTTAATGGTGTAGATATAAAAGGGGGAGTGTGTTATTTTCTTTGGGAAAGAGATAAAGAGAAAATGTGCGATATATTTAGGCATGATAAAAAAGTTACAATTTTTTCTCAACGCTACTTAGTTGAGGAAGATGATGATATTTTTATTCGTTATCCGCAACTTGTATCGATTAAACATAAAGTATGGAAAAATGAAAAGGTATCATTTGAAACGATTGTGTCATCAAGAAAGCCTTACGGGTTAGCAAGTGATTTTTTCTTAAATCCTGCAAAATTCGGCTTGCCGCCTATATATGATAAACCAATAAAAGGAGGGTATAGCATATTAGGACTTTCGGCTTTAAAAAGAGTGTTAAAGTTTATTCCGAAAGACTACCCATTGCCAAAAAAAGATGGACTTAAAAAGTTTAAAATATTTATAGCAAATAGTTATGGTTGCGGCGAACTCGGTGAATGTCCTGCGACGCCGGTCTTAGCAAAGCCTGGAGAGTTGTGTACGGAAACCTTCCTTGAAATAGGAAGTTTTAATACACAAGTAGACGCAGTGAATTGTATGTCATACTTAAAAACGAAGTTTTTCAGGTGTTTAGTGGGTATAAGGAAACAAACACAGCACGCAACAAAACAAGTATATCATTATGTCCCTATGCAAGATTTTTCTAAACCGTGGACGGACGAAGAATTGTACAAAAAATATAATCTATCTCAAGAAGAAATAGATTTCATCGAATCAATGATTAAACCTATGGAGTGAAAAAATGAGCAAAAAAACGCTTTTATATATTATAACTGCAATAGTTTCTCTTTTATTTATAATTGGCTCTTTTATTGAAAGTGTTAGTTTCGATAGCAAATGCATTTTTTTAAACTTGGAAAATTGGAAAAATGTGTTATTATCTTTAGGCACGGGTTTATTAAGTTCAGTTGTCCTTTCGTTTTTTATCGACTTAATTGAAAAAAGAAAAGCAAAAGATACATTTTTAAGTTTTATTGCCTCTATAAAGCATTCAATCTTTATATTGTACGGCAAATGCTTTCAGCTTTTACAAGACATTTTGCCCGATTTGACAATAAAACATAGTGGTACTTTTCTTGAAATCACAAAAGAACTAAAAAATGCACTTGATCAAATGAAGGTTTATATTTCTCCGGTTAGTACGTCTGATACGGGAATTGCAAGCCATGACTCTTTGATAGTTCAAAAAAAGCAAATTGCAGCAAAAAAGATGTTAACTGAAAACCAATATTTTAAGACGTGCGATGCTCGATTTGCTCTATTGATGGATGAAATCGAAGCTGATAAGCTAAAACTTATGGAAAAGTATATTACCGAAACACAGTATAAAGAAATTGTCGGATTTTTGGGTAGTTTTGCAAATACTTCAAAATTGTCAACGTCTGGGATAACGTTTTATGACAATATAAATGACATTATTAGGATAATTGAAAACACGACAATTTTAAAAACAATAGATTTAATTGGCGAATTTAAATACGAAGATTATGTTTTTTACAAAATTGACGATAAAAGGCTTAACGGTAAGAAGAAGTAGATTTTATCGAATCAATGATTAAACCTATGGAGTAACGATATGGAAATAATCAAGGAAGAATATAAAGAAGAGTACGAAAAGCGGACAAACGAAATTAAAAATATTATTTTAAATGCATATTCGGACTATTATAATTTGATTTATATTGAGCCTTATCTTGAAAAATTTCAACCGAGAAACGCCGACGAGCGGACGACTTTTTTACCCGCAAGAGTTTTTATCAATACAATTATAAGGACTTTTCAGGCGGAACTCATACTTATAACTTGTATACTCGAAGATGACGATATAAATTCAAATTCACTTACTCAGTTAAAATCAAAATTGCATAATTATTTGGTAGATTTTAATTCGTGTAGAAAGCAATTATTAAAAATGCCTAAAAAAGACGAAGGCGATATTAAAAGGGCTCGTTGCGAAGCTATAGCTCATATTCAATTTAATACTGATTGCAATAATGTTTCTATTGAAAAAGTTAAAAGCAGGCTTGATATTTTTAAAGATTGTTTTAACTCTTATTTATTTGGCGATGCGGTCAAGAATAAAATAGACGAAAATTTAATTGAAAAAAAAGAAAAACAATCGCAGTTAGGTGTGTGTCAACTATTTAGCGGGTTTGTAGGTGCAATTTGTAGCAGATAAAAAACGATAAAAGGAATTAAAAATGGCAAATAATATAAGTCTTTCCGAAATATTACATAACCGACCGACGGTTGAATCGACCATTTACGGGTATATTCTGCCCGACGTAAAAAGTCACGACGGGTATATCAAAATCGGCTATACCGCCCGAGAGGATACAACCATTCGCATAAAGGAGCAACTGCACGCGGCGGCGATAGATTATAAAATAGTGTTCAAAGCGTCGGCAATGCGCCCCGACGGAACGTGTTTTATAGATAAAGACGTTCATCGATTGTTGGAGCGCAAAGGGTTTCGTCAGTTGAACGCGGGCGAAGATAAGAACGAATGGTATAATTGCACGGTAGAAGACGCGCTTACCGCGATTGAAGAATTGCGCACGGGAGCGCGTTTCGAGGGTAACCGCACCTGGAATTTTGCCATGCGCGACGAGCAGAAAAAAGCCGTTGAAGATACTAAAACGTATTTTATGCAGGCGAAAATCGACGAGCCGTCGCGCCCGCCCAAGTTTTTGTGGAATGCAAAAATGCGTTTCGGCAAGACGTTCGCGACGTATGAATTGTGCAAGGCGATGGGCTTTAAAAAGATTTTAGTGCTAACGTTCAAACCTGCCGTAGAATCCGCATGGCAGGAAGATATATCCCGACATGTCGATTTTGACGGTTGGCAGTTCGTCAGCAATAAAGAGGCTAAGTTCGACGCGAAAAAATTAGACGAGCAGTTCGATTCCTGCAATAAAGATTTGCCCATCGTTGTATTCGGTTCTTTTCAGGATTTGCTCGGTACTAACGACGCGGGCGGCATAAAGGCGAAAAACGAATTTATTCACACCACAAATTGGGATATAATCGTATTCGACGAGTACCATTTCGGTGCATGGCGCGAAAACGCCAAAAGCCTGTTTGAAAAGTTCGACGAAGAAAACGACGATTTCGACCTTGAAAAATATCAGAAGGAAGAGGCGGGCAACGCCATAAACGAAACGTTTTTACCCATTACGTCCGATCATTATTTGTATTTATCGGGCACGCCGTTCCGCGCGCTGAGTTCCGGCGAGTTTTTAGAAGATCAGATTTTCAACTGGACTTATGCGGACGAGCAACGATCAAAAGCGGCTTGGGACTATTCGCGCGGGGAAAACCCTTACGCCGCTCTGCCCGAAATGGTAATGCTCACATACAAAGTGCCCGATTCCATTACTGCCGACGTCGCCATAAACGAGGGATATAACGAATTCGATATAAACGAATTTTTCCGTGCTGAATTGACCGAAAAAGGCAAAGTTAAATCGGCTCGGTTTGTTTACGAAAACGACGTGCAAAAATGGCTTAAAATGATTCAGGGTAACTATATGCCCGAGGACGGCTTAAAGCTCGGAGCGGAACGTCCGCCGATGCCGTTTTCGGATACCACTCTTTTGAACGTACTGTCGCATACGCTGTGGTTTTTGCCTAACGTTGCAAGTTGTTATGCAATGTATAATTTGCTCAGCCAAAAGCAGAACAATTTCTTTAACGGGTACAAGATTATCGTATGTGCGGGAACGAAAGCCGGTATAGGAATAGAGGCGTTAAAGCCCGTGCAAAATGCAATGGGCGATCCGCTCGAAACAAAAACTATAACTTTATCGTGCGGAAAGCTTACAACGGGCGTTACCGTCAGACCGTGGTCGGGTGTGTTTATGCTGCGCAATCTTAAATCGCCCGAAACGTATTTTCAGACTGCATTCCGCGTGCAATCGCCGTGGGAGGTCGTAAACGATAAAGGCGAAAAAGAGATTATTAAGAAAGAGTGTTATATTTTCGACTTTGCGTTAGAGCGCGCGTTGCAACAGATTTCCGACTATTCCAGCAGGCTCAAAGTGGATGACGTCAGTCCCGAACAAAAAGTCGCCGAATTTATTTCATTTTTGCCTGTGCTTGCGTTCGACGGCGCGTCTATGAATCGAATCGACGCGCAGGATATTCTCGATATAACTTACGCGGGCACGTCCGCAACGTTGCTTGCCAAACGTTGGCAAACGGCAATGCTTGTCCGCGTGGATAACGATACCTTAAGGCGGCTACAAAACAATCCCGACGCGCTCAACGCGCTTATGAATATAGAGGATTTCCGCTCGCTTAATGCCGAAATTCAAACGATTATCAATCGTTCGGAGCGGGTTAAACAACTCAAAAAAGAAAAGGGCGACGATTTGTCACCCAAGGAAAAAGCTGAATTGTCCGATGAGGAAAAGAAAACTAAATCTTTGCGCAAGCAGGTACAGGAAAATTTGCTAAAACTTGCCGCAAGGATTCCCGCGTTTATGTACCTTACCGACTACCGCGAGCAAACGCTTAAAGACGTAATAACGCAGATAGAACCCGAACTTTTTCAAAAGGTAACGGGGCTTACGGTAAAAGATTTTGATACGCTGTGTTCTATCGGTTTGTTCGATTCCGAAAAGATGAATCAAGGCATTTTCGGGTTCAGAAAATACGAAAACGCAAGTCTTTCGTACACCGGTATAGATATGCATGACGGTGAATCGGTCGGCGGGTGGGATACCGTTTTGCGCCGCGAAGAATATGAATCGCTTTACGGCAAACAGCAGGCAACGCTGACCGATTTCGAGGGTGCTATAGTACCCGAAAAAATCGTTATCGACGAAAAAGAAAACGATTATAGCGTAAAAGGCGAAAAAGCTGAAAGCGCAAAATCTGAAATTGCGGCGACCGTATCCGCGTCCGATAGCGAAGAAATTGCCGAAAAAGAACTTTATGAAATGCTTGCGAAAGTGCAGGTTGGTATGTCGGTTGCGCACAAAATCTTTGGCGACGGCAAAATTACCTGGATGAGCGACGACAAAAGATATTTGCGCGTTAAGTTTGCCGTCGGCGAAAAGCAGTTTGCGTTTCCCGGTGCTTTCACAGGTCGCTTTTTGCAGCTTATTTGCGGCACATAGCGGCGTTACTGCTTCAGGCAAAAGACTTCGATGACCAACAAGGTCTATCTCACCCTTTCGCCTTTCGCGAGCCTTGCTCTGCTTGCAACTAAACTGCAAAAATTTTTGCGGCTTATTTGCGACTCATAACAACTACCGCTATATGCCGATAATCGACCTATAGGGCGATATTTTGTAGTGAATTATAATCGTGAGATTTGATTGCGATTGGGTGCGCCTTGCGGCTGGATCCTTCGTAAGCCGAACAAGTGAGCGCATCTCAGGATGACGAAAAAATTTTTATAGTCATGTTGAGCGGAGCGAAGCGCAGTCGAAACATCCGGGCGCATATGCGCCGCACTTTTACAATTATTTGTAAATTGTTGCGTTTTTGATTTATGCCGATAATCGACCTATAGCCTGACTTTTGCAGCTTATTTGCGGCGCATTGCTGTGTTAACTGCCATCGTTGTGCGATTACGATGACCGATAAGGTCTATCGTATCCGCCCAACTCGGCGAGCCTTGCACTGCTTGCAATTAAACTGCAAAAAATGTGGTACAAAAGCGTTAGCGGGTAACCGCAAAAACAAACTCTTCGTCGTTGATTTTTAAGTGCGTTTCGGCGCAGGCGGATAAGTATTTTGCATAGTCCGCGCATGTGGAAATATCGTCGGGAACGATAAGTCCGCCGCGAGTTTTCATGTCTCGGGCGTGAGTGTCTGTTCCGCACGAAAGTATAAGATTGTTTCGTTTTGCGAATTCGGTTACGATATCGCGGAGGGCGAGGTCGTTCGGCTGACAGTTGATTTCCACGCCGTCAAGACAACTCGGTTCGAGAAAGTCGAACCCTGCGCGCTTGGGGTGCGCCTGAATCATTATCATGTCGTTTTCTTTGCAAGCCGCGTATAATTCGCGCTGAGTAAGGGCGCAGGTATCGGGGTGTTTTTCAAGAAAAGTCGGTACGTCGCCGTATACGAGTATGTCGGCGTAGCGGGGCAGGTTGATAGAAATTTCCGCGCCGAGTATTAGTTTGAAATTTTTGTTTTCGGCGTGGATAAGCCCGCGCTCGAAATCACTTTTTATATCGTCGATCACCTCTTTAAAAGGGCGGTCTTTGTAATACCATGGCTGAACATGATTGGTCAAAATCATTCCGTCGTAGCCCAGTTCGATTTTGAAATCGATCAGATCTTCTATTGTAATGTGCGAACAATAGCTTGCGCCCGAAGAGTGCGTATGTGTGTCTATAAACATTGCTTGCCTCTGAGTTAAAAATATAGGTTATAAGTCCTTGCCGAGCAGGTCGCTTATTATTTTTATTTTAGTAATTTTTTCGTGGTTTGTCAATTATTTGCCCGCCGTGCTCGTCAAGCCGCAAGGGGAGCCGCAAGTCAAGCCGCAAATCGGTTTGTTTTATCGTGCGGACGGGCGTTGTTTGCTTTGCGCCACGAATAATTATGCTTTAATGCGGCATACTTAATTGCGAAAACGTTGTTTTGCAACGGAGGAGGAATTATGAAAATAGCAAATATTATCGCGTATGTGCTTGTAATCATCGGCGCGCTCAACTGGGGATTGTTCGGAATATTCAATTTCAACCTCGTCGGGTTTTTGTTTATGGGCGCAAGAACGCTCGGCTCGATAATCGTCTATTCGCTGGTAGCGTTGTCGGCTATATGGCTCATCATATCGCCGATTATATCCAACGGCAGACTTGAAATGGCGGGTGAATAATCAATAATAGGTGCGGCATAAACCTATATAAGCCGCGCCGATAACCAAAACAAAAAGGCAGTCAACTGTTACAAATCGTAACTTATGACTGTCTTTTTATGTTATCTGAAACATTTTGCGGCTGCTTAAAAACGCTTATCGGCGGGTATGACGCCGCCGTTCTTTGTTGGCGGATTCTTGCGGCTGTTTCGGCGTACTGACTTAATAAATTATGCGTCGAACGTGCTGTCGCCGAAAGACAGCCCTAAAATATTTTTAAGCTGAGTCTTATAGTTTTGCGCTATATTTGCAATAGTTTCGGCTTTAAGCGGATCGGAAAGCCCTGCCGCCGCGGCTACGTCGGAGATATAATGCCCCGAGCCGTAAGATACTACGTTCAGATAGTCGGTTACGGGCGCGTTGCTCATCCATATTTCGGAGGCGAACACCATCGAAACCGAGTAGCTTATGCAGTATGAGGGCGAGGTGAACAAGTGCGATATATCGTAGTAGTTATACGTCGGCTTGCCGTCTTTGTTTAAAGACCAGTATTTTTTCCAGATTTCGTTGAACGTGTTTTCAAAATAATCGGCGGTAAGCGCATTTTCGTCGGCGGTATAAACGGTGTATTCAAACTCGTCGAAAAGCGAATTTGAAAGCATCGACCACACGCTTTGCAGCAGCAAATTGTCCGCATAAGCGGTGTAAACGTTGCCGATATTGTTGCTTTCAAATACCTTTTTCACGGTGGGCAGCGTGATAAGCTCGAACGCCTGCGAGTGCGTTTCGGCAAGGTCTATGCTATAAATCGCGCTACTTCCCTCTTTTTTCTCATCGGTGGCAAAAATCGCGTTGTAATGCCCGAACTCATGTACTATGGTCGAAAGGTCGGACAGAAGGCTGCCGCTTGCGTTGATAAACATGAATCCGTCGCCGTACTGAGCGAACTCGATTACAAAACTGTTGGGGTATTTATTGGGCGAAATCGTAAAATTATACAAGTTCTTGGACATCATATAATTCCAGTTCGTCAGCATGCTTTCGGCGGTGCCGTTTATGATTTGCGGCATAAACTGCTTGATGCCGTTTTCGTTGATCGCCGCCGTTCTTGCCTCGCCGGTAATGTATTTGTCGCTCGTGTCGTAAAGTTTTTTGCCTACGTCGTAAAGGTTGTCTTTTACGGCTTGTCTGAATACGGCTGCGTCCTCGGGCGTGTATTTGCGGCTGTAAACTTTGTCGTAAGCGTATTCGTGATAGTTGGAATAAGTCGTGCCGTCGGTGCGAGTGTTCTGCTTTGCGATTTTGTTGCGGGTAACTATAAGTTCCTTGAAAATCTTCGCCATTTGCTCGGCATAATTGCTCGCGTTCGGGGTGGCGGTAAGGGTGGAATATTCGTTTTCAAGCTCGGAAATTCTTGACTCAAGCGCGATAACCTCGTCGGATTTGACGGTCTGGTTAAGAATGCTGTCGGCATAGTCCTGACCTAAAGAATCGGTAAGCAACTTTGCGTATGACGATTGCAGAATGGTCTTTTCCATTTCCAGCGCTTGGTTGTGCAACTGATTGAAATAGTTTTCAATGCGTTCCGCGCGAGCTTTCGCCTCGCCGTCGGTAACGTTGTTGTAGTATTCCAGCATTGCCACTATGCGCGAAGTTGACGCCTGAGTATACTTCATCATAAACGAATTGCGCTTGGCTATAATTTTACTGCCTTTATTCGTCTCGGTGCAAAGCTCTTTAATCTCGTTAAACAGTTTGTCGGTTTCGTCCTTGTTCGGCTCGACGTATTGTCTTTGCGCATAACTCGGCGCATTATAAAGCCCGATTATCGCGCGGATGAGGTCACACCCAGACGACGATATCATTACCGTGGCGATAACCATTATTGCTAAAATCTTTTTTAAACGTTTCATTTTACTCTCCGAAGAAATCGCATTTTGTTAAAACGCTTTTCGTATATCTTGTGTTGCGTCGGTTTAATTAAGCTGCTATGCCGAATTATTGGTCGCGGTTGCAATTAAACGCTTGCCGTTTTTTAAAGCCTCCGTTTTTATTACGGTTAATTAAACGCTTGACACTTTTTAAAGCCGTTGTTTTTAATGCGTTGTTTCCTCTTATTGTATATTAGTTGTATTATATATTTATTCTATGCAATTTGTCAATAGTTTTCCGTGCGTTTGAGGTTTGGCAGGCAGGCGTTTTTTTGTTAAACATATATAAAAATTCTTTTGCTTTTTTCGTCTTTTACAACTCAATCGGCATGATTTTGGGTTTTTGTTCGGCAGGGTTGGTTTCGCATAAAAAAACGGCATAAAAAACGGGACTGACGACGGTCAGTCCCAAAGGGTGTTGTTTTTGATAAGTTTGATCAGTTAAAGAGATCTTTATACGCCTTACTAAATTTTGCGGTAGGCGATTTGCATGCTTCAATAGTGAGTTTTTCGCCTGTTTTGGGGTTGATTCCGTCGCGAGCGTTCTTTTCTTTGATTTCAAAAGTTGCAAAACCCGATACATGAACATATTCGCCGGTTTGCAGTACTTGGGTTAAAGTGTCTACAAGCGTCTGGAAGTTATGTTCGGCATCTTTGATCGTTACGCCGAGGTTATCGGCATATGCTCTGATGAATTCGCTTTTGTTCATGATTACCTCCGATGATTTTTTACTTTTGTAACGGCGATTTGCGTTTATTTATCGGCTTTTACCCGAATGCCGACGACCGAAACGCCGCATACTCTACCTTTTAGGACTTAATAATTATACCATATTATCGAAAAAAAACAAGTCTTTTCGCAAAATTTACAGCTAAAACTTGCATTTTTCTTCGGTGATTTTTCTATGCTCGTTCTTCAAACGGCGAATAGCGTTGATTTTTGTTGACAATCGCGCGACATTATAATAAAATTATAAGTAGTATTCGATGTATTCGGGGAGGCTTTATGCAAAGCGAACAACTTATTAAACATTTAAATTCTAAAAATGTGCTTTATCGTAAATTATTGCTTGCATTGCTGAAAAAAACCGAAAAGCGGAATAAAAAATACGGGTTAGAGGATAACACCTCTTATAACTTTAACGTTCGTACCGATTATTCTTTTTCGCCGTATAATCCCACTATGTCCGCGTTTATGGCATATAAAGCGGGCGTTTCGGTTGCCGGCGTGTGCGATTTTGGCACGATTGCCGCCGCAAACGAGTTTTTGTCCGGTTGCAGAACGCTCGATATTTTCGGGATATGCGGTTTTGAAGTTACTCTGAAATCGACCGTGTTGGGGAATTGCACGGGGGCGTTTTACGGCGTTACCAAGTCAAACACCTTGTTGTTTGAACCAATGCTTGCAAGCTATCGCGAAATTTGTGAGGACAGGGCGGTCAAAGCAACCGAAAAAATAAATAAGACTTTATCCAAATACGATTTGTGCGTCGATTACGAAGAGGACGTCTACGCTTTCACCCGCGCAAAAAAGAACGGCACCATCACGTTGAAACACGTTTTCAGGGCGGTTGCGGTGAAAATTATCGAAAAATACGGAAAAGGCAGGTCTGTTGCGGAATTTTTGCGTTCCGAACTTTGCCTCGATATCGACGAAAGCGAGTATAACCTGCTTTGCGACGCGCAAAATCCCTTTTATTTGTATGATCTGATCGCCGCTTTGCGTAAATATTACCGTGAATCGGGTTCTGTTACAATGGAATTTCCTTCTGTTGCGAACTATACGTCTGCCGCAGCCGACGCGGGGCTTATCGCCGCTTACGAGTATACCTGCAAATACAGGTGGTTGGAAATGGAAACCGAATCGCAAAAAGCGGTTGCGCAGTTTTCCGAACTGCTCGATAAGGTTAAGGCGGACGGGTTCAATGCCGTTTGTCTTTCCGTGCGTGAGTATTCGAAGCCCGCTCTCGCGCTGTTCGTCGAGGCGATTCGCAAAAAAGAATTGCTCGTAGTGCTTACTCAAAACAACGAATACCCGCGCAATATGCTCGGCATAGATTGTCCTGCGGAGGTCAAAGAATACGTCGAAAATTGCGCGCTGGCGATCGCGGGTAATACAATCAGCATTGCGGAGTGCCATAGCGACGGCGTTTTCTCGGATAAAACAATAATCAAATGCCCTTCGTTTGAAGAGCGTGTGAACCTGTTTGCTTCTATCGGACGGAAATGCAAATGAGCGATATCGATAATAAAAACTTTAAAACAGCATACGATAATGCTGTTTTTTTATCGGGCGGCAGGCAGACGGGAGGTGTGCAGCCGGACGGCAGACAGACGGTTGGCGATAATGCTTTGGCAGATTCCGATGTGGCGGAGGAACTTTGTGCCTTGCGGGAAACTTTGCCTGTGGGCGGAATCGCGTTCGGCGATGTCGCTACGCTTATAGCCGATTTTATTCTGGATCATTTTAATGTTTTCGGGCAGGCGGGTTTGGACGAAAAAACTGCGAGCGGTTCAGACGAAAAAATTGTCGGCGGTTCGGGCGACTTGACTCCGGTCGGTTCGGCGGACAGCGAGGCGATTGTTTTTACCGATGATTCGGGGTATTTTTCGGTTTGTAAAAAAATTCGCGGTGTTGTCGCCGACGGAAATTTTTGCGATGAAGAAAAGATTGCGTTTGCGGACCGTACGGTTTTTTTCTCGGTCGACGACGGCGCGGACGAAAGAGTTGCCGAACGACTTTTGCATTCGGTAAAAAAGCCGCTGTGCGTCGTTGCTGCTGGCGGGGGCGAGCTTATTGCGCGCGTTTCCGATTATTGCGCGGAAAATAATGTCGATTTGCTTGCAGTGCCGCTTGATTACTCGTTCGGCTGCGTTTTAAAAAGAAACTGCGAATTCGTTGCGGAAAAAGCTTACTTCGCATTTGACGATGAATTGTTTTCTTCTTTGCAAAAAAACAAGGTAGCGGATGTAATAAGGCAGATTTTAAGTAAACGTATTCTTTTTATCGAAATGTGCGTTAATCAACTTATAGGCTTACATTTTGATGATGAAACGCCTAAAAAATTGCTTAACGAAAGCGTTTATGAATGTTTGAATTACTTTAAAAATTACGATTATAAAAGCCTTGTTTACGCAAAATTTTTAAGCGAAAAGGCGGCGATGCTTTTGCCGTTTGAAAGCCCTGCGGAAAGCATGTCAAAGGTTTTGTCGTGTTACGATCTTGATGTGATTGAAGGCGAAAGGGAGTATTTTGCGTATAAAATGCTTTTAAAAATTTACGGCGTTATGCTGACAGATTGCGTGAATATGGTTAAAGTTCCTTCGTACGAAATGTGCGCCGATCAGCTTAAAGCCATTATGCCGGGTGCGATAATTTGCACGAAGCCGAACTACTATTGCGACGACGAAAAATTGTCTGCGCTGTTAAAAACGCTTGCCGAGGACGATAAACTCGGCGGTTATATTCAAGAACTTACGCTTCATATTCCCGACGGCGAACATATCGTTTATCTTGTTTACGGCGGGCGAAAAAGCACGGTGGAATTATACCCGCAAAACATAAATACGATGGCGCTCAGACTTGCGCCGCTTATCTGCAGGGGCGATAGTTTGCTTAAAATTTTATGGGCAACGGGCGTTTTTGAATGGCTTTGATTTTTTATTGAATGGGGAAATTTTTAAATAAAAATACATAATATGGCAGGCTGTGCGCTTTTTAGCGGCGTTGACGATTGTTTTTTGCGTAAATTGCTTTGGTGAGAATATGAATGATATAAAAGAAATGTTGAATAAAATAAAAATCGTGCTGCTTGATCTTGACGGCACGATTTATCTCGGAGATAAACTTATAGGCGACGTTGTAAACACCTTGTCTCTGCTTCGCTCGGCGGGCAAAAAACTCGTTTATCTTACGAATAATTCTTCCCGTTCGGACGAAGAATACCGCAAAAAACTTAACGCGCGCGGCATTCTGGACGAAAAAGACGACGTTTATACCTCCGCCCGCGCGACGATTGAGTTTTTAAACGCCGAACATAAGGGTAGTTCCGTCTATTTAGTGGGCACGGATGCCGTTAAAAAGGAGTTTGTAGATGCGGGCGTCAAGCTTACCGACGAAAACCACGCGGAAATCGCCGTTTTGTCTTATGACGTAACGCTCGATTTTGCGAAGATCCGCGCGTTCGATATAGCGTTAAAGCGCGGCGCACTGTACGTTGCCACTCACCCAGACGCCGTTTGCCCCGCCGAAGATTATTCTATGCCGGACGTCGGCTCGTTTATAGAAATGTTCAAAAAGAGCAGCGGTCGCGAACCGGACGTAATAATCGGCAAACCGTATAACGGTATGGGCAGGGCGGTTGTTTCGCGGTATAAGGTTAACCCCGAAGAAGTCGTTATGGTGGGTGACAGATTGTACACCGATATGGCGTTTGCCGTAAACAGCGGGTTTAAGTCTATGCTCGTGTTAAGCGGCGAAACCACGAAAGAAATGTACGACCAAAGCGGAATGAACCTATCCGTCGTGTTCGACAGCGTTAACGACTGGACTGAATATTTGTAATTATAAAAAGTCTGAGTATAGGTCGATTATCGCCATATTCAGACTTTTTTGTTTAATTCAACGGTTTGACTTTGTGTTTTGTTCCGTCGGGTTCTACAATGTAAGTATTGTCTAACGTTTCTACCATTCCGCGCCGCCATTCGGCAAGATACTCTTTGCGAAGCGTAGCCTGCTCGGTTTTTTCCTCTTCGGTAAGCCCTTCGGGCGTTTTGGATTTGTGCGCAAGATAATTTATTCTGTCAATTTTTTCTTTATCCATAAAAATTCCTTCCTTAAAAAATTCGATTTTCGGCAACTCGCTTGCCTTAAATCATTTTATATTATACCACTAAAATTGAATAAAATCAAGGGAGTTGCAATTTTTTACGGCACGAAAACAAAAAACAATCCCAATATGCCGTTAATCGATCTATAGACGGACTTTTTACTGCGTATAGCTCCTTTTTCTTATCAGAGATTGTTTTTATTTAAAGTGTTTTTAATTGTTTTTTGTCGGGCGAAACTATTTTTAACTATGGCAAAAATTGCCTTTAATTTTTTGTGGGGTTCGCTGTACTGTCATTTTTTGCAACGAATTTGACGATACTTTATGAATTCTTTGCAACTTTTCCGTTTTTGCAAAGAAAATAACAGGCTTGAAAACCTATTATTTTTTTTATTTTTAGAAATATTTATTCTCATCTTCAACTGTGAGCAGTAATTCAAAATTCTCCCCAACTATGTCATATAGGCGAATTCTGTCCTCACCAAGAGTCCGTTCAGTCCCTTTCATTTCGTTTATTTTATCGCTTTTTTAGCGTTATTTTCTAATTTATATTTTTCTATTTACTCGGTTTAGTTTATTTAGTTTTTTTTGCGTAATTTTTCGGCTTTTAAGTCAGGTTTCGTTTTTGTTTTCGGTTTGCGCTTGTTGGTGCAGTTCGACTATCCTTGAAAAGATACTTTCAAAGAAAGTTCGTTTTTCGCCGTCGGTCAACGCCTCTAAATCAGGCTCGCTGACGGCTACGACTTTTAGGTATGTGAGTTGTTTGGCGGGTGTCATTTTAAATTTATTCCGAAATTCTACGTCCGCAAACTCAATAGCGGTTGAAAAATTTAGAAATTTATGCTATAATAATAAACAAGCAAGACAA
>CAKQKA010000013.1 GCA_934247855.1 uncultured Clostridia bacterium | reverse complement strand
CTTACTCAATGCGATTGCGAATCCCATTCAGTTTAGCACATAGGAGTTTTTTTGTATATATTTTTTTTATGCTTGAAACTAAAGCTTTTTTGGCAACACCGGCATAGCCGGTGGTTTTTTTCTGATAAAAAAATCGGTACTGACCGATATTTTTACGCTTAACGGAACGAGCGAAGAAGCAATGGCGTTCCTTACCCCGCTGTTCGGTGCCGACGGCTCGTATTACGGCATTTGCGGGTTTGAAATCTCGAAAAATTACTTTAAAGATTTCTTTGCTCAACCCACAAGATTAGAAAAACTGACCTGCACCTTTTCCAAAACGGCAGAAGACGGCAAAATCGACTGCAAAAATATATTCTGGGCAGGCGTCCTCGGCGGCTATTCTTTAAAACCCGGCGGTACGCTCGTACCAAAAGAAATGAACGACTCGCTCACCGAGTTCTTAGGCGAAAACACTTTCGTTGCCGCTAAAAACGAGGTTACGATCTGCAATACGCCCTACACCCTTGTAGTTATGCAACCGAAAAGCGAATTCGACAAAACCGTAACAGTCAATGTTATAAGAATTGTATTGGTGTGCTTTTTACTTGTATTTTCCGCCGTTGTTCTTTGCGTAATTTTTTCGCGAAAATTTGTTTCCCCCGTAATAAAAAGTCTTGAAAAAATACGTATGCAGGAGCATGCCGGAACAAAATCCGATATTATCGAAATCGACGACTTATTCGTGTATCTTGCCGAACAGGACAAACTTCGCGATCTCGAAACGGAAAACCTGAAACGTCAGAACGAAGAACTTGCAATCGTAACCGAAAGCCAGACCAACGAAATCGACAAGCAGCAAGCGGAAATCGAGCGACTGGCTTATTCCCGTAAAAACGAGATCGATCCGGACAACTACGAAGCATTCAAAATCGGATTAAAAGAACTTACAAAAACCGAAAAAACCGTTTTTAACCTCTATCTGCAAGGCAAAACAGCAAAGGAAATCGCCGATATAGTTAATATACGCGAAAGCACGCTAAAATTCCACAACCACAATATTCTGGAAAAACTCGGCGTATCTTCGCGCAAACAAATGTTGCGTTACGCAACTCTGCTGAAACAAGAAACGCAGAACGAGTGACGTAAGGAATAAGGCGTGTTTTTCGCTGAATGCAGAATCGCCTATTCAAATCCGTTACATGCAACCCGGACATATGCAACCCCGTAAAATTATCGGTCATATAAAAAATTCGATTTACCGATTTATCCCGATAAAATGACTTCTTTGTTATCGCTTAAGATAATCGGCGGCGCACGAAAACAATTCCGACGCATAAAAAAATCCCTCCTTCCAAAAACTCGGAAAGAGGGGTTTTGCTTTTTGCAAGCCAAGACAGCCCGGCAATTACCTCGTTTTTTTATTACGGGACCGGACTACATATTTAAATTTTTTAATTTTCTTATCCGTTATAGTTAAATTTGCCACATTACTCCGTTGTGTCGTCAGTATAGGTGTAAACTTCGCCGCATTCGTAGTATTTTACCGACGGATAATACCGAATAAGTTCGTTTGCAAGGCGAGCCATGGCGGCCCTTTCGGAACCGATATGCCCCGCAACGATCAACGACTTCGTTATGCCTAAAGCGTCGGCGTCCCTTGCGTATTCGCCCCACGCCCATTCGCATATTTCGCCCGTTATAACCATGTCTACGTCGGGGCGGCGCAATAATTCAAATACTCCGCCGGGAGTACCGAAACACAACGCAATTTTTTTACACTTTTTATCTCGGCTGCCGATTATTCTTACATGCTTTACGCCCGCTTTATCTTCGATACGCTTTGCGATTTCAAGCCCGGTAACGTACTCGTCCGAATCCATCAGATAGGACGCGCAAAACTCCGTTTTTGTCACTTTGCCGCAAAGCCCGAATAACTCGCACTCGGATTCGGTAACATAATCGTTTTCTCTGTAATGAGCGTGGTCGTGCCAGCGATATATCGTGATGCCGCTTTCCTTAATGAGCTCGCGCTTGGCGTTCGACACGGGCGAATCAAAGAAAATTTCCATATGTTCGTAATAAGTCGGTTCGTGAACGATTAAAAAATTCACGCCGTCGGCAATGGCACGCCTTAAAACGTCAACGGTAGCGAACATCGAAACTCCTATCTTTTCTATTTCGTTTTCTATAGAACCCGATTTTATTCCGTCGCAGTTTAACTCGTCTACCTTTGCTCCGTTTTCAATAATCTTTATTATTTCTTTAATCTTCATAGTTATTTTGTCAGTTCGTAAATTGCCACAGCGACTTTTTCGGCGATAAGCGCGCTACCCGCAACCTGCGGATGAATTCCGTCGTACGTACAAAAATCGCTTCCGAACTTTTCATTGTATTCGTCAAAGGTTTTTTGCAGTTCGACAAACGGAAAGCCGTACTCTTCGGCAATTCTTTTTACGATATCCGAATATTTCTTTATTTCACAAAAACTATCGGCATACTTATCTATAACCCAACCTTTTACGGCGTACGGCTCGATCAGAATAAATCGAACGGACGGCAGGCGTTTTAACGTATCGTCTATCGTCATGCGGTAAAACCGCTCGTAGCGTTCGGGATCGACGCCGTTTTGCCATTCGATCTCATGCCATAAATCGTTTATGCCTACAAGACAGCATATAACGTCGGGGCAAAGATTCCAGCAGTCGCTTTTAAGCCTTGCATAAAGATCGGTTATTCTGTTTCCGCTTACGCCACGGTTTATAACCGTATACTCCGCGGGATGCTCGACCGCCAACTTTCCCTGAAGATAAAAAGGATAACCTACGCCGTAATTATACGGCAACAGTTCAACGCCTTTATTACGCTCCATATCGGTTATAGAATCGCCTATGCACAGTATTTTCATTTAATTATCCTCTTTTCGCCTAAAATGTCAAACAGTTTCTTGTTGGTTATTCTATTTTTTTCGATTTTCGGCAATGCATGCCCCAGAATTTCGATTTTATCGAACGACGGATCGCAGCAAACGAATTCACCGCTGCCGGGGCATATCGGATACAACCCTAAACAAGCAAAAATATACCAACAAGCCATTGTCCCGTTATCTTCATCGCCCGGGAACCCGGTTTCGCCGCCGTTAAAGGCATTATTGATAAGATTTTTTACGACTGTGGTAGTCTTTTCCCTTTTACCGATCGCCGAATAAAGCCAAGGAATATGGAAGCTCGGTTGATTTGAAATAGCCATCTGCCCGAATTCGGCGCAAGCCATTTCACTCATCTCGTGTATTTCCTGTCCGTAACCGCCGACTTCATACTTTGGTTCCAAATCGAAAAATTCATCAAGTTTATTCTCAAAAACCTCTTTGCCGCCGTATAACATAACCATTCCGTCGATATCAAATACAGCGGAAAAACGATTTTGAAAATACGAACACTCGCAATTAGCACCGCCCCAGGTATAAGGCGAAAAACCGTTATCGGCAAATTCGCCGTTCGTTTTCTTCGCACGGAAAAAAAGCGTATCTTTATCAAACAAATTTTTATAATTGAATGACCGTTTTTGCAATTCTTCAGCGAGCGTTAAATCGCCCGCAATTTTCGCAACTTGCGCAATACAACTGTCCCCATAAGCGGAATCCATCGTCTGGTTTATACTTTCCTTATAATTTACCGAAACAAAGCCGTGTTTTATGTATTCGGCAATTCCTGTTCGTCCCGAATTTTCGCTGCCCGGCAAATATGCGTTTTTCTTTAATAATTCCAGTGTTCTTTTTAGTAAATCCCGGTCTATAAGTCCGTTAACGGCACATTCGGCAATAACAGCCTCTATAAGCGTTCCCGGCATAAAACCCATTTCGCCCGCAGTAATCCACTTAGGCAGCCACCCCGTTTCGATTCCGTGGTTTATAAAACCCTCCGCCATTTCGGCAGTTTTTTCCGGTATTAAAATAGCAAATAACGGATAGACGGTTCTGTATGTATCCCAAAATCCGTTATCGGTATAATAATACCCCTTTTCCGTCCTTTGCGTATCTGCGTTGAAATGAACCGGCATACCGTTTTTATCGATCTCGTAAAAAGTTATCGGATACAAAAAAGCCCTATATAAACAAGAATAAAAGGTCTTTTTTCTCTCTTCGTCGCCATCCACGCGTATTTTCGACAAGTATTCAAGCCATTCGCCCTTTGCTTGCGATTCAAGTTCGTCGAAAGTTTCCGACTTTACCTCACGGTTAAAACTCAATTCGGTTTGCTCATGCGATATAAAGCCGAAAGCAAAGCGAACGACCGTATCCGAAGGCATTTTTATAATCAGAACTCCGTTTTCATTGACAAAACAAGCCTGCGGTTCTTCGGACAATTCGCCGTAAATATACTCTTTTATGACCTTACCGGATACGGGATTCGACGACGTTATAACGGCTTTAATCACTTTCCCGTCGCAGGAAAAATCGATCGGCGAACCACACTCGGAAAGCGCAAGACCTATAATCGGACGCTCGGACGAAAAGCGCATAATACACCCGCGACAAGTCGGCACGAGTTCGCATTTTACGTCGTATCTGTTAGGCTTTACTGCTATTTTATATGGCAAAAGTTGCGTTTTTTGCGGCATGTACGACGACCAGTCGATTGCAATATTGCCCGAAAATTCGCCTGTAAACGGCGCAATCAACATCTGACCGAAATCGCCCACCCACGGGCTTGCCTGATGAGTAAGTCTTATACCCTCGAACGAGTGCGAACGGGGATCGAAAAACCATGGCGCGGAAGCACCGTCCGTTTGCAAAGAAAACTGCGCCATACCGAACGGACGAGCCGTTATCGGATATATGTTGCCGTTAGAAAATCTGAATCGGTTCTCCGTTCCGATCCGAGTATTTACATAATCAAAAATATTCATTTGTTTGTCCTTTGCGCTGTTTCAAAAACCACCGTATCGCCGCTTCTTTTAATATTCAGGTCGTACCGCTTGTTTCCGACGGCAAAATTATTCAGTTTTACATAGTCGATTCCGTCGGGCAAATACGGGTTGAACTTGCCGTTAATCGTGCTATAGCCCGTTATTCCTTCAAAAATCATGTTCAAAAAAGCTGTCGCGCTCCAGGTCTGATAATCGCACGATTTCCAAAGGTCTATGCCCTTTTTGCCGAACGCGTTTATTTCCTGCACGCCGCCGTATATTTCGCCGTTCTCGGGGTGATATATTTCGGCAAATTGCATATGTTTCACCGCATTGTCCGCAAGAGCAAACAATTCGCGGTCGAACGCCTGCGTGTTTTCGTATTTTAAAGCGGCTTTAGCCCAAAAGCCCTGAACGTGCGGCCAGACCGTTCCGCTATGCCGACCGAAACCGTAAGCGTTATAGCGCGGAAAACTCGGATAAACGCACGGAATACCGTATTTTGTTACGTATACGTTTTTTATTATATCTTCGGCGCGATCTTTCGGGACTATATCGAAAAGCAACAAAAACGACAAACCTAACCCCTCTTGCGCCGAACTTTCGCTATATAAATAATCGTAACTTTTACCGTTGAAAAACTTGTTTTCAACAGCGTTTTTCAGCCTGTCTGCCGCAGCTTTGTATTTCGTTTGTTTGCCCAACAATTCAGCCATAGTATCCGCCGTGCGCATTGCGGCATAATACAAACAGTTTGTAGACAACGCAAACATCGGCAAGCCGTAACCTTTTTCGGCGCGCTCGTCCGCGTGACTATCCACCCAGCTTAATATTCCCGAATTAAAGTCGGCGTCGGTATATTTATCGGGGTATGCGGACACGCCGTCGCCGTAAACAGCAGGACCGCGGAACAAGCCGATTTTTTCGTCAAATTCTTGGTTTATTCTGTCGCTCAACGTGTTATCGAGCGCGGCGTACGCAAGCGAAAGAAATTTTTCGTCTTTATTCACGCAATACAACTCGTACGCGGCAAGCCCCCATATTACGTTATCCCAGTATTGATCGCCGACGATAACCCTGTCTTTATCCGTCGTCAGAACCGACAAAAGCGTGTTTTCAGCGATTTCCGCATCGAAATATTTCACCGCGTTCATAACGTTAATGGCTGCGTCGCGCGTCCATGGCGCGGCATAATCCAAACCCGCCATGACGCATGGTTTTTCTTCGGTCAAAAGCCCGTGCTTTATAACCGCGACGTTTGTTTCCACGCAGCCGACGGCGAGCCTGAACGCCTTGTTAAGGCGTTCGTCGTTACATTCAAAATAAGCAGGTCCGTTATTCATTTTCAAACTCCGTTTCTATCGTCAAATATGCGTAAGGCGGCACGTTAAATTCAACGCCTTTGCCGTTTATCAGGATCATATCGTCGGTTTTTACGCCGCGCACGTCGGTAACAATCGCCTTTTTCGGCGTTTTTTCAAAAACCAGCTCGGATTTATCGGCAATGCCCGAGGGATTATATATTCCGAAAACAAGTTTGCCGTTTTCCGAGCCCCTGACGGACGAAACAACAGATTTACCGTTATATTTACACAAACCGCCCTCGTTTTTAAGTTTACCGTCGCCGTTTTCGGGTACTGAAACAACAGCTACGGGCGAAAGCAGTTTATCGGCGTTTCGCTTAGCGTAAGCCGAACCTGCATTCCCGACCGTTATAAAGAAATCGATTTTTTGCGCATAATTTTCCGGGAACGGATCGGGATCGTAACTCGACCTTATAAGCGAAACGGACAATTTACCGCCGTTTACGCGTGCTCCGTGTTTGCCGACAAAGGTAAAAATCGTAGATTCGTCGTCATCGCAGACCGCAGAAACAAAACGCATAAAACATTGTTCGTCGCCGTCCGTTTTAAGCGGCGCAACCGACAACTGCGTTTCCCTTTCAAAACCGTCCGCAACGGGAAAAAACTCGACGGCAATGCCCGGCACGTCGCCGTTTTTCGGCTCTCCGATTTCTTTATAATTTATTGAAAAACTATATTTTAAAGTATCGCTTTTTTCGGGCAACGTTACCGTGCAATAAACCTCGGACACCCCGATAATCGACCTATAGGCGAACTTTTTAATCAGACCGTCGTTATTATAAGCCTTTTCGTCAATTCTTACCGAATACATTTTTTCCTTGCAATAAACCGTGCCCGTATTCCATGCGGTCATTCCGTTTTTGCCGTCCTCTACGGTTTTTATAAAAATCGCAGACGGAGCGGAAAGCATTTCTTTACCCGTTTTTAAATTTATAAGACTTTGCAGACTGCCGTCGATTTCGGAAAACGTTGCGCGGATAATTCCGTTATCGAGCACATATTTTTCAAGCGGTTGCATGCGCGGATTAAGTTCGGGTATCGCACGAGTTTTTCTCTCGCCGTCGTCGCTTAAATAAACGACAGTGTAGCCGCGCGCGGGTATTGAGCATAGCGCAACGACGGGCGTATACCAATAGCCCTGATAACCCTTTTTCTCAAGCGTTTCCGACGGAATTATCTCACCACCGGCATTTCTTACGCAAATACACTCGGTATCGCCTTCGTAATCCCATAATTGCAGCTCGACAGGCTCGTTTCTCGGCGTATCGGACGCATTTACAAGCATGTACGCGCGCTTGTTTCCGCTACCTCTTTCGGCAGAGTAAATTCCGTTCGGGGCATAAAACCCTACGCCAGCGCCGTACGCCTCGCTTATGCCCTTGCCGCAGTCGTCGTTTTTTATATTCCGTGCGATTTCTCTCAATGCGCACGTGGCGATAACGCCGCACAGCGTCTGCGTTTCCTGCGATAAACCCATAGCGTGCTCCCGCGATTCGATAACGCAGGAACCGGGCAAAATATCGTGGAACTGATTAAAAAGATGATTTATCCACGCTTTTTTATCGAGTTGTCCGTCGAAACCGACCGTTGCGGCAGCAAGCGCGATAAATCTTTCGCTGTCCAAAAGCCTGCGTTCGTCGTTGGCGTCGGCGAATTTTATGCGCGACTGCGAGGTATAACACCCTCTGAAAACGGGATTGAGTTCTCCGCGATAATTTTGAAATTTATCTTTGAATTTTTCGGCGTAATCAAAGAAATCGTGCATTTTCGAAAACTCGAAACGAGGCATACATGGTGCGGCGTTAAGCCGTTTTATGTGCTCGATATCCCGTCTTGTCGCACCGCCGCCATGATCGCCCACGCCGTAAAGATGCATAAACTTATTCATTCCGTACTTGTGCATAAGATCGGCATACAGGGTGAATTTGTCGTATTCTATTTCGCCGCTGTACCAAAGCGGCTCTCTGAAAAGAACAACGCTTTTACCCGACGGAGCAACCCAATTACGCAAGACTTCGTCTTTTGCGCCGCGCCCGTGATAATAATACTTAACGCCGTTCCCTGCGAGAATTTCGGGCAAATCGGCGGGATGACCGAACGTATCGGGTTCAAAATCTATCGTATAATAATCCTTTCCGAACCCGAAAAGATCGGATAAATACCGCTCGGTATAAAGAATGTGTCTGAGCATGCTTTCGGTTGCGGTCAGGTTTTTATCGTTTTCCACCCAGGTGGACGCAATTATCTCCCACCGCCCCGCACGAACATACTTTTTGATTTCTTCAAGCATTTCGGGCGCATAATCTTCCACTATTTTAATCGTGGAAGCCTGCGAATGCGTGAAAATAAAATCGTCGTATTCTTCAAGCAGGTCGAGCATCGTGCGGTACGTTGCAAGCGTAACGGCAACGGTTTCGTTATACCCCCACACCCAATTCATGTCTATATGCGCATGCGAAACGCACATAATAGCATCCTGCTTACACCTTTTTGATAACGGCATTATGATTTTTTCCGCGTTATCGCACGCAGAAACGGTCAACGCTCCATCCGAGGCTATGCGCTCGTCAAGGAGTTTTTTCGCCTTTTCAAGGTACTCGTCATACACACCGCTCTCGTTTTTCGACAAAGCGTTTATCCAGTCGAGTTCGGCTTTAAGTATGCTTGCTCTTTCGTTAGTTATATATCCGTTTAAATAATCGAAATTCATTTTTATTCATATGCGGAGTTGCACTTGAAACGCACAACTCCGCCAAATAGTTTTTAGTTGTATTTTTTCTTCATTGCAACGGCAAAGCCGAATAACACAAGACCGAACAGCGCGAAATTTTCCGCGTTTAAAGACGACCTGCCTGACGCGTCGTCGATCATTGAAGAATCGGGCGTTTTTTCGACCTTTTTACCGCTCATCTCGGTAAGCCCCATACCTTTGAGCCTTGCGCCGTAAGCGTTATCGTCTACCATATCGGAAATTCTGACGTAAACGGTTCTTTGTTCGTTGTTTTCCATAAGGAACGATACGTCGGTGTATATTTCACGCTGAGAATCCGACCATATAAACGGCGAATAATACTGCTGAGCCGCCACCGCAATATCTATCCATTTTATGCCGTCTTTCGAAACCGATAAAACGTACGAACCCGACACCGACGCGGTAAGTTTAAGCGCATTTGCCGTTTCGGCATAAGTGAATTTGTAAATTCCTTTCGCGCGATAGTTAAACTCTTTGTCTATTATACCCCAGTAACGATCGCCCGTTTCGACGTTCTTTTCGCCGGGATTGACTAAATACTCGTTTTCCGACGATGTGCTTGTCAAAAATGCGTGGTCGATTCTGTCCTCGTATTCGTCGCCGCCGCGGGAAGATAACGAAGTTCTGTTGTAACCCGCATAAAGCGAATACAATACGGACGATTCGTCGTCAATCGTGTTGCCGTCGGTAAATCTTACGTAAAAGGTCTTTGACCGACTGAGATATTCGCTTAAGTTATAAGTCGTTGCCGAGCCGTCGCCCACATAGGTGTTGAGCAAATACATATCAGGTATGGAGGAATACTCCGTACCGTCCGACGAGATCAGCACTTTAAGCGTGGCGTTGCCGTTAAAAGCGATATAGAACGAATCGGCGTCGTTTTCGAGCGCGAATTTATAGGTAAAATAGCCGTTGTTTTTAACCGCTCTTCCGAGATAGTCCTGATAACTTAAGTTGTTTTCGTAAAGATACCCCGTATCGGAAACGTCGATATGAGCGTTCAGTTTTCCGTCGGTAAATATTTCCTTGCTTTCGCTTTCGCCGTTCGTCAACGAAATCACGCTCATTTCGGTAAACGAACCGCCCCAGCCGTAGTCGGCGGTACAATCGCCTAGTCTTACGTATACGAAACCGCTATCCGTGATATACGGCGTGAGATCGAACTGATAAACGCCCGTGTTGTCTATTACGTCCTGATGTCTTGTGCTTGCAAGCGCGGCAATGGCAAGATCGCAGAACTTTTTGCCGTCGGCGGAAACCGATATACGGAAACCGTAACGCAGCGTCGCAACCAGCCTTACCGAAACGGCATTTTCGGCATATGCGAACTTAAACGTACCGTAATTAGACTGATCGAAGAAACACCATGATTTATTGAACGACAATTCGCCCGAAAATTTGCTCAGTTCGCGAACGAGATGACTTTCGGCGTCCTCGGCATACATCGTATCTACGGACGATATAAAATCTCCGTCGTGCGGAACTTGCGTATCGAGGAACGGCTGACAAAATACGGTAAGCGAATATAACTCCATTCCCTGCTCGTCGCCCTCGAAACGAATATAGAAGTTTTCTCCTGAAGAAAGCGGAATATAATAATATTTTACGCCGTCGGCAAGTTCAAACTGAATATTCGTTTGCCTGAATTCGGTAAAGTCCTGTCCGTTGAAAGAATAAAGCACTTTGCCGTTACCGAAACTTTGCACTCTCGCATACATAAATTCGTAGTCGCCCTGCAGCGGGAAACCGTAAGTCAGCTGAGTTTTGATAACCCTGTACGCACCGTTCTTATAGTGCAGTTCGGAAGAACCGCTTTCGATATATTTTTCGGAAACAGGTTTGATTTCCCAAACGAGCGAGCCCGAAAAATCTTCTTCGCCGTCTACCGAATAAAACGCAAGCGCGCGGAGGTCCGAACCGAATCCGTCCTCTGTCTTGCGGTCGGCAAACATTACATAAACGTTATCCGCAGTGCAGAAATAATCGAGATTGTAAATCGCCGTAGCACCGTTCCAGTAATCGGGCGTTGCCGTATAGCCGAGCAGTTCGGTCCAGTTTTCGCCGTCGTTCGATACTTTTATCAGCCTGTCAACACCCTCGCAGTGAACTTCCATTCTTATAAATTTCTTATTCGGAACTTTAACGGCGTAAATAAAATACCCCGTGCAGTCCACAAATCTGTTCCCGCCGGCAGCCAAAACCGAGCCTGCGTCTTTAAAAATTAGATTTGCGTCGGTTAAATCGACTTCGATAACCGGTTTATTGCCGAACTCGAAAACGTGAGGTTCAACTCGCTCTTCATCTGAAAATTCAAGCGAGCGGACGTCCGCGCCGAAACCCGCAGTACCCGTTTTGCCCGTAAATTTCACATAAACATATTCACCTGTACAATAATCGCGCAGCGTGCACGAAACAGGCATTTCGAGCTCGGTATAATTTTCACCGTCGGACGAAACGAGCACGGACGCGTTTACGCCCTCGCATGACAGCGTCATGTATACGCTGCGCCCCGCCTGAACTTTAACGCGATAAACAAAATAGTTTTCTCCGTCGGCAAAACGATTGTTTACACCGCCGACTATCGAGCCGCCGTTTTCGTACAGTTGCTCGTTATCGGTAAGATTTACGACGAACGTTCCGCCCGCGGGATCTATCGTATAAGGAAGGAATTTCTTCGTTACGAAAAATTCAAGCGAGGTAAGGCTTGTGCCGAACCCGTCCTCGGTCTTTTCGTCGGCAAATCTTATATACACATATTCCGAACCGACGTATTCGTCAAACGAAAAACCGTAATCCCAATCGGGGAAAATTGCGTTATTTTGCGACAAAACCGTTTTGTAGTTTTTGTCGTCGGAAGAAAGCTGAATAAAGCGGTCGTTGCCGTCGCAGTTCGCTTTCATACCGATTGCGTACTTTTCGGCGCTTTCAGGCATTTTTACGCGATAGACAAAATATCTGCGCTCGTCGGCAAAACGGTTGTTTTCACCCGTGAGCGAAAAGCCGTTTCTGAAAAGTTTTGCGTTATCGGTTACGTTAACGGCGACAGCGCCTTCTTTGAGTTCAAACGTATACCCCGCAGCAGTCTTTATAAATTCAAGTTTTTTAACCCAGCCGCCGAAACCGTCCGCAGGCGTGTTATCGCAAAATCTTACATATAAAAACTCGCTCGTAAGATATTCGTCAAGCACAAAACTGCCGCCGTTATCCCATGTTTCGGGGAGTTTTTGCGGGTTCAACGTTTCGTCGAATATAGTACTCCATGCGGTATTGTCGGTCGATATTTCTATCTTTCTGCCGTTGCCCGTTTCGGTTTGCATATACATCGATTTCGTATCGGGTACGGCTACTTTATAGGTAAACGTTGCCGTCATATCGGCAAAACGGTAACCGCCCTCAAAATTGACTACCGAACCGTTATTTTCAAACAACTGCCAGTCGTCGGTTACGTCAACGGTTATTTTGTCGTTTTCGCCGAACGAAAGAACGGTGTTCAATATCTTTTTGGTTCTGCTTGCGCCAAGAACGGTAATGCTTGTTCCGCTGCCGTCCTCGGGCGTCTGATCGGCAAATTTAACGTATAAATACCCGTCCGACACGTGTTTTGAAACTTTGTAATTTCCGACAGTGCCGTCGCCCCAGGAATCCGCATCGAACACGCCGTTCTTTTGCGAAAGCCGCTCGACGTAATTTTCGCCGTCGCCCGATACAAGCACACATCTTCCGCTTCCGCCGTCGCAATTAGCCGTTAAAACGTATTCGTATTTATCGGGATCGGGCATGCGGAATTTGTATACGAAATACCGATCGTTATCGGCAAAGCGGTTATTTGAACCGCCGACCGCCGAGCCGTTATCTTCCCACATATTATCGTTTACGGTTACGTCCACCGTAACCGAATCAGCGTCGCCGAAATCTATTACGTTCTTCATGCGACAAAATCTGAGGTATTCCACGTTACTGCCACAACCGTCGGCTGTGCCGTCGGACAAATAATTGGAATCGCCGAACGCAACGTAAACATATTGTCCGTTGCAATAAGGCGTGAGATCGACTTTCGCGTCCGCGCTTTGCGCAACCGTTTCAATAGTCGTCAAAGCCGAAAGATCGCTTCCGACGCGCAAAATTCTGTCGCGACCATGGTCTTTGAAACTCGCAACGATACTTTTTGTTTCGGGTACCGCGATTTTATAAACGAACTCGGTATTATCGGCAACGCGGGTGTTGCTCCCGCTTAAGTAAGAATTACCCGCGTTGAAAAGCAAAGTTTCGTCCGATAAATCCACGCTTATTTCTCCGTTGTCGTCAAAAGTCAG
Source organism: uncultured Clostridia bacterium (assembly GCA_934247855.1). GTDB lineage: Bacteria > Bacillota > Clostridia > Christensenellales > Borkfalkiaceae > HGM11416. The sequence goes on along the minus strand of CAKQKA010000013.1, from coordinate 10,089 downwards.
CGTTCTTTTCGTCATGTAAAAGCGCAAAAGCGAAACAGAACTTCCGAAACCGGTTTCGGGCGTTGCGTCGGAGAATCTGACGTAAACGTACTCGCCGCTTAAAAACTCGTCGAGTTTTATAAAAGCAGCGCCGTCCTCCCATTTATAGGCAAGCGATACCGAAGGCGAAAGAACCTCAGTCCAGTTTACGTTATCGGTCGAAACGCACACAAGCCTTGCGTCGCCGCCGTCGCAAACGGTCTGCATAAACATAGAGCGCGTTTCGGGCACTGCTATTTTATAAGTAAAGTATGCCGAGCAATCCGCCCAGCGGTTTGTTTCGCTCTTATTTGAGCTCGAATTTTCATATAAAAGAGTATCGTCCGTTACGTCAACGGTCAGTACGGCGGTATCTCCGAACGAAAGCGAAGTTCCCGCATCGTCGGACGCGAAAACAAACGCGCCGAACGAGCACAAAGTTGCGGCAACAAGCAAAGCCGCAAGAACTATTTTTATTTTCTTCATAATTTCCCTCCCGAAGCGTTATCTTTCGGCGTTCATTCCGACGTACAGTCTTTGCAGCATTGCCATTTCTTCAATGTTGACAAACTCGATCTTATCGCCGTAAAGTTCGCTGTATTTCGTATACAAACGGTACAACGTATCGTACATGTCTTCTCCGCTGTTGAGCGCGGTTTGCCAAGGCGTTGCCTGAATACTTAAAAACTGCGGGAACGTATAGTTGCTTTCGGCAAGTGCTTCATAGCTGCCTATTATAGAAAGTTCGTATTCGTCAATCGGCGCGGGAATATTGCTGTACGGAACCGACATCGTAGTAACCAAAAGTCCGTTCGCCGCAGTCGGATCGCAGTACGCCTGATCGAACACCGCCGACACATACGACAAATTGTCCGATAACAGTTTTATATGATCCTTGCTTATTTCGTCTATCCAGGGCTGATCGGCGTTGCGCCAGAGGTTAATCACCTTAACGCCCATTTTTTTGCAAAATTCGTCGGTTGCGCGGTAGTATCTCGCAAGCAGTTCGGTATTCCAAAAATCTGTATAAGTGTAACCCAAACCGCTCGGCCCCGTATAAAACGCGGCGTTTTCGGGTTTGTTTTCAAGAAACCATTCTATTACCGCGGGTTGAGTTATTATACTCATCGGGTTAAGCGACCATGATACGGGAAACTCGCCATGGTGCGCGTAATTTTCCCACAACCCGACCATTTCCTGCTGAATATATCTGCCGTTATCGCCCTCGCTTACGCAAAGCGCGATATATAATTTGTTTTCAACCTTTTCTACGGGAGCAACGGCTTTCTTCGTAAAATCCGCCACCTTTAATCCCGAAAAGAATATCATATTCTCGTTTGACTGCAAGCACACAAGCCCGTGCGAAGAAATAAGGTTTTGCCCCGCGGTTTCGTCGCCGTCCTGCCACCAACCTAAATAACAACTCTTGCCCGGCTCCATATCCGACAAGAATTTATCCAGCATATCGCGTTCGTCCTGCTTTTTCATATCGAGCCATACGAACGCCGAGCCGAGCGCCAAGCCGTAATCGGTGCCTTCGCCCGTAACTTCGAGATTGAGCCCCGTGATCGTGCGATGAGTAAGTTTATTCCAATAGTTATCGTACAGATAATCGTACACTTCCACAACCGAGTTTTTCTTGAACTCGCCTCTGAAATCTTTAATGACTTTAAGGTCGAAACCCTGCGATTTCAAAGTAAGGTAAGTAACATACGAACACACAAGCCCCTGCTCTATTCCGAAATACGAACGCGCAAGATTAAGCGTGTGCGGAACAGCCGTATCGTATATTATAACGCCGGGCAGATACTCTTCGTACTTCTTAAGAAGATCGAACGGATCGTTAATCACGTTATACGGAATATTCAGCCTTTCAAGCCAGTTATAATTTTTTTCGTCGGTAAAAATTCGCGGCTGTTCGGGGTTTACTATCGCCTTTAAACAGCTTATAACCAATTTGATATCGACGGGCATTTCGCCCGTGTCGATATAATCCATCGTTTCGGCGGGCGTGCCGAAAGACACCGCGCCGCAATATTCGTTACGCTCGAACGAAAAATCAGGCTCTTTATAATCGTCTTTTTTTGAAGAGTTATCGTTATTCGAGCAGGCGGTCATGCCGAGCGCAACCACCAAAGACATAACAAACGCAATTAAGTTTTTAATTTTCATAAACTCACCTTAGGAAACACCCTGCACCGCCTGCTGAGCCGCCGTCAGAAGCGATAATATCGACTCGTTCGTGGTGGTGGTTTTTACGAGAGCCTCGCCGAACGCCTGCCATATTTTCGCCTCGTTCGTTCCGAACGACGGCAAGATATACAACTGCGAATTCTTCAGAATATTGAACGCTTCGTACTGCGTGGGCGCACGATCTTTATAATCTTCCGCGCTGCCTATATCCAGCCTTGCTACGGGGCGGAGGTCGGCGTCGGCAAGAACCGACTGCGCTTCGTCGGAAATATAACTTTTAATAACGGCAAAAGCGTCGGTCGGGTCGCTTACATAATTGGGAACGGCAAGATAACCAAGCCCTACCGCAAGAGTAACGTCGGTTTTGCCGTCGGGCGAAGGCAGTTTGCAATATCCTACGTCAAGCCCCGTTTCGTTACTCATTTTAACACGCCAGCTGCCGTCTACCATAAAGGCGTATCTGCCGCGCGTGAACTGATTTATCATAGTCGCTTCGCTGCTGCTCGAAAGACCGCCCGTCGGGTTGCACGCGCCGATCTGACGGAGCATTTCAAGCGCGCGAACGTTGCCTTCGCTGTCGAAATAAGGTTTGCCGTCGGCATCGGTATAACCGCCGCCCGCCTGAATCATAAATGGAGCGATACGCATATATCCGCCCGTAGATGAACCCGAATATATTCCGCCCGCGTAATATCTGCCCTTGCCGTTCGCTTTAACCGTCTGACAAACGGAGATGAATTCATCCCATGTGGAAACGCCGTTTTCGATGACGGTTTCGGACACGCCGCACGCCCTCAAAACAGCCTTGTTGTAGATTAACTGCAAGCAGGACGGGTTTGCCGCAACGCCGTAAATTTTGCCGTCTTTTTCAAGAGCTTTATAGGTAGCGGGCAGCATTTTTTCGCGAACGAAAGCGGCAAGTTCGTCGGGGAAAGGTTTCAACAAACCCTGTTCCATATACCCGATCATCTGAGATTCGCCTAAAATAACTTCGGGCGATTCGCCTTTACCGCCCGACATGAAAGCGTTTGTCAGCTTTTGCGTAAGCTCGTAATCCCAACCCCAGTCAAGGTAGTTAAGCCTTATACCGTTGTTCACGACGTTGTAGTTATGAACGGCTTTGGTAAACCGATACGACGTTTTACCTACGTCGCCCGAGTCGCTCTTCGATAAAATCGCCGAACGATTTTTAAGAACTACGTCGCTGTAGCCCGCGCCGATATTGAGCGAATCGTCGCACAAAATACGCACGACTCTTTCGTTACCGCGCAAATCTTCGATGGGCGTTCCGTCGTCAAAGTCCACGGACGACGAATCGTTCGTCGTACCGCAGGCGAAAAGACCGAAAGCCAATACCGCAGCAAGTGCTAATGTTAATAATTTTTTCATATCATCCTCCCGATTTTCGGTTTTTTAATCTTTAATTCCTACATAAGCGATGCTTTCGACAAAATATCTCTGGAAAAATATATACAAAAGCAACGCGGGTATGGTCGTGAGCAAACCGAGCGTTATCATCATCGGGTAATCGGGAATCGATAACCCTGTGTTGGCTTCCATGCTCAGAACCGTTATCGCCGACGGCAAAAGCCGCAGCATTTCGCTCGAAGTGAAAAAGAACGAAGTGGACCAATCGTTCCATACCGTTATGGCGGTAGTAACGAGAACATAAATAAGTATGGGTTTTGCAACCGGCAAAATTATGCCGAACATTATCACAAAAACGTTCGCGCCGTCCATTCGCGCGCTTTCGTCAAGCGCAACGGGCACGTTTTCTATATACTGCCTTGTAACGAACGTTGCCATAACGTTTATCGCAGGTCCGCCTATCAGGTATACCGACCATGTGTCGAGAATACTCCGCCCTCCCGCCAACGGGAAATTCGCATACATCAGATAAGTGGGAACAAGCGTGATCGTCCCCGGGAGCATAGACGTAAGGAGCAGTGCGAGAAACAGCGTGTCTTTGCCTTTGAATTTAAGCCGCGCGAACACATAGCCGCAAATCAGCGTAGTAACAAGCGTCATTACGGAAATATAAACCGTGCGAACAAACGAATTGAGAAAATACGTTCCCATCATCGGGTATTCGACGGCGTCGAACAACGCGAGATAGTTTTTCCATGTCGGATCTTTCGGTATGGGAAAGAGCGTTAACGCCGTCGAATAGTATTCCTTTGCGGTAAAAAATCCCGCCATAGCCATAAATACGAGCGGATAAATCATTACAGCGCTTACCGCCACCGCGAAAGTATATAAAATTATTTTTTTTATTCTTTTGACGTAAAAACTCTTAGGTCTTACGCGCATTGCGTTTTTATTTATAACAGATTGCTGCATCGCTTACTCCTTTTCCTTGCGTGTTTTGAATACCGCGACGGTAAAACCGAACGTTACAAGCAGCATCACCATCGACGATGCGCCCGCCATTCCGAAATTGTTTTCCCAATAGAAATCGCGCATTATTCTGAACGCCAGCACTTCGGTCTGCCCGTACGGTCCGCCGTTTGTTATAAACAAAACCTGCTCGTATATCTGCATCGCGCCGATAAAGCCGTTGATCAGTATATAGAGAATAATCGGCTTCATCTGCGGAATGGTTACATATATAAACTCTTTCCAAGGCGTTGCGCCGTCGATCTTAGCCGCCTCTTTAAGCGAGCCGTCTACACTGAGCAACGCGCTGAGCCATAACAATACCGAACCGCCCAAGCCCTTCCATACCGAGTAAATCACTATCCATGCGATAGACCATGGCACGGATAGTTCCCAAACGATTATCTCTTTACCCGCACGAATGAGCATCTGGTTTATAACGCCGTCGTAGGTATCGAGAAATATGTTGAATATTTGCGTCGTGGCGACGGTGGATAAAACCACGGGTATATACCATATTGCCTGAAAAATGCTCCTGAAAACTTTGATTTTATTCAGCACGAGCGCGAACAGCAATCCTATAAGCGTTGTTGCGACAAAACTAAGCCCGCCGATAAGCACGGTTTTGAATAAGGACGAGTAATAAAACGAGTTTGTAAAAAACACCTTGAAATTATCAAGCGTTAATTTCGGCGTAGCGTTTATGCTCTTCCAGTCAAGAAAACCGAGAACCAGCCCGAACCCGGTCGGATACCCGCTTATAAGAAGCCACCACCCGATAGGAATAGCAAGCAAAGCGAACGCAAGCAATGCGTCCCTGTGCTTTATGCGAAATCTTTTTAATTTTTCTTTTCCGTTCATTTATTCTCCGTATTGTGTAACCACAGGAGACTGCGTTCCAACTCGGTCATCTGTGGCTAAACGCGTTATATTTTTACCGCTTCGGCAATTATTTTGCTTGCAAGCGTTATGCTGTTTGCCGAACTTTCGGGCATGACGAAAAGCGGTTTTTTGTCGTTTATCACGCAATCGATAAAATACGATATTTCATTCTCGTACGCGTCGCCGCCCTTGACGTTGATTCCGCTGTCGAAATCGCCCGAGCCGTCGCCGTCAAGCGGAATTTCTTTATCGCACATAAAGAGTTTTCCGTCCTTAAATTCGACAAAACCGTTATCGAACACCGCGAGAAAATCCGCGGTAAACGGTATTTCCGCGTTGTACCATGCGGCTTGAACCGAAACCGCCGTTTCTCCGTAATAAAGCGTTGACTTTATGAAACTGCTGTCGTTTTTAAGCGGGCGATAACTTGCCGAAACACGTTCGGGCATGCCGAGTACAGACTGCACGAAATCGATATCGTGCACCGATAAATCGAGGCATACGCCGCCGCTTTTCTGCTCGTCCTGCATCCAGTTTTCCCAGCTCCAGCGCGGAACGGACGATAATCTTCGCATATCTAGCGAAATCAGTTTGCCGAGTTTACCCTCGTCTGTTACTTTTTTCAAAAACGCATACTGCGGCATAAACCTTACGACGTGCGCAACCATAAACTTTTTACCGCTGTTTTCGGCTGCCGCAAGCACTTTTTCGGCGTCCCGGCAAGTCAGCGTCATCGGCTTTTCGCAAAGCACGTTCAAACCCTTGTTAAGGCACTCAACCGCCATTTCCGCATGCAAATAACTCGGCGTGCATATATCTACAACGTCAATTTCTTCGTTTTTAAGCATCTCGTCTATATCGGTATACACGGGGCACGCCGAACCGACGCGCTCGAGCGCAAAATCTTTTCTTACGTCGCAAACGGCAACGAGTTCCGCGTTTTTTATTTTTTTATAACAGTTGAAATGAACGTTGCCCATTCCGCCTATTCCCGCAAGGGCAACTTTAATTTTTTTCATACAATAAATTCTCCAGATATTTTTTCGCGTACAAAATGTCTTTTGTTTGCTGCTCGCCGCTGATTTCTCTTTCGATAGTTATCGCGCCGTCGTACCCGACTTCTTTCAGTTTCTTTACAAGCAGCGGGAAATTAACCTGCCCGTCTCCTATTCTTTTTTCTTCGCCGAGTTTTGAAAAATCGGTAGGATAATTGCCGTCCTTTGCGTGAATACCCTTGATATATTTACCGAAAATGCCCACGGCGTCGCAAGGATTGCCCTTTCCGTACAAAATCAGATTTGCGGGATCGAGGTTTATTCCGAGGTTATCGAGCCCCACGGCTTTTATTGTCCGCATCAAGGTGACGGGCGTTTCCTGCCCCGTTTCAAACAGCAGTGTTATGCCTTTTTTGTCGCAGTAATCAGCCAGATCTCTTATCGCCGCGACAATCGCGCGGAATTCGTCCGTATTGCAATTTTCGGGAAGAAAACCCATATGCGTGGCTATTTTATCAACGCCGAGTTTTTCGGCAAACGCCGCCCCGTTTTTAAGGTTTTCTATGCGCAAAGCGCGATATGCTTCGGGCACGATGCCTATCGTGTTCGGTCCGTCGATAAAATCCCACACGCACGGCGGAGTTACCCACCCGCACCACACCGCGGTTATTTCCACATTTGCGGCAGCAACGGCTTTTTTTATTTTTTCGGCATTTTCGTCCGTATACGCCTGCATATCCCAACAGCATAGCTGACAGGTGTTAAAATCGTATTTTTTCAGATTAAATATGCTTTGTTCGACGTTTGCGTCTAAAGCAACCATTGTTCCGAGTTTCATGTTTTTTTCTCCCTAAACTAAATATTTCTTGCCTGCGTTGTAAATTTCGCATACGATTTTTTGAGTTTTCAGCGCGTCTTTTCCGCTGATTTTGAGCTTTGCACCGTCTATAAGCGCATTGTAAAAATCAGACACCTGATTTACGTGCTTCATACCCCAATAATTTTTGCCCTCCGCAAAAGAGCGATCTTCGCTTTCGTCCGTAACCGTTTCGATTCTTCCGTCGTCGTACTCAATACGAGCTTTATCGTAATCAAAAACGGCTTTACCTTTTTCGCATATAACGGTAATTTCGATCGGATCGTCGACTATAAAATTGTTCATGCAATAGAATGAGTACTTTGCACCGTTTTTATATGTTATCAAACCTTCGGCGGTATCTTCGACTTTGATCGCCCGGTGATTTCTGTTAAACATAGAGCATTGCACGCTTTCCGCGTCGTCGCCGATCAGATTATTTACCATATCGATCGAGTGTATCGCCTGATCTATAACCACTCCGCCGCCCTCTTTATCCCACGTTCCTTTCCAATCGGAACTTTTATAATAATCGTCGGAGCGCGCCCAAGTCAAAACGGATTTTGCCATTTTTACCTTTCCGAGCGTACCGTTTTCTACGGCATTTTTTACAAACTTAAAAGATTCGTTAAAACGACACTGAAACACTATTCCGTATAAAAGTCCCTTTTTCTCGGCAAGTTTAACCGTTTCTTTCGCCGAGTTATAATCTATCGACATAGGCTTTTCGCAAAGCACGTTAACGCCGTTTTCAAGCGCATAACGCGATACGACGGTGTGCAGATAATGCGGCAAACAAACGTGCACCGCGTCCAATCTTTCTTCGGCTATCATCTTTTTGTAATCGGTATAAGGTTTGCCGCCGTATTTTTCGCAGGCGGTCACGGCACGCTCCCTTACTATATCGCAGCAAGCGACAAGTTCAACGCGCGGTTCAAGGGTTAACGCATAAAAATGCATAACCGATATTCGTCCGCAACCTATGACAGCCACTCTTTTTTTACTCATAAAATACTCCGTCTTGTATTAGTTGTATTAAATTCATTTTTTGAATATCTGGCTAAATTATACAGCCTTAGCGAATATGTGTCAATATGAATGTCAAAAAATAATGTTGAATAGCGTTCAAATTCCTGTAGTGCTTGTATTATTTTAATTTTGACAAAATAAATAATACAAGTTGACATATCGTGTTTTTCGTGATAAAATAAAGAAAAAAATCGGTGCTTTACATGAAAGAAAAACTTTTTACGTTAATAGAAGCGCACCTGCGCGATCTTATCGAACTTAACAAAGACAATCCCGATTACATGCTCCCGAGCGAGAATCAACTTGCAATAAAACTGAACGCAAGCAGAGTTTCGGTTCGCAGGGCTTTGGACGAACTCGAAAAGAAAGGCGAAATATTCAAAATCAAAGGGAAAGGCAGTTTCCCCGTCAAAAATCTTAATAAAAATTTCAGGACGATAACGGGCACTCAGAATGATTTGTTTGCCTTTATCGCACCCGATTTCAACACGAGATTCCCGCGCGGAATCTCCAAAGGCGTATTCGACTTTGCTACAAGCAAAAATATCGGAATAGCGCAATTTTGCACATACAACAGCGTTGTTAACGAAGAACAAGCGATTTTTCTCGCAAAAAAAATCGGCTGTAAAGGCATTATAATAATGCCCGCCGACGAGGATAATTATAATAACGGAATACTTTCGCTTGCGCTTAACAAATTTCCCACTATTTTAGTTGACAGATATTTATTCGGATTGAATTTTCCGTGCGTGAGTTCGGATCATTTTAAAATCGGATACGACGCCGCGGTGTATCTTACGCAAAAGCATAAGAGCGTTTGCCTTATTTCGGTTGACGATATGGTTTCTTCGGTAAAAAAACGTATAGAAGGGTTTAACAAAGGCGTAACCGACAGCGGAAACGCAAAAAAATACAATCTGATCATCAGGGACGATTTCTATCACACAATCAAAGCGTTTTTCGCAAAGAACAGCGACATAAGCGGAATCGTATGCAACGGCGAAGCGATTTACACCCTCTACCGCGTAATGACCGAACTGAACAAACAAATAAACGTCGATTACGAAATTGTTTCCATCGGCGAGGACGGCAACGACTTCTGCGAGGCGATCGGCTATATCCCAAAAACAATTTTGCAAGACGACTATAGAATAGGCTACGAAGCTGCAAAAATGCTTTACGAGAACATAACCGAAAACCAAACGCTCCAAAGCAAAACAATCCCGCTGACGGAATAAACTTTTTATTTCGAAATATTTTAAAATTAAACAATAAAATATATAAAATACACAGGCTGCGAGACGCCCATTTTTAAAAGTTTAATTCACTCAGCTTTCTTTACATAAAAAACTATAAAGCCTTTAAAAAGAAAGTATTTTCTTTTTACATTGAACACTTTTTTTAACAAAAAGCAGATTCACCAAAGAACCTGCTTTTTCTTTTGCCGTCAGCCGACGAACTGCTCGTAATTCATATTCATTTTAATCGTAATATCATAACCCTTGCCTATTTCAATACGGTCAATAAGCCGCCCTATAATCATCTTTTTTCGCACCGGTGAAGCAAGATCGAATTCAGTCGACCAGCCTTTCAGAGTAACTAACTTAACCTGAAATAATGAAACGTTACACAAGAAAGAGAAAAGAGAGAAAGATCACAAAAAAGCTAAAATAAGTTTTCGGTTAACAGCCAAGCGGGTGAAAAAATACTAAAAAGGCAAAATCGCAGATAAAATATGTG
>CAKQKA010000012.1 GCA_934247855.1 uncultured Clostridia bacterium | reverse complement strand
ACTATGGTCGCTATGGAAGCGAGCGCGCCGAACGGAACTTTTGAATAAGATTCCTTACCGCTTAACATACAATAATCGTAAACGGCGGTGTTGTATTCGTCGGTTTCGCCTTTCTTGTAGGCTTCAAGACCTTTATCGAATTCGCTGTAATGGCGAATAATGGTGTCGTCGAAATTGAACGCAAAGCCTGCTTCGGGCGCGTATTTTGCGAACAGCCATCTGATCATATCGGGTTCGTAAACTTTAAGCACTTCGGCGGGGGTAATGTTGTTACCCGTGGACGAGTGCATATCGCCCATTCCCGAAATGGACAACCAGCCGTAACCCTGGAACAAAGGCGGTTCTATTCCGAAAATATTCTTTGCAACGTCGCACGCAACCACGTAACTTCCGCTTGCCGCGGCGTGGTCGATTCCGCCCGGTTCGAAGTCAACGCCCTCTACGCCCCAACGCATAGGCCAGTCCACTTTCCACACAAGTTTTACATGACCGTATTCGCGGACGTTTATGGTTTCTTCCTTGCCGCAAACTTTACAGCGGTAAGTGAGTTGTTCGCCGTCGTCGGATACGGCTATCACCTCGGTCATATCCTTATGGCAAGCCGAACAATATACGTTTACGGGTGCGTATTTTTCGCGATCCTCGTCGTTTTCTTCCTGCGTTTTGTATTTTAAAAGTATGTCGTAAATCTGCTTTCTGTTTTTGAGCGCGAACACGATTCCGTCGGCATAACGGTTTGCCGTGTACTGCTTTGCCTGATAACGATAATCGGGGTGAATATCCAATTCTTCGAGCGATTTTTCGAACTCCTTTTCGTTATACTCGGCATAGGACGAATACTCGCCGTGCGGATCGGGTATTTCGGCATAAGGCATTCCGAGATATTTATCAAACCCTTCGGTTATCGCCGCAATATTGGAGGGAACTTTTCTTAATCTGTCAAACTCGTCCCACGAGAACAAAAGTCTGGCTTTTTTGCCCATTTTCTGAAGCGCGCGGACGACGTAATAACTGGTTGCGATGTCGCGGAAATTTCCGATGTGTACAGAGCCGGACGGACTTATGCCCGCCGCACAAACGTATTCTTCTTTATCGGGTTTCTTTTCGATGATTTCTCTTGCAAGTTTTTCTGCCCAATGCATGGTATAATTCCTCCGGGCGCACGCGCCCTATTTATTTTTGTGTTTTTGCGGTTGGTTATTCGGCCGCTTTATACGGCGTTTACCGCCGTTGTTTTATGTATTCTGCACGCGGTTTATAATACGTTATAATACGCGCGCACAAAAAATTCAATTAAAAAATTCAGTTTCCGGACTTTTCGTACGCCTCTATCATTTTTTCGGCAACTTCGTCCACGGTGAGCGAGGTAGTATCTATCACGCAGTCGTAATTGGACATATCGAGAATATCTACCTTGTAAAAATCTTTGAAACGCAACCGCTCGCTGTTTCTGCGTTCTTCTATTTTACGCATGGCGTCTTCCACGCTTTTGTAACGTTCGTTGGAACGCTGAGCGGCAACGATTCTTTCGGCTGCGACGCGCGGATCTACCGACAAATAAAAACTGAAGGTGGACGGCACGAAGAAAAAGCCTAAACGCGAATCCATAATAAAACCGCCCTCTTTGGTTTCGTATGCGCTCTGATAATCGTCGAACACCTTGTCGAACTCCGGCTTGCCTTCGATGAACTTATTGAACTGACAAGTATCCATACCGAACTCTGCTGCCTTTGCGCGCTGAATACTGCCGAGCGTTATGTGTTCGACCTTGAAACGTTCGGCAAGTTTGTCTGCAACGGTGGATTTTCCGCTACCGAGATCACCCGTGATAGAAATTCTGAATTCTTTTTTCATTTTATGTCTATTCCCTGACCGACGGCAAATTTTATAAGCCCGCCGATCATCTCCTTAGCTTGCGCGCGGGTTATGCCCGCAATCTTTAATAATTCGTATATCCTCAGAATATCCGAACACAACGTTTCGGTATATTTATTTTTGTTTTTGCCGCGAATATCAAGCGCAACCGTTATTTTGATTGCAAGCGGCTGCCCGCCTTTCCACTCTTCGCCCTTGGATTTGAATACGGCTTTGCAAAGTTTTTCCGTTATGGCTTTATTGCCTTTTTTGCTAAGTTCCATTGCTCCGTGCGCGATATACTCGGTAAGGTCGGCAAGAATAGAATCTATACCGCCGCCGAAACCGCTCTTTGCAAAATGCCCGAGATACAGCTTGCCGACGTAAGACAATATTCCGATATAGATTATTTCCATATCGCTTCTTGCCGCCTCGAAAGTGCTTTCGTCGAACAGCGAAATCTGCTTAGCGGTATCGGCAGATTTTATGGTTGCCGCCACCGGTTTAGCGTTGTATTTTGCCGATTTTTCGGACGAGATTTTTGCAACCGTCTTTTTGATTTTCTCGTTTGGCACGCCTACCGTCGACGATTTATCCGTTGCCGCGTTCACGGCAGGTTTTGCAGTTTGCTTTGCGGAGCTCGCTTTTACGCTTGCTTTTTCGGCAGGTTTTACCGCTTTCGCAGCCGCCTTTTCGGCAGACTTCGCCGTCGGTTTTTCAATCGGTTTTGCAACCTTTGTCGCTGCCGGTTTTGCCGTTTTGGCGGACGTTTTATCGGCTTTCACCGATTTGACCTCAGCCTTTGTCGGCATGCTTGCCGATTTTGCAGCCCTGCTTTTATCAACCTTTTCCGGCTTTGCCTTTACGCTTGTCTTTGCGCTTGCCTTAGCCGACTTTTCCGCTTTTACGGTCGGTTTAACCGTAGGCTTTACGGTTTTTGCAAAACTTTCGTCCGTTTTGACCGATTTTGCAGTCGCAGCTTTCACTATAGCGGACGTTTTATTCACTATAGTAGCATTTTTTACAATCGGTTTTTCTTTAACGGGCTTTTCAGCCTTAAAAGCCGCCGATTTTGCGCTTGACTTTTCCGCCGTTTTTACCGTTTTTTGCGTTTGACTTTCGGTGCTCGTTTTTACGCTTGCTTTTTCGGCAGGTTTCTTCGTCGCTTGCGGCTTTTCGGTTTTTTGAACCTGCGCCGTTTTTTGCGGTTGAACCATTTTAGGTTGCACGGTTTTTACCTGTTGCGCCTTTTTCGGTTGCTCGTTTTTGGGCGGTTGTTCCGCTTTTGGCTGCTCGGCTTTTTTGGCTTGCGCCGTTTCGGTAACACCCGCGTTCGCGATATTAAGTTGTGTTACGGCTTGCGCCGAGCCGCCCGAGCGTTTGTCGGACGGTTTTATTTTGCCCGACTTAGCGTTGCCTGGCAATGGGAAACAATCTCTCCGGCTGACATTTTTCCAGCCCGGATAACTGTTTCCCTTTGGTTGTTCTGTTTTCGACAGCGACTTTTCCGCTATCCGAATAGTATAGTTTGCCTGATTTGTCCGCGACGGCAAAGTCGAACGAATCGCCGCCCGAAAGCCACTTTGCAAACAGGACGAACTCGCCGTTCGACGGATCGCCGAGATCTACGAGTTTAACGCCCTTTCTTGCGCGTGACAATTTATTTATAGTGCCTAAAATTACACGTTTGAACGTTCCGAAACTTGTTGCGACGAAAATTTCGCCGTTGAAATCATCGTCTACCAAAGTACCGCAAACGACCTCGTCGCCATCGGAGAGTTCGATACCTTTCACGCCGCCCGCGATTCTGCCCTGTTCTGGTACCGTACCGTCGGCATAAAGACACATACCGTTCTTTGTGGCAAAGAACATTTGCGCTTTATCGCGATACATTTCGACCGAAACGACTTCGTCGCCGTCTTTAAGCTTGAGCGCGGCGAACGGACTCTTGGGATCGAAATAATCGGCACACGGCGAAAGTTTGACCATACCGCCCTTGGTGAAGAAGATGAATTTCGCATCCGTTTCTTCGTCGACCGTAAGAAGCGCGACGGGCTTTTCGGTGCCCGCTTTTTTATAAACCTGATCAAAACGCACGCCGTCGATCTGCTTACCCTTGGATTCGGGAATAAGTTCGATATCCACTTTGAAACAGTTGCCGAAGTTGGTAAACGCAAACAAAGTCTGCCGCGAGTTGACCGCACAGCTCGTAAGGAAGATATCCCTGCGCTCGGGCTTCTTGTTCGCCAGTATGTTCTTGTATTCGTCCTGCTTGATCTTTCTTACCAGACCGTCGGCGGTAACGCCTACTACGAACGTTTCGAGCGGTCTGTCGTCCTCTGCTTTTTCGATTACGATACTTTCCTCGCGGTCGAGAATTGCGGTGCGACGCTCGTTGGCATATTTTTTCTTGATTTCGCGCATTTCGTTCTTGACGATGGTGAACTGCATTCTCTTGCTGTCAACCACTCTTTGCAGATAAATTATGCGCTCTTTGAGTTCTTTCAATTCGTTTTGCAAACTGACGACTTCGAGTTTGGTCAGCCTTGCAAGACGTAAATCGAGTATTGCCTGCGCTTGTTTTTCGGTAAGCGCGAACGCTTCGCAAAGATTCTGACGCGCGGTCGCCGTATCGGCGGAATTTTTGATAATTCTGATAACCTCGTCGATATTGGTTACGGCAATTATCAAACCTTCTAATATGTGCGCGCGTTCTCTCGCCTTTTCGAGTTCATACGTCGTGCGGCGAAGAATTACGTTGCGCTGATATTCTACGTAATATGAAAGTACCTGCTTTAACCCCAGTTGCTGCGGCTTACCGTCTGCAATGGCAACTATATTGATGCCGAACGTCGCCATAAGCCCGCTGTTTTTGTTGAGCGAGGCGATAATTTTTTCGGCATCCGCACCCTTGCGGATTTTTATGACGGCGCGCATACCCTTACGGTCGGATTCGTCGCACACTTCGGTGATACCGCCGAGTCCGTCTTTGTTGCTTTCCGCCATTTCGTAAATCTTTTTAAGCAGCGCGGCTTTATTGGTCTGATACGGAAGTTCGGTTACTACGATCGCCCTGTCCGCCTCGGAATTGCGCTTTTCGTGCTCCAGACATTCGACGGTCATTTTTGAGTAAATCTTGATTTTACCCTTGCCCGTTTCGTACGCCTTTTTAAGCTCGTCACCCGCAACGACCGTGCCGCCCGTCGGGAAGTCCGGTCCCTTTATGATCTGCATAAGCTCGTCCACGGTGATTTTGGGATTATCTATCACCGCGCACGCACCGTCTATGACCTCGGCAAGGTTGTGCGGAGGTATGTTTGTGGCAAGCCCTACCGCGATACCCGACGCGCCGTTAACAAGCAGGTTGGGAAAACGACCGGGGAGCGTGGCGGGTTCTTTGAGCGAATCGTCAAAGTTGAGATCCCAGTTGACCGTGTCTTTATCTATATCGCGCAAAAGCTCGAGAGCAAGCGGTTGGAGCTTGACCTCGGTATAACGCATTGCAGCCGCACTGTCGCCGTCCACCGAACCGAAGTTGCCATGCCCCGATACAAGCGTTTCGCGCATGTTGAAAGGCTGCGCAAGCCTGACCATGGCATCATATACCGACGTATCGCCGTGCGGATGATATTTTGCAAGACAGTCGCCGACTACTCTCGCGCTTTTTTTGTAATCCTTATCGGGAAGCATGCCCTGATCGTACATCGAATACAGAATACGGCGCTGAACGGGTTTAAGTCCGTCCTCTACCCTCGGCAACGCTCTGTCGAGTATTACGTATTCGGCATAGGGGAGCATGCAGTTATGCAATACCGATTCCAGCGAGTCGGTTATTACCCCCGTCTTATTCTCTTTGTTTTCCATTCGAATTCCTCAAAGTTTCGCACTTGGTTCGCCCGCTTTTCGGCTTTGCCTTTTCGGGCTTTGTGGTGACCGGTCGGGCAAACGCAGCCGCCCCTGCAAACGCCTTGCAAACGCCCGCGTTTATAACCCTATTTTCTCTTTAAACGAGTCTACCTTGTTGAAATCGGCATACTCGGAAATGTATTTCTTTCTGCTCTCTATGGCGTCGCCCATAAGAGTCGTTATCATTCTGTCCGCCTCGGCGGCGTCTTCGAGCGTTACCTGCAAAAGCACGCGCGACTGCGGGTTCATGGTAGTTTCCCAAAGCTGTTCGGGGTTCATTTCACCAAGACCTTTATAACGCTGCAAGGAGTACCCCCTGCCGACTTTGTCTATCTTTTCCTGCAATTCGTTATCGTCGTAAGCATACTCGACGATCTCCTTCTTAGCGTCTTTTTTGTACACTTTGTAAAGCGGCGGCTGACCGATGTAAATGTGACCTTCGAGCAGCAACTCTTTCATGTATCTGAAGAAGAACGTGAGCAGTATCGCTCTGATGTGCGCGCCGTCCTGGTCGGCATCGGAAAGAATTATTACTTTGTGATAATTCAGCTTTCTGATATCGAACTCGCTGCCGATATTCGTACCTAACGCGCTTATGAGCGACAGCATTTCTTCGTTTTCGAGAACTTCTTTAACGTTCTTCTTTTCCACGTTCAGCGGTTTGCCCCTGAGCGGTAAAATCGCCTGATGCTGCCTGTCCCGCCCTTGCTTTGCGCTGCCGCCTGCCGAATCGCCCTCAACTATGAACAATTCGTTAAGTTCCGCGGTACGCGACGAACAGGAGGATAACTTGCCGATGAGCTTTTTAACGTCAAGTTTGTTTTGTTTACGGATAAGGTCGCCTGCGTCGGCACGGGCACGCCTTACTTTCGCCGCACCCACGGCTTTATCGACGATAAGCGAGAAAATACGTTCGGTCTTGCGTTCTTCGAGCAGTTTGGTAAGACCTTCGACCGTGGCTTTTCTTACGGCTGCGTTGGCTTTGGAGTTACCGAGCTTGGTCTTGGTCTGACCTTCAAACTGAGCCTCTTTCATCTTGATGGACAAAATTACCGTCAACCCCTCGCGATAGTCGTCGCCGACGAGTTTTTCCTTGACATGCTTTACGTTCTGAGCATAGGTGTTAAGTACGGTCGTGAAACCCGTTTTGAAACCCGTTTCGTGCTCGCCGCCCTCACCCGTCGGAATATTGTTTACGAACGAGCAAAGATTTTCGGTATATTCGTCGTTATGCTGAATTGCAACCTGAATTTTTACGTCGTCTTTCTCGGCGGCGATGTACAACGGCTCGGGGTACAACGTGCGCTTTCCCTCGTTTAAATATTTGACGAAATCTTTTATGCCGCCTTTATAAAAAAAGTGCTTTTCGTTTACCGCGTCGGGTATGCGCTGATCTATAAAATCTATCGTAAGCCCCTCGTTCAAAAACGCAAGTTCGCGCAGACGTTTGATTATCATATCGTCGTTGAACTCTACCGTTTCGAACACGCGTGCGTCGGGTTTGAACCTTACGAACGTTCCGCGTTTTCTGGTCTTGATCTTTTTATCCTCGAGATGACCTTTAGGAATACCCGATAAGACTTTTCCCTTTTTGTTTACGTAACTGAAAAATTCCATGCCGTAAGTAGTCTTGCCGTTGTATACCTCGACTTTGAGCCATTCGGAAAGGGCGTTGGTTACCGACGCGCCTACGCCGTGCAGACCGCCCGAGTAATTGTAATTCTCGTGGTCGAACTTGCCGCCCGCATGCAACTGCGTGAATACGACTTCCACGCCCGAAACCTTTGCGGTCGGGTGCTCGTCGATAGGAATACCTCTCCCGTTATCCTCAACCGAAGCCGAACCGTCGGCATACAGAATAACGGTTATTTTATCGGCAAAACCGTTTGCCGCTTCGTCTATAGCGTTATCTACTATTTCCCACAAAATATGATGCAGCCCTTTTATCCCCGTAGTACCGATGTACATTCCGGGACGCATTCTGACCGCATCCAAACCTTCGAGTATTTTGATATCAGAGGACTTGTATTGATTTGCCATAAATAGCCTCCGCATTATATTTTTTCGTATTATATCATATAAAAGGTTTTTTTTCAACTCTATATAGCTGTGTCGCCGAATTTTTTTAAAAAAAAGACTTTTCCGTTCAAGAAAAGCCTTTATTAATAATAACATAGTCTTTGAATCGTTTGTTTCTTCGGCTGAAAAATTGCCGTTTATTCACTTGAATAAACCGCAAGGATTTTATCAAAAAGCCCGTCTATAGGTCGATTATCGATATGTTCGGCATTTTTATAAAACCACTGTCTGCCGCGCCGACGCCGCAAGAATCAGCGTTTGGGCACTTCTATAATCGAATACGGAAAGAAGTCTTCCGGGGCGTTAAGCGACAGCAAATCGCTTTCATCGGCGCCCGTACGAGCCGATATTTTTTGCAAATCGTCCTCGGGGCGCACAAGGTACAGCCTATTTTCTCCGCGCTCCACATACAAAAGCGCGCCGCGCTCGGGCGGACGATCAAGACAGTTAAGGCGAATTATCTTTTTCGGCGTGGTTCGATATTTTATTGCGATTTCGACGAGAGTTTCCCCGCCCGCGCGGTGAATGATTTTGCTTTCTTTTTCAAACGGCGATAATAACTTTTTCATACTTTGAATATATTATAACGTTTTATTAAATATGACGGTCGGACAAATGTTTTGGTTTTAAGCGACGCTCCGACAAAAAGCTGACGGGCGAAAAGTCGCCGAAGGAGTGATATTATTAAAAAACTTGCAAAAACAATGGCTACGGTTACCATACTTTCGTGCATCGAGCGCGGACTTGGCTTTTTATACCGCGTTTTTTTATCGCGCAATGTGGGATCGGAGGGCTTGGGGCTTTATCAGATCGCCCTTTCCGTTATCGGCGTGATTATGACCGTTTCGGCTTCGGGCATACCGATCACCGTTTCGCGCATGATGATTAAAGACAGGGCGCGCGGCGAGGAAAAAAGCATTAATTCGACGGTTACCGCGGGAATCGTCTGCGCGATTGCAATAAGCTTTTCGGTGTGCATTATTTGCTTCATTTTTAAAGATTTGTTGACCGTAATTTTTCCCGACAAACGGTGCCGTTTACTGTTTTTAATCATACTTCCGGGCGTTGTTTTAACCTCGGTTTATGCTGTTATACGCGGATTTTTTTGGGGAACGAAAAATTTTATGGCGTATTCGGTTATCGAACTCGCCGAAGAATTCGTTATGGTAGCGGTAGGCATCGTACTCGTATCGAGAGCCGCATCCGTTACCGAAAAAACAATTCTTGCAAGCGTTGCGGTTACCGTTTCTTACATATTTTCGTTTACCGCATCGTCCGTCGTTTTTGCCGTTAAAGGCGGCAGACTGAAGAACCCGTTGCCGAGAATCAAGCCGCTTGTTTCGTCGGCGATGCCCATAACTTTTATGCGCGGAGCGACCTCGCTTACCTCTTCGCTTATCGCAGTAATACTGCCCGCCATGCTGATTGCGAGCGGAATGTCCCGCGCGGAGGCGGTTTCGAGCTTCGGCATAATCAGCGGAATGACTTTGCCGCTTTTGTTTATTCCGTCAACCATAATCGGCTCGGTTTCTCTCGTTTTGGTACCCGAACTTTCAAACGACTTTTACAGAAAAAACGACGCAAGCATGCGCACCAACGTAGAAAACGCTCTTATGATTTCCGCCTGCGTATCTATGCTTATAATACCTGTATTTATCGGCGCAGGACCGTATATCGGCGAACTTATTTACAACAACAGACAGTCGGGCGTTTATTTGAGTTTTGCCGCCGCTGCTATGCTGCCAATGTCGCTTGCGATGATTTCTACAAGTTTGTTAAACTCCATGGGTATGGAGAAAAAGACTCTGATTTACTATCTTGCAGGCGCGACGCTACTGCTTTTGTGCGTTATATTCTTACCGCGCGTAATAGGCAATTACGGACTTATAGCGGGATATTTTCTCAATTTTGCCGTCAATTCGCTGTTCAATATAAGATTGCTTAAAAAGATATGCTGCAATAAACTTACCTTTGTTAAAAAGCAGCTTATCGCCCTGCCGTTGCTCGCTTTTTGTTCCTGTTTATGCTATTTTTTGTATAATACGCTGGAAAAACTTATTACGCAATTTGTTTCGCTTTTTATTTGCTGCGCGGTTGTTCCGCTTTGCCTTATGTTATTGTTTGAAATATTCGGCGTAATACGCGTTAATGAACTTATAGAGGCACTTTTGCCGAGCAGAATGAAAAAACCGCGCACTGCGAAACGCAAGATACGCGGTAAAAAATATTCGGTTAAAAAAGCAAAAAATCTTGCAAAAACGGTCACTGCCGTTCAAGATATCTGACTTTGCCAAGCGGCAGAAAAAGCAATAACGTAACGGCATAGTTAGACGCGTTGTTAAGAACCTGCGCGCCCGCGCGGTATATAAACCACGCGATAAGCGTTTCGTACTTGCCTTGAATGTACGCCGTATACAGCCATATGCCGTACGAGGTTATACCCACCGTGCACAGCAAAAAACATACCAGATACGCTATACCCGACTTTAACGCGAATTTTAAAAAAGTTGTTTTGACCGGGCGTTTAAGACCAAACATGAGCGCAGGTATAAGACAGCACAGCGCATTCGATAAACCGATGAGCGGATTGTACGCTCCGTCGGTAAACAATAACCAACCTAGTACGTCGCCCGCAGCTCCGACTAAAAAACCGAGCGGTGCGCCGAGATAGTAACCTGCAAAAAAGTAGATTGCAAGCACGGGCGAAAACTTGAAAAGCGTGCCCACGCGCACGGTTATGTACGCATTCGCAACCGTGGCAAGCGCGATGAACGCCGCCGTAAGCACAAGTCTTTTAGTAAGATTGCCCTTACCGTTTGCCGATTTTTCGTTTCCATCGGGTTTTGTTTCGTTTGCCGAAATTGCCGCCGACGAATTTTCGGCTACGGATTTTACTTCGACGTTTTGTGACTGTTTGTTATTTTTTTGCATAAAAAAACCTCCCGCTAAGAGAGGTCCGATCTTTTTCGCCGCGCCGAATACCTTACGGCAAACAAAGGCGGCAAGCCAAAGCAACGGACCGTTACGAAAACCGCAGGCAACCAAATATTGCCGTTTCGTGCAAAGCGGATATCCCCCGCATTGCCACTTCGGACCTGCTGCATTACGATACATAACACACCGCGGTCACACGCTTTCGCAACTACTCTGCTAACGTTCTAATTGTATTCATATGCCGCGCTCTTGTCAAGAAAAAACCGCTTGAACGAAAAAATCAAGCGGAATTTTTTTATTATGTAAAATCGTTGCATTTTTATAGCGCAAACGCGAACTAAATATAACGTAAATGTGATATATTGCTAAACATAACGCACCGTTGCCTGTCCCGTCAGTAAAGAATTCTTGCCTTGTCGGGCAAATCGAGAACGACGCTGTCGTCGCCGCGCACGGTAAAAAACTCGTGGTGATAGGTCTTATGCGGCACGATGTATATACGCTTATCCGCCCATATGCGGGAAACGTCCTTTCTGAGCGAGCCGCGCTGAAGAATATAAAACATTATCTCTATGTTTAAATCGACGATCGCGCTCTTGTAGCCGTCGGCAAACACGTCAAGCAGCGCCGCGCGGATCTTTAAAACTATGTAATCGTTGGATAAAATCGCGCCGTCGCCCTGACAATACGGGCACTTTTTTTCTAAAAGCGAGATACTTTCCTTACGCTTTTTCTTGCGGGTGAACTCAACAAGCCCGAGTTGATTCATTCCGAGCACGGTGCATTTCGCCCTGTCCGCTTTGAGCGCTTCGGTAAGTTCGTTCACCACTGCGTCGCGGTGCTCCTGCATATCCATATTGATAAAATCGACGATGATTATTCCGCCGATATTTCTTAAACGTACCTGACGGGCAATTTCCTTGGCTGCGAGCAGATTGGTGTGGAATACCGTTTCTTCGAGGTTGCCCGAACCGGTAAAACTGCCGGTGTTTACGTCGATAGCAGTAAGTGCTTCCGTGCGGTCGATGACAAGATATGCACCGCTTGACAAATCGACCTTGTTTCTGAGCAATGCGTCCACCTCGTCGCTAAGCCCGAAATAGCCGAACATGTCAACTCTTTTATCGAAATAGACGACCTTATTTAAAACCTCCGCACCGCGCTTTGCGGCATTTTCGCGAAGATCTTTATATATCTGCTCGTCGGAAACGTAAATCTTTTCTATCTCCGAAGTGTAAACGTCGCGCAACATTCTTACGGCAAGATTACCCTCGGAATAAAGCACGTCGCCGGGTTTTGCCGACGGAATTTTTACCAGCATATCCTTATAAAGATTGTACAAATATTTTGCTTCGGATACAAGATCGCCCTTAGACGCGCCGTCGGACGCGGTACGAAGAATGAACCCGCCGGGAATTTTAAGCGACGATATAATGCCCTCTAAACGCTTTTTTTCTTTTTCGCTTTCTATCTTGCGCGAAAAAACGTTTTCGACGGCTTCAGGGGCGTATACAAGAAACCGCCCCGCAAAAGACAGCGTTGTAGACAACCGCACGCCTTTGCTTCCGAACGGATCTTTTATTGCCTGAACAAGAATTTTATCGCCTTTTTTGTATTCAAACGGCTTTTGATCAACACAGGCGGAATCGTCGTCGCCGCAACCGTAAGTCGGATCGAAAAAAGACAAATACCCGTTCTTCTCAAGACCGACGTCAACAAAAGCAGCTTCCATTCCGTCAAGCACGTTTTCCACCCGCCCCATGTAAATGCTGCCGGTTATAGCCACCGTTCCGTATTTTTCTATGTGATATTCCAGAAGCCGTTTGTCATCTGCAAGCGCAGCGATAATTGTTCCGCAAAATCCGTCAACATAAATATTCTTTGCCATCCGTTTCTCCGTTTGGATTGTATAAAAATACCAAAATATACCTTGATAATCGACCTATAGGCTTACTTTTCAGTTAAATTGCAAAGATAGTCGGAAAATAAAGCTTCGCCATGGTATGCGTTTGTTTTTGTAATCGTTAAAGCCTCTCCGCCGTATAATTCCTTCAATTTATCGCCGAAAAGGTCGGGACGCAACGTATCGTTGCCGAACCCCAGAACGGCATGCAAAACGCCGTTTTCGTACTTTAAATCAAAAATCTTCTTTCTGACCTCTTTCGGGTTACCCTTTTTATCCGTAATATAAAACTCGGCGGAAGCGAGAACGTCGTTTACGTCGAATGCGGCAATTCCGCTTATCTCGTACCCCGCGCGGTCTATAAGCCCCGCAACGTTTACTTTTCGTTCCACCTCTTTTGCGAAAACGCATTTCAAGCCGCGGAAAGAAAAATCGTTGAATTTTTGCTTAAAACCCTCAGCCGTTTCGTCGCACTCCACATAGCAGTATTCTGCAAGCGATTTTATTCCGACCGCGATCGGTGCGGACATAAAAATGTGCATATGCGGATTAAACCCTTTCGAGTACCCCGTTTTAATATCTGCGCGGCGCATTATTTTGTTTATATGCCTTAGCGTATCGAGGTGCGATACATACTCCGCACCGTCGATTTTCGTGTATTGAAATACTATCATTTTCTTATTCCGGATTTAAGTTATTGCTTTAGTTTTTGCGCGATAATCGACTTATAGCCCGACTTTAGCTTTACTCGTAAACAATCGGCGCGTTATAATTTGCCTATCTTGCACTTGAATACTTTTTGAATACCGCATGCTTTGCATCCCGATTGACACCCGCCGGAAACTTTTTCGCTGTGGGCGGCATGGCGTTCGCGCAGTAAGAATTCTTTATCGATATACATATTGATAAAATCCCACGGCAAGAGTTCGTCCTCGCCGAATTCGCGCGTGAAATCGTCGGGCGAGAGCGAGCATTCGGACAATGCCTCGTACCACATTTGAGGTTTGAAGCATTGCTGCCAGCCGTCGAACACGCAACCCTTGCGGTATGCTTTTTCGATGACGGGGCAAAGTCGCCTGTCGCCGCGGGCAAGCACGGCTTCTATTTGCGAAAGTTCGTAATCGTTCCAACTGAACGACACTCCTTTTATGAACAATTCTTTCTTTAAGACGTCGACTTTATGCGCGACCTCTTCTTTTGAAATCTGCCGTTCATACTGGAAAGGCGTGAACGGCTTGGGTATAAACGTTGAAACGCTGACCGACACGCGGAGAGCGCGCGCCGACGCGGAATTACGCCCGTATATGCCCTTTATCATTCGTACGATTTTTGCAATACCGAGCAAGTCTTCGTCGGTTTCTGTGGGCAAACCGATCATAAAATACAGTTTAATAGACGAATAGCCGAGATTGAATGCATTTACAACGCCACGTTCGATCTCCTCTTCGGTGATATCTTTATTTATTACGTCGCGCAGTCTTTGCGTACCCGCTTCGGGCGCAAAAGTAACCGAACTCTGACGAGCGAATTTCGCATAATAGCTTTGAAAACTATCGACGCGAAGGGACGGCAACGACATTTTTACGTCGGGCAATCTCTCGTTTATGGAATCTAACAGCGTGCCGAGCGCAGGATAATCGCCTGTGGACAAGCTGTTGAGCGAAAGCTCGGAATAACCGCCGTTCGTAACGATCGAGCACGCTTGTTCGGTAAGGGTTTCGGGCATTCTCGGTCTTACGGGGCGATAAATGAACCCCGCCTGACAGAACCTGCACGCACGGTAGCACCCGCGGCAAACCTCTATGATACCGCGGTCAAAAACAGCCTCGGTGCTTGCAACGCCGAATTTTTTGGGGAAAATCGCCTTATCGAGGTCTTTGACGAACGCCTTTTTGATATCGCTTTTGCCGTCGAACCGAACAAGTTTGCCGTTTTCGTACACAGGCGTCATAAGCGCGGGAACGTAAACCCCGTCAAGTTCGGACGCAGCGAGCAAAAACTGCTTTTTATCTTTGATGTCCCTTCGTAATCTAGCAATCTGAGCCATTACCTCTTCGCCGTCGCCGATAGTGAAAATATCGATAAAATCAGCCATAGGCTCGGGGTTGCACACGCACGGTCCTCCCGCCTGAATAACGGGGAACTCGTTGCCTCGGTCACACGATTTAAGAGGAATACCCGCAAGGTCGAGCATATACAGCACGGCGGTAAAACTCATTTCGTACGCCAGCGAAAAGCCGATCATATCGAACTCGGCAAGACTTTTTTTGCTGTTTAACGCATACAGCGGAATACCGTTTTTCCTGAGCGCCTCTCCGAAATCCGGCCATGGCGCAAAACATCTGTCAACCGAAGTATCGCCGACGCTCTTTACGCTTTCGGCAACGATTTTTATGCCCAAATTACTCATTCCCACTTCGTACACGTCCGGGAAACAAATGCAGTAATTCATTTTCGAGGGCACGAATTCGTCCTCGCCCCACTCTCCGCCGGTATAGCGCGACGGTTTTTCCACGGTCGGCAAAATAGTATCGAGTAATTTTAATTGTTTGTCGTTCATTTCTATCTCCGAAAAAGACCGCCGAGGCAGCCGTTCGCTTGCATTTTTACTTTGTTATGCCGGCGTTGTTTTAGTCAGCCGATAACGGCATATTATTTAAAGCAGTCAAGCCTTATTTGTTGTTATTCTTAATCATTTCGTCGAACTCGTTTTCGTCTATAATGCGAATACCGAGCGCGCGGGCTTTATCGAGTTTACTGCCTGCCTCTTCGCCGGCTAAGACCATAGTGGTGTTTTTGCTGACCGAGCCGCTGACCTCGCCGCCCAACGATTCGATAATCTTTTGCGCTTCCGAGCGTTTGTATTTTGAAAGCGTGCCCGTCAGAACGATTTTTTCGCCTTTGAATAAATCGCCTACTGTGGCATCGGCGTAGCCGGCGATTACGCCCGCTTGCTCTAAACGCTTAAGCTCGGCAAGATTGTCGCCGTCGGCAAAATAGCGGAACACGTTATCGGCGATTACGTCGCCCACGTCCTGCACGGATATGATTTCTTCTATGGGCGCGGCGGCGATATTTTCAAGACTTTTGAACTTCTTGGCAAGGTCTTTCGCCGTTTTTTTGCCTACGCCGTCAATACCGAGCGCGAAAATGAACCGCGCAAGTTCGGTATTTTTGGATTTTTCTATGGCCTTAAGCAGGTTGTCCGCCTTTTTGTCCTGCACTCCGTCGAGCGCAAGCAGTTGTTCGCGCGTAAGCGCGTAAAGATCGGAAAACTTTCTTACGCCGACTTTATCGTACAAAAGTTCGGCGGTGGCTTCGGAAAAGCCCTCTATATTCATCGCCTCTTTGGATGCGAAACTCGCAAGCGACAAAACCACGCGTTTTTTGCATTCTTTATTGGTGCAGAATAAATTCGCGCCGATTTCTTCTGTCGGACTACCGCATTCGGGGCAAACGGCGGGTTTAACTACGTCTGCGCTGTCGGCAAAATATTCGGTAGTGCCTAAAATTTCGGGAATAACCTCGTTACTGCGGTGAATAAGCACGCGGCTGTTGATTTTTACACCCTTTCTTCCCACGTCGCCGAAATTATTGAGCGTGGCGCGGCGCACGGTAACCCCGCAAAGCTCCACGGGATCGAGCACGGCAAGCGGCGTAAGTTTGCCCGTTCTGCCTACCTGCCAAACCACGTCGCGAAGCATGGTAGTAGTTTCTTCGGGCTCGAATTTGTATGCGATAGCCCAGCGCGGAAATTTCTCTGTCGCGCCGAGAATATCACGCACGGCAAAATCGTTTACTTTTATTACAACTCCGTCGGTTAAAACGTCAAGAGTTTTTCTGCCTTTTTCGATTTCGTCTATCGCGGCGAAAACGCTTTGTTCGTCATTGCAAACGCGCAAATAGTCGAAAACTTTAAAAGAATTGTTTTTTAAGAAATCTATCCCCGATAGTTGTGAACGGATGGAATCGTTGTCTATATAATTGACGTCGTAAAATAAGATTTCGGGTTTACGACGTTCGGTTTCCTTGGGATCGAGGTTTCGAATCGCACCGGCAACGGCGTTACGCGCATTTTTAAGTGGTTCAGCCGCAGTCTTGTTGTATTTTTCAAGCACGGAAAGGCGCATTACCGCCTCACCTTTGACTTCACACACGCCTGTGTACGCAATCTTCATAGGGTAACTCTTAATTGTGAGTACCTGCGCGGTTACATCCTCGCCGACGGCTCCGTTGCCGCGAGTGGTTGCACGGACGAACTTGCCCTCGTTATAGGTTAAACAAACGGTAAGCCCGTCGAACTTGTACTCCACGGTGAACTCGGGAAAATATCCGATCGCCTTGATTACGCGCTGAAAAAACGCCTGCAATTCTTCGGTGCTCGTCGCTTTATCGAGACTGTAAAGCCGCTCGATGTGCTCGTGCTTTTTAAAAGCCGAAATCGGTTCGCCGCCCACTCTGCGCGTGGGCGAATCGAACAAAACCTCGCCCGTAGAAGCCTCAAGCTCGCGCAACTCGTCGTATAACTCGTCGTATTGCTTGTCGGACACGGTGGGATTATCCATAACGTAGTATTCGTATGCGTATTTATTGAGAACGTCTACAAGTTCTCTCATTCTCTTATTTTCCATTTTTCGTCCTTGTCGCAATAAGAAAAACGCGACCGATTTACTTTTTTTATGGCGTTTGCCGAGGTTGTTTTTATTTATAAGTACCCGATAATCGACTTATAGACGGGGATTTTGTAGTACACCTTTCTTCGCAATGTCGGACACGCGATAGAACGACTGAAAAGGATCGTTTAAATAATTCGTGTATCCTTGTTAGATAAGGTGTGTTCTTTAGAATTGGCGTTTTTATCCTCTCTCGTCAGCTACGCTGACACTCTCCCCGCTTGGGGAAAGCTCGTGAGTTGATTATATACGGCTATTTTTTGCGGAGTTAAGGCTTCCCCCTTCGGGGAAGCTGTCGCGTAGCGACTGAAGAGGATCGTTTTGATAATTCGCAGCCATTGTTAGAAAAAACTGAATTTTTAGTATCGACTCTTCTATCCTCTCTCGGCTTTTATTCGCATTGCTCATAAAACCCACTTCGCCTATGCGGCGGACGCACCCTCTCCGTCAGCCCTTGGCTGACACCTCTCCCAATTCAATGGGAGAGTTTGCCCCGCTTGGGGAAAGCTCGTGAGTTGATTGTGCAAGACTGTTATATATTTTTGCGGTATAGATACAAGCATTGCAAGGCTCGCCGAGCGAGAAGGACATAATAGACCTTTGTGGTCATTATGGTCTTGGAACGACGGCAGTTAACGCAGCAATGCGCCGTATATATGCCGCAAAAAGATGAGATAGACCTATATGGTCATCGAAATCTTTTGCCCGAAGCAGTAACGCTGCAATGCGCAGCAAATAAGCCCTAAAAACTACTTAATCAAGTCCATCGGGGCATATGCCACGGCTAAAGACTTTATGCCGATACCCGGAAAAGCAACGACGGCGATAAAATTCTTACCCTCGCCGCTGACGCTGACGATAGTACCCTCTCCGAATTTAACGTGGCGGACTTTTGCGCCCGCGCGATAACCGGACATATCCTTGCCTGCAACTTTTTGCAATGTCGGCTTTGCTCCGGACTGAAACATCTTTTTTGCACCGCCCGCCGAAAAGCCAGACGAGCCGATACCGGACGATGTCGGCGCGGTATTCTCCTGCGAGCCATAATCGGGAACATAATCGTCCGCCGAACGCCCAAAATTGCCGTTATTCGACCTATAGCCCGACTTTTCGCCGTAATTACTATACCCTCGCGAGCCGTAACCGCCGCTATAGCCGCTATTATATCCGCCGCTATAACCGCTGCCGTAACCGCCGTCCGAACGCGAACGATAGCCGTCATCCGCATAAGAATCGTACGACGGGCGTTGGAATTTTTTCGGCTCCGGGGCGATTTCTTTTAAGAACGTGCTTTGATCCATATACTGACGTTTGCCGTATAAAAATCGGTTTTGCGCACGGGTTAAATATAACTTTTTCTCCGCACGGGTGATTGCAACGTACATAAGACGGCGCTCTTCTTCCATATCGGAAATGTTTTCCGACGCGCGGGAGAGCGGGAAAATCCCCTCTTCCAGCCCGCTTACGAAAACCGTTGGAAACTCTAACCCCTTGACTGCGTGAATAGTTGCGATCGAGACAAAGTTGCCGTCCTCGATCTCGTCGGTATCGCTGGACAACGTAATCGAATTCAGATAATCCGAAAGCGACGCGCCGTCGTTTAACTTGGCGAATTCCTCGATTGAGTTCTGAAATTCGCTTACGTTCATCTTTTTGCTGTGGTTTTCCTCGGTATCCTCGTCGAACTGCGACAAAAACGCAGTTTTTTCCACAACTTCGTTAAAAATATCACGCAAAGGCATGACCTGCGTTGCCGTGGTCAGCTTGCTTATAAGCTTGCGAAAATCGGTCAGTTTATTGCGTGCCGACGCGGATAGCGGCAATTTATCGGCATCGCAAAGCCCGTCGAAAATGCTCAGATCGTAGTCGGTAGCGTATGCGCGCAGGGTTTCGATCGTCTTATCGCCTATTCCGCGCTTAGGCACGTTTATAATTCTGAGCAAACTCTCGTTATCGAGCGGATTAGTTAAAACGCGGAAATATGCCGCCAAATCCTTAATTTCTTTACGCTCGAAGAACTTGAAACCGCCGAAAACTTTATACGGTATGCCGTATTTTATAAATTCTTGCTCGAACCCGCGCGACAAAGCGTTTACGCGCATAAGCACCGCAAAATCCCGCGGAGACGCGCCTTGATTTATGGCTTGACGAATTTTCAACGCAACGTACGTTGCCTCTTCCTCGCCGTCGGGAGCGATTTTGACCTCGACTTTTTCGCCGTCGTCGTTATCCGTCCAAAGCTCTTTTTTCTTTCTTACCGAGTTACCCGCAATGATCTTGTTTGCAAGTTTTAATATGTTTTTGGTCGAACGGTAATTTTGCTCTAACTTATGCACTTTTGCGCCGCGAAAAGTACGCTCGAAATCGAGAATATTCTTGATTTCAGCACCGCGCCAGCCGTAAATACTCTGGTCGTCGTCGCCGACTACGAACAAATTTCCGTGCCCTGCACTAAGCATCCTTGCAATCGACATCTGAATTTCGTTGGTATCCTGAAACTCGTCTATATGAATGTATTGAAATTTTTGCGAATAATATTCGCGCACTTCGGCGTCGTCGCTTAAAAGATGATAGGTTTTAACTAATAAATCGTCAAAATCGAAGGCGTTGGAACGCTTCAGTTCTTCATCGTAAATATAATAAATCTGCGCATACGTGCCGGCATCTGCGACCATGCAAGTGCGCTTGAATTCCTCGGGCGAGATATCTTTATTCTTGCAGTCGGATATGTAGTATTTGGCATTTTTAAGGTATTTATCCGGTTCTAAATTCATCGACTGCAAAATGCGCTTTAATACGTTGGACTTGTCGATTTCGCTGTAAATGGAAAAATTCGCGTCGTAACCGTCCAGCCGACTTGCGTTGGCTCGCAAAATCTTTACGCACATGCTGTGTATTGTGGAAACCCACATTCCGCCGATATCGCTTAACATGTCCACGAGTCGGTTTTTCATTTCGTCAGCCGCCTTGTTCGTAAACGTTATTGCGAGAATGTTGGACGGACGAACGCCTTTCTCCTCTACCAGATAGGCAATGCGCGAGGTTAAAACGCGGGTTTTTCCGCTGCCCGCACCCGCAAAAACAAGGACGTAACCCTCGGTATCCAGCACCGCTTCTTTTTGTTGTTCGTTAAGCCCGTCAAGTAATTTCGTCATTTCACGGCACCGTCCTTGTTCTTTTGTCGGTGGAGTTCACACCACACGTAGCCACAGGTGATTGCGTTCTAACCCGGCACCTGCGTCTAGGCTTTTATTATACCATAATTTGTGCTTTTTGTAAATAATATCTTTTAAAAAAACCGCAAGATTTTTGCGCGTAGCTATGAAAAGATGCTATGCAGATGTTTTTTTGGTATTGACGGAAGGGCGGATCGCAAGCGGACAGAGAAAAACGCCGCGCGGTTTTTCTCCGCGTGGCATTTTTACTTGTAGTTATTCTATTCAACTTTGAATGACGCAAGCTTAATCTTTTAATGCGGCGACAGGCACGACAAATACACCGTCTGGTCTGACATATGCCACATTACCTAAACCGCAAATAACGCACTTGATAATCGGCTGTTTGCCACCGTAACGCTCTAAATCAGCGCATACCTTTATAAGATTATTTGCACCTTCGTCTATTCTGTTCGCACCGAGTTTGATTTCAAACGCACACCAATCGCCGTTTTCAAGCTCTATTACAGCGTCGATTTCGTTGTCCTTATAATCCTGATAATGATACAGTTTTGCACCGAACGCCTGCGCGTATATAGATAAATCACGCTCTGCAAGAGATTCAAAAAGAAAACCGAATGTGTTGAGATCCTCCAAGAGTTTTTCGGGGGTAAGATTTAGCATTGCGCACGCCATGGCAGGGTCGGCAAAATGTCGTTTTTCCGCTTGCTTTACCCTTAACGATGAGCGAACGTTAGGCGAAAACGGACTTTGATTGTTAAAAATGAACAAGCGCGTTAATGCCTCTAAATATTTAGTGAACGTGTTTCGGCTAAGCGTTTCACCCACACCGTTTATATCTTTTAAAATGGCCAAGTCTGAAGCAGTGGTAGCCTCGTTTCGGGCAAGCGATTTTAATATGAGTTCCACCTTTGCACGATTGTACTCAACACCGTCATCCAATGAATTAAGGTCGTTTTCCGCTATGGTTTGCATATACGAACGCGGCATAAGATGAACGTTAGTTTTATTTGATACGTTTTCGGGCCAACCGCCACGAACGATTAAATGCGCAAGCCTTTCTATGGACATATTCTCGCACAAAGTAGCCGAAAGTTTACCCGAACAAAGTTCACGCAAACTGATTTGTCCGCTTGAATCGCCCGACTCGTATAACGACATCGTGTTCATTCTGACGCGAACTATTCTCCCTGCACCGCTGTGCATAACTCCTTTGGTTTTTGGCGTAGACGATCCCGTAAGAATAATTTGACCTTTCGCATGGCGCTTGTCTACTTCCGCCCGCACTGCATCCCAAATAGCGGGCACTTCTTGCCACTCATCTATCAGCCTTGGCGATTCTCCCTTTAATATAACGGACGGATCAGCCGCGGCAAGTTGCCTGTTGGAAAAATTATTAGTCGGATCGCCGACCAGATACTCGCTTTTTGAATGATACGCCGACGTCCAGGTCTTCCCGCACCACTTTGGACCCTCGATACATATTGCTCCGCTCACCTGTAAATAGTCTTCAATTGTTCTGTCTATTATGCGCTTTTTATAAACGCTTTTATCGCTAATTATTCCCATTAACTGCCTCCGTCACCTTTATATTATCAAATTGAACAATATTTGTCAATTTTATTGAACAACTTTTTGCATTTTGATTGAATAATATTTCGACTTTTTGTTGCGCAACTTTTGTGCGGGAATATCAATTTTACGAGTGAAACAAGTAAAAGACGAGAGCGGATAAGCAAAAAAACGATACCAAAACTCTTTTTTAATATTATCAAACCAATCCTCTTCAGTCGCTACGCGACAGCTTCCCCGAAGGGGAAGCCTTTTTTGTTGACATGCTATGCGCCCGAAGGAGAAGGCTCGTAAGTTGATTGCGCAAGACTATTATATGTTTTTGCGGTATAGATACAAGCAGTGCAAGGCTCGCGAAGGGCAAAAGGACGAGATAGACCTTGTCGGTCATCGAGGTCTTTTGCCCGAAACAGTAACACAGCAATGCGCCGTAGATTTGCCGCAAAAATGCGCCTGACGGATAGATCCTTCGTCAGCCGAGTTTATAAGCAGGCTCAGGATGACAGGGAGGAAAAAAATAAAAAAACTACCGAGGAAAACTTTCCTCGGCAGACCGATAAACTACTTAAGTAGTTCTATTCTGTTAATTAAGCGTTTTGAATATTTTCATACTGGATTTGACCGCAGTATTTCATTGCTCCTGTTTCATCATAGATATAATAGCAGTAGTACTGATAAGAAGTTTTATCCGAACGAGTTTGAAGCTTAAACGTATTCGTTCCACGCATACCAGCTAATATGAGTTTGCCTCCCTCGTACGAAATAGCTTCATAAGAGTCAGCGTTTTTAGTCATATCAATTTCAGTTCTTGCATACGGAATTGCAAAATCAGCCGACGTTTCAGTCTTTGAAACAGCATAACCAGTACCCAAAAAATTACCTTCGGCATCATAATCGGCAATCCATTCACGAACAAGTACTTCAATTCTGTACCCATCACCCAACTTAGCTTTAGCAGCATCATTCATAACGACAAAGCCTTCGGAGTTCTTAACCAAACTAACGTCGTTAGAACCACTAACCACCATTTTGCTCAATTTTACAAAATCATTTGTATTACATTCGAACGAAAATTCATTGAGCTTGTTATTCAGTTTTGCACTGTAATCAGCCTTTGAAAGACGAGTTTCATCCTCACTTGCACCATTTACATTAAACAAGCCAACAGTACCACCAACGAGTCTTCCGTTATTTCTGCAATCATTGATAAGATTGATTTTTGAAACTAGTTGCGCATTATTAGCGATAAATACAAATGAAGAGTTACCTTCCAAGTTACCATTATTAACACAATGGTCAAATACTATCTCTTTGCAACTAGATCGAACTAACCCAAGGAAAGCTGCAAAACGAGGTGAATTTCCTGTAATATTTGCATTGTTCGTGCAATTTTTAAGAACTAAGCTATCAGCATCATACGGCCATTGACAAATTAAACCGGTATTCGTCATTGCGGTTGTTGAACCGTTTATGGTAATATTCTCAAATACGTTTTTACCACCATTGCTCCAAAGAGTTAAAGTGTTAATCTCTGAACCCGGTTTAATATTTAGAGTTAAATTACTAATTGTGGAATCTTTTACGCCTTGAAATACTGCTTTTGCATAACCACCAATCGTTATAGCAAAATTTTGTCCGTCAAAGTTGAACGATTTAGTATTAGTATTATAAACATCTATTTCGTTATTACTACCAGCAGGCGTTACTTTTGTCAAATCAATATTATCGCCAAGGACATAATACTGACCTGCCATATCACCAATATGCGAGAACTGTTCTGCCGTATTTACAACATAAGGAGAGCTCTTAGAACCGTCACCTTCGGTAAATATACCGCCTTTTTCTATAACGCTGTAATCGAAGAATAAGCTGATATTTGCATTTGCCTTTAACGTGATGGTGCAGTTATAAGTACCGACTTCATCGCTTTTGAAATCGATATTGAATTTATCTTCCGTTATATCTTCCAATACCGGATCTTGTTTTTCGTTAAGGTATTCAACCTTAATTTTCAAACCGGCGGCGTCGAATGATTCACCCACATAATAT
>CAKQKA010000011.1 GCA_934247855.1 uncultured Clostridia bacterium | reverse complement strand
TACTGCGCCCGAACGGTCGCGGAAAAGGACTAAAAAGTCGCCTTTTCGGTGGGTTCTAACGCTATCACCACTGGCTAATAAGGAGCAATTATGATTGACGTAAACAAGTATAAAGATTATTATTTTCAAACCGCCGAAAAGATATTCTCGGTTCCCAGCCCCACGGGTTATTATACCGAAATCGCGGAAGTTATAAAAGAGTTTGCCAATGAGAACGGCGCGGAATTTTCGCGCACGGCGAAAGGCTGCTTCGTACTTACCGTTCACGGCAAAAAGAAAGAAGCGTTGGGGCTTTGCGCGCACGCCGATACGCTCGGCGCGATGGTTCGCTCTTTTACGGGCGATAAGATAAATTTTACGCGCATAGGCGGTCCCGTGCTTTCGACCTACGACGGAGAATATTGCACGATAATTACCAGAAACGGTAAAAAATATACGGGGACTTTTCTTTCGGTAAGCCCGTCCAAACACGTTTTTACCGACAGCGATACTCTTAACCATACCGAAGAAAATATGTATATAAGGCTGGACGAGGATGTTAAATCGCCCGATGATTTTAAAAAACTCGGCATCGGCACGGGCGACTACGTTGCCCTCGACACCAAGTTTACCGTTACCGATTCGGGTTATATGAAATCGCGTTTTATCGACGACAAAGCGAGCGTCGCGGCACTCATTACCGTGCTGAAAATAATGAAAGATTACAACCTGAAGCCGGAATACACGATAAAAATGCTCATAACCATGTACGAAGAACTCGGACACGGCGCAAGTTATATCCCGGGCGGCATCGTAAAAATGCTCGGCGTGGATATGGGGTGCGTCGGCAAAGACCTCAACTGCACCGAAAGACAAGTGAGCATTTGCGCAAAAGATTCGCACGGACCGTACGATTACGATTTTACCAACAAGCTTATCGCGCTCGCCAAAAAGCATAATCTTTCTTATGCGGTAGATATCTACCCCTACTACGGCTCGGACGTGGACGCTATGTGGACTGCGGGGCACGACGTTCCCGGTGCGCTCATCGGCACAGGCGTTCACGCGTCGCACGGCATGGAACGCACTCATATAGACGGTATTACCAACACCATTACTTTGATACTTGCATACCTCGGTTTGCTTGATCTATAAATAGTTGAACTCGCCGATAATCGGTTTTTAAGCAGATCATCGGCGAGTTTTTATAACTTTTTATAAAAAGATATAAAAACACCCCGCGAGCTGTTTGCGAGGTGTTTGTTATATATGTATTCGGGTTCTTTAAAATATGCCCCGTTATTGTTGCATAAAATATGTTTTATCAAACTATAAAAAAATCAGGCGTTTTCGTCCGCAGCAATAAGTTTGCGCTTTTTTGCGCCGTAAGGGAAATCTATGCCGCCGAACGAGGAAAGAGGTATTACGTTTTTGAAATTATCCCCTAATTCGTCCAACTTTTTGAAATACCCGTCTTTGCTGAGCGTATGATAATCGAGGCAGTCCGCTCCGAACAAAATCATATTCTTTTTGCGCGCGATTTTCTTTGAAAGTTCGATACATTTATCCGCACGACTTTTGCCCACGAACAGACAATAAAGCACTTTACTTCCGCCGAACACGGTCGAGAAAAACCGTTCTATAACACTGTAATCGAAACAAAAATCGTAATCGAGCACGAGCACATACGGGTTCGGAGAGAAGAACTCTCCGCCGTCGCTATCCAAAAACTCGGACAGAGAAACAACGTCCTCGCCCATTCTTTCGGCTAATTCTTTTACCGCAAATTTATCGGTCGCAAAACAATCTATAAGCATTTTTATATACACGGCGCACGCTGTGCACGCGCCGCTCCTTTTGATTTTATGCCTTTATGATAAACCTATAGCGGTAACGAACGGGTAAATCTGCGGTAAAATGCAGGTTAAGTTTAGTTTTGAAACATCTTTTTTCCATTGTGCCGCCAAAATCAATTGTTGTATATATAATTTTTTCTATTATCTTCCGATGCCGGCAAAGAATAAAGCGAACCTCGGTCTTGCGCCTGTGTGTTTGCTAATACATCGTTGCGCTCGATGTTTACCGTATAGTATTAACGCGCTCGCGCGCCTTGTCTTGTTGAATATAATTTTACGATATGTAAAAAACGCTTATTAATCGCATAATTCTTTAGCTAAGGCGTCGATTTTTTCGGCGCTTTCTTCGTTTAATGCGGAAAGAATACGCACCGTGTTCTGAGCAAAAGAGATATTTTTGGATTTTTCGAGCATTGAGCCGATTAC
The DNA here is from genome assembly GCA_934247855.1 of uncultured Clostridia bacterium. Classification (GTDB taxonomy): domain Bacteria; phylum Bacillota; class Clostridia; order Christensenellales; family Borkfalkiaceae; genus HGM11416. Next base: position 23,105 of record CAKQKA010000011.1, on the reverse strand, counting down.
TTTTGCAACCAGCGGTGCCCATGATCCGTTTTCGATAACGGCAACTTTTCTGTTGGAAAAATTGCGCTCCGTAAGGTGTTCGACAAATTCGCGCATAAACGGGAATACGTCGCCGTTATATGTCGTGCTTGCAAGCACGAGTGTGCCGTACTCAAACGCCGCGGCAACCGCTTGCGACATATCGCATCTGGCAAGGTCGTAAACCTCGACTTTTTTGCAGCCGTAAGCGCCGAGTTTTTCAACCAGCAGCTCGACAGCTTTTTTGGTATTGCCGTATACGCTCGTATATGCAACAACGACACCCTCTTCTTCCACCGAATACGACGACCAAGTGTTGTATAAACCGAGATAATATCCGAGCTTTTCATCCAGCACAGGACCGTGCAGCGGACAAATCGTCTTAATATCGAGGTTTGCAGCCTTTTTAAGAACGCTTTGGACGGGTATGCCGTATTTTCCGACGATTCCTATATAATATCTGCGAGCTTCGTCTATCCAAGGCTTTTCAACGTCCAACGCTCCGAACTTGCCGAACGCGTCAGCCGAAAAGAGCACTTTTTCGCATGATTCATAAGTAAACATAACCTCGGGCCAATGTACCATAGGCGCAAGCACGAAATTGAGTTTATGAGTACCGAGTTCCAGCGAGTCGCCGTCACCCACGACAATGCGGCAATCGGAAAAATCCGTACCGAAGAAATTTTTCATCATAGCAAACGCTTTCTGACTGGAAACAACCGTCGTTTGCGGATAAACTTCCATAAACCGCATTATACTTGCCGAATGATCGGGTTCCATATGCTGAATAACGAGATAATCAGGCTTTTTACCGTCTGAAATTTTTTGTACTTTATTAAGCCATTCTTCTGCAAAGCGAACGTCCACGCTATCCATAACTGCGATTTTATCGTCTTTTATAACATATGAGTTATACGACATTCCGTCAGGCACAGGATATTGTCCTTCGAATAAATCTGTAATGTGATCGTTTACGCCTGAATAAAAAATACTGTTGCTTTTCATTTATTTTTCCTCGTTTTGTGATTTTAAAAATTGTTTTATTGCGTTTATAACTTTTACGTAATCGGATTTGACGGTTGCATAAAGCTCGCCTGCACCGTCAAAAGTATTCTTTCTTAATACTTCCGTCAATTCGCTTGCGGATTTTCCCAGATCGGTAAACGCAAAACTCTGCGCAATACCCTTTAATGTATGTGCGGCGCGAAACGCAATATTTATATCTTTTTCAGCCATGCTTTTTTCGAGTAACAAAAAACTCTCGTCCGACAAAAATTTCGGAATAAAATGCAATACGTTTTCTTCCGACATAAAACGGCTTACCGCATCTTCATAATCGCCGCCGACTATATCGTAAAATTCTTTACAAGTCATATTCTACCCTCTTTTTTTCGCCAGTAAATTAACAAGACAATCAATAAGTTTTACGTTATCGATAGGCTTGGTAATATGTTCATTCATGCCCGCCTCTTTACTCTTCCTGATATCGTCGTCAAACGCACTTGCGCTCATTGCTATAATGGGAATATCTTTTGCGTCCGACCTGTTAAGCCCGCGGATAGTTCTTGCGGCGGCAAGTCCGTCAACTTTCGGCATCATAACGTCCATAAGAATCGCGTCAAATTCGCCGACTTTGCTCTTTTTGAATAAATTGACGGCTTCTTCGCCGTCTTTGGCACGGATTATACTTGCGCCAGCCACCCCGAGAACAAAATTCACGATTTCGTAATTGAGATCGTTATCTTCGGCGATAAGAATAGTTTTACCGATGAGTTTTTTATCGCCTTCACCGATTTTTTTCGATTTATCGGTTGCGGGCGGTTCGGCAATTTTAAACGATGCGGTAAGAGTAAAAGTCGTTCCTTCGCCTTTTTTGCTTTCACACGTCAAATTCCAACCCGCTTTCGTTACGATCTTTTTAACGATTGCAAGACCTAAGCCGATGCCTTCGAGTTTCTCGCTTACCGTATTGTTTTCACGCTCGAACGGTTCAAACATTATCGTTTTGAATTCTTCGCTCATTCCTATGCCGGTATCTTTACACCCGAATTCAAAAGTTACGGTATCGCCTTTAAAATCTGTTTCACGAGCATAAACACGCACGCTTCCGTTTTGTTTGTTGTACTTTACCGCATTGCTTATAAGGTTTACCAGAACTCGCTTCAACTGAGTTTTTCCGCCGAAAATATAATCATGCGCAAACTTTTCGGTCGACGCGATATACTCGACTCCCGCATCGCTTGCCTGATTTACGATAAAATTGTCTATTTCCATGAGCAGTTCGTTCAGAGAGAACGCTTCTTCTTTCCATTCCGGTTCACTGACAAACAATTTGTTCATATAAAGAACGTCGTTGACAAGATCGAGCAGATATTCGGACGCATCCCATATTTTTTGACGGCATTCCTTTTGTTTCTCCATATCGTCAAAGTAATGGTCCCCTATTTTAACCATACCGCGTATGCCGTTTAAAGGCGTTCTGAGATCATGACTCATACGGCGTAAAAACTCCGTTTTTACCTCGTTTGCGCGAATGGCTTGTTCTGCAAGCTTTTCGTTGTTGAGCCGATATTCTTCGTATATTCGGTCTTGTTCGAGCTGTTTCTTATGTAAAATCAGACGTCTGACGATTACAATAACCACAAGTGCAAGAACATAGATCAGAACGAGATACGGCAACACTATCGAACGTTTCGTAAACACTTCGTCTTCCGGAAAAAATGTGTATATGAAAAGATTTTTACACTTTGACCGACTGCCGTAATATATGCCTTCGTCTTTCACTCTGATAAGCTCGTTTGATTCATCGATTTGTCTGAGTTTTCTGACTACGGCGCAATCCGCCGCAGGAATCCCCACATTGCCGTCGGCGTTAGCCGCAACAACGGTTTGCCCGTCCGTTACGATAATAGTCCCCGCGGATCCGAATGTATACCCTTTAAGAAGAGTAGCTATAGAAAACCGTTCGTCTTCAACGTTTTCTATCCGCTGACGTTTGTAGCATAAAACAATGCCTTTTCCGTCACTTCGCGAAACTACGGCATAATCGTAATAATATCCGCCGTCCTTAAGACGCTCACCGAAGCTTTTGAACAAAACGCCGGATACGGACGAAAAAGAGACTGAGCGAGTTTTCCAAATATTATAGTCATCTTTTAAATCGACATAATACGAAACAATCCTGCCAGAAGATGTTTCCTCGCCCGTTTCCGTAACTATAATGCCGTTCAATCTGTTCGTTTCGGCATACGAACGTAATTCAGCCTCTATGTCGTCGGAATTATAGTCTATCGCATTTCTTATGGAAAACGCTTTATCCGAAACGTCGTATATACTGCGCGAAGTGTCTTCGTCGTTGAGCTCCTCATATCTTATACACTGCATTTTGATATATTGCGAAACTTCGTTCATCTGTTTTTTGGCGTCGTTTTTATCCAGCGCGGTAACTAAAAGCGAGGCAAATACCGATATTACCAATACAATCAAAATATAAGAAGCGATAAATATAAGTTCTCTCATCGAACCGTTATCATGTTTTTTCATAGTTCACCACATGATTTTGCGGATCAAGACCGTAAGAGGAAAACAACTCGGCGCAAAATCCGTTATTCTTAAGCAAACGAAACGCTTTGTTAATGCGTTCGATAACGTCTGCATGAGTACCTTTCAGAAAAGCAACGCCGATCTGCGCTTCAAGCAAAGGTTCCTCCAATATCCTGAGTTTCAAGGAACTTGCCTTCATATACTCGAGCAACGCTTCTTCATGCCCGGCGATCGCATCTACGTAACCGTCTGCAATTGCCGCAAAAACGTAGGACATATCGGGAAAAGTATTAAGAGAATTCAACTCCGGGATTGCCGGCCGATCTTTCGTTTGTCTCGAAAAGATTTCATCCGGTTTACTCGTTGTCTGAACGGCTACTCTTTTGCCTTGCAGATCGCTTATCGCGAAAATATTGCTGTTTTCAGACACTGCGACAACCTGACGAGTGTTCATGTACGGTAAAGACCAGCTATAATCATCCTCTCTGCCCGTAAGCGAAAAACATCCCCATATGCAATCTATTTCCCCGCTCGACAGATAGTCGCTTTTCTTTTCCCAGTCTATATGCACGAATTTCGGTTTAAGTCTTAGTTGCTTGCATACTTCCTTTACAATCTCTACGTCAAGCCCCTTTAGTTCGCCGTCGTCGTTCTTATAAACAAACGGCTCGTAATAGTCGGAACCGATAACTAACTCCGGTAAGTCCCGATCGTCATCGTCATCGTCTCGGCTGCGGGCACACCCGCAAAGCGCGGCAAAACACATAATTGCAGACATAACAAAGGCGATCCGCTTTATCAAAAATAATTTATTCATTGCAAAAAACCTTCTTCTTTCAGTTTTTGTTTAAACCTGTCCGCACACTCAAAAAAACATTCCAGAACCAAAGGGTTAAAAACGCCGCATTCGCCGCTTTTTATCTTTAAAACCGCCTGTTCGTGCGAATATGCGGTTTTATACGGACGTTTTGAAATAAGCGCGTCATATACGTCGCAAACAGAAACAACCTGCGCCGCAAGCGGTATTTTGTCGCCGCTTAAACCGTCAGGATATCCTTTTCCGTCAAAACGCTCATGATGATGACGGCATATTTGCTTTGCATATTTCATAAGCGGTTCGTCTTCATACGCTTTTAACTTATTAAGCATATTCTCGCCTAAAACCGTATGCAATTTCACGATTTTAAACTCTTCTTCGGTTAGCTTTCCTTTTTTATCCAGAATGGCGCGGTCGATAGCCGCTTTGCCTATATCATGCAGAGCCGCCGCCGTGGATATGACCGATATTTCTCTGTTCGTAAGCCCGTATTCCGGGTGTTTTTTCGCCAACTTCTCCAGAATATATCCGGAAAATATCATCATGTGCGTGGCATGACTCCCGCAATCCTCGTCGTTCGGGTGCTCTATCACCTGGCTTAGAATTTCGACAAGCATAGAACGATTTTTTTCGCGTTCGTCGATTGCTCCCATAATTTGCGAAACCAACTGCCTTTGACGAGCATAAAGTTTGACGGTTTTTGAAACACGTTTATAAACGACTTTCGCATCGAACGGTCTGGTTATATAGTCGGAAACACCCTTATCGTATGTCTCGCGCTGGGATTCGCTGGACTCGTCGCCCGTAATCACTATAATCGGCAAAAGCTCCGCAGGATAGTTCGCGTTCAGAAAATCAATAACCTCGAATCCGTTCATTTCCGGCATTACGAGATCCAGAAGCACTGCAGAGAACTCTTCGCCCGAATCGGCAATGATTTCGATTGCTTGCTTACCGCCTTCGGCTTCTGTAATGTCGTATTCGTTTTTGAGTATGCTTGATAAGATCTCGCGGTTGAGCGGAGAATCATCAACCACAAGCAGTTTGCTTCTTTTGTCCGGGATTGCATTCGTTTCGCCGTCGGATACGGTAAAATTCTTTTTCCTCTTTGCAATATATAACAATTCGTCCGCGCGAACAACGACGTCTTTGACTTTTTCATCCGAGCAAACGATATATCCTGCGCTTATGGACGGTTTTATTGCGGGATACGCGTCAAAGGAGAGTTTTTTTACGTTTGCACATATGAACTCCATGTTTTTTTCAAACAAAGCCCTGTTTGTATCCGATACGACAAGCAAAAACTCATCTCCGCCGTAACGAATGACTTTATCACCCGAGCGAACGCATCGTTTAAGAACGTCGGCAATCGTTTTTATAACGACGTCGCCGACGTCATGCCCGAACAAGTCGTTGTAAATCTTGAAATCGTCGATATCGATTATGGCTATACCGCCGCTTAACCTTTCGTTTGCGATATATTCTTCGTAATACCGACGGTTGTAGACTCCCGTAAGAACGTCTTTAAAAGTCTTATCGAAATATTCCGACAACGTTTCGCCCTGCGATCGTCTGCCGACGAAATCAACGACAAAAGCATCGTCAAACTCTTTTATCGCCTCGATAACGCAAGGATTACCGTCCACCTCGCGGTAATCGACCATAACAAAAAACAACCCGTTCTTTGTGTTTTCCACCTTGGAAAAATATTTTTTTTCGACAAGCGCCCGATAACTTATACAGTTGCGACACGGCGATTTTCTTTTCCAGACCTCGTAACACTTGCCGTCGATACGCTTATTTTCACAATCAGCGGTTCGCGCGCCTATATCATCGGCAGAAAGCAGCCTTACGACGGAAAATAAATTTTTCAATGCTTTTATTTCGTTTTGTATTTCTTTTTCAGTCATGATTTTTATATTATCCGCCATAATCCACTCCATAACATAAAACGACGAGCGATTGAAAATTTCTTCTCACATCGCTTGTCGTAATTATATCAATTATTTGTTTATTTTTCAAGTTTTTTAACTTAACGCAATCATTTAAAGACAGAAAATATCTTGTTCAACCAAAATCATGCGTATACAAAACGGCCGACGCTGACGGTTGACGAATATTTCTTGCTTCGATAAGAGAAAACGAATATCCCTGCAAATTGCCGACAATCGTTATTTTGCCGACGTTTGCGGTATAATATATCGCATCGGTCGTGCGGACCACCTCGTTGCCTAAGCCCTCGAAGGTATCCGCGCCTATGTAACCGCCACCCGTCTTTTCTATTTTCCACATGTATCTTATCCCGTTATGTCTATGATCGGCAACTTCATCGTTAAGCGCGCCTTCCTCGACAAACTCGACCGTATTGCCCGTAACGACCAATGATCTGACGACCGCGGGATAAAGTACGAATTGCTGCTCGGCAATGCTGCCGGAAGTATCGGGAGAATCGGAAACGGTAGCCGAATATTCGCCGAAATCGAATAAATTCTTTTTATAATCGAAACGCTCTGTACCGACGCTCGTATTTATTGCGGCAGTTATGCCAAACTTGTTAGTGTTATTCGGAAGCGTAACGACCAATATGAATTTTTCGGATTTTGCACCCTGCCTTACGTCCGCCGTAAGCGCAGAACCGTTTTTAAGCGAAACAAAATCGGAAAGTGAAATAAGGGTTACATTCGATTCGACCTTATACATCCCCGACCATACCGCAAAGCCGTTTCTCTGATAGAAAAGTCTTACGGACGTACCTTCAGGCAAGCCCGACGACGCGAAATCGAAAGAAAAATTACCAGGGGTATCGTATTCGCCGTAGTTTGCGTTATAGGTTACGGTAAAAATACCGTCGGTGTACAGCGCGTTGCCGTCATATCTCGGATCGTCGCCGACTGCGAATTCAAGGCTGTCCGAAAACACTTTGACGTAAATATATCCGCTGCCGAGGTTTTCCAGATGTTCGGACGGAATATAATAACCGTTTTGTACGTTAGCAGCCGTAAACAGCTGCGTAATCTCTGTAAACGCACCCGCTTTTGTACGGATAAACGCTTTATAGGCAGGTTTTCCTATCCAATCGTCACCCTTTTGAATAACAAACCCGAAACCGTTGTTTGTGTCAAGCGGAATGATAACTCCGTCGTGCAGCATTGACACGGGTAAGGTAGACGATACGTTTATGCCGGCGGGTGCTTCGACTGTAATATTATAAGTCCAGCGCGCATAAAAACGCATTGTTCCGCTGACTATGGAAACGCCGTCTTTTTGCATGTCCTCAAACGATTTGCCGTATGCCGAAACGTCGCCCGCGCCGCTAAGCGTGTAAAAACCTCTGAAATCGTAACCGTATCTCGAATTTATGACTGTATTTACCCAATCTTCAAAACCATCGGGCGAAACAGTCAAAAACTTTTCGCCTGCCGCAACTGTGGTTGACAAAAACTCGTTACCGTTGAAATTCGATATAAAAACAAGCGAATACGTTTTGTTGTATTTTACGTCGAATCCGACCGAATTACCGTTTGCATGTGCATAGTTTACGAAATCTTCGCCCACGGTAACCGCATACGAATACTCTGTCTCCGATTTGGCAAGCGCAAAAACAAACGTTTGCGAACCGAATCTGACGCTAATAGAATTTTCCGCAAATTCAGCCTCTGCGGTTACACCGTTGACCGTAACGGATATAACGGGATTAAGACCGTACCCGGACTGCGGCGAAACAGTGAAAACATACCGACAATCCTCGACCATTTTTCTTTCAAAGGAAATTTCTGCGCCCGAGAAGGAAAACGAAACCGATATTTCCTCTTTAGCTTCGATTACGACAAACGTATTTACATTGTTCTTTAAATCCCTGCAAAAAACATTATATGAGCCTTTATTGTTTACAACCAGAACGCCGTTTTCGGTTATGCCGGAACCGCTGTAAATGGTTTCAACGACATACGAACGCGGTGCGGGATATGTGTACGTTAAAGTCGCGCCGAATCGAATCGTTTCACCCACGTTATAGATATAATGCGTAACGTCGGATACCACTCCCGTATTCGGATTCTGTTCGCTGACAACATATGAACCGAGCGGCGACGTACCGCTTTCGGGCGCAATCTCTACACCGACAAGTTTATTCGGGATAAATTCGACTATGACTCCGTAAGTATAATACCCGTAAACGCATTCCATCAGAAGAACGGTAGGCTCCCTTACATTATCGTTGCAATACAGGTAAAGCGATTTTTTCGCGCCGCCCGCCGTTACTCCGTCCGCATAGTTAAAGCCTATGTTTGCCCTGCCGTTAAAAGCGGAAATATCGCACGTTGCGCCCTTTGCGGCGATAATACTTGCTATTCGCGCTCTCTTTTCGGCATCGGTAGTGCTTTCGGTAAAATATTCGTGATTATCCAGAGATATATCGTAAAACCTGATCGTAGACGGCAGATATTCCGCATTAACGGGTACTACGTTAACTTTTTTCACCGTATCGGGATTGCCGATATTACGACGGAAATAAATATAATTGATTGACGAAGTTCCGCTCCCGGACGTATATTCGACGTATGCGTCGGTCGCCATACCTGCAACGTTTTCGCCGTCATCCGTAACCAGATTCAGTCCGCTGCTGTTTTCGGTCGCGCCGTCTACCGTTACCGGATAGGAGCACAAGAAATAATCTTCGCCGGCGATTTTGCAATATGCGCCGACGTAGGTAATGCCTCTGCTTACGCCGTTGACCGAAAGACCGTTCATCCTCGCTATGGTTTCGTCATACGAAACAACCGACATCGTTTTTCCATTCTGACCTGAAGTTATAACGGGAAAAACGGTTGCATAACCGCCCGCTGAAACGGAAAGCTTGTTTTCGTACCCGGAGGCAAGATATAATGCGCCCGAACCGTTATCGCCGGGATAACCCGCAGTCGTTCCTGCCATTTCATAGACAAAAAAGTTCTTTTCCTCGCTCTGAGCCGACGAAGCGATGTTGTTTGAATTGACGATTAAAGCGATTATGCCGTACTTATGCGACGAATTCGCGTCTTTACCCTGCGCTTTAAGCGAAGCGTTGGAATAAGAGTATCTGATGCCGTCACCGCCTATTTTCGTTCTTGCGGCAATACCTCCCGCATAAGCGGATGCCTGTTCCGAAACGGCTTTCACTTCGGTATCCTGAGTTAAACAATAACTCAGCGAAGATCTTTGAATAAGTCCCGCAATGCCGCCCGCATAAGCAAACGGGGCAATGCTCGACGCAGTTATAGAAGAACGTGTAACTATGGCGTTCGATAAATTAGTCGAACTGCTCCACCACATACCCGCAACCACGCCGCCGGCATACGGAAGCATCGTTTTTTCGCCTATAGCGTCGATTACGCAATCGGAAACCCTGATGTTGTTTACCGAAAACAAACCGCCGTTGGGGTTACCCATAACGCCTATCGCGCCGCCGACGTAAAGATCGTAAGTGTCTTGCGCATTGTTTTTATCGCAATAAGCCTTGCCCGCGACATGGACGTTTTTGACGGATGCACCGTCGAGCATATATATACCGGTAGTTTGATTGAAAGACCTCTTTCTTCTGTTGAACATTCCGATAAGACCGCCCACGCTTGCCGTGTTCGGCGAGTTGGACGAACTGAAATACACTACAGAATTCTCTGTCGGATTACACGATAAGGAAATATTAGTTATCTTCGTATCGATAACGAGTCCGAACATTCCGCCGATACAGCCTTCGGTTTTAAGATCGGCGTCCTCTCTGAACAAATTTGCGCCGTTTTGCGTTCCGCAAATAAATAATTCGGTCGGTTTTCCCGAATTATAGGTGTTTTCAACATATTCCACCGATACGTTGCTTATAGAAGAATAGCCGAGAATGTATCCGAACGCACCGCCCGAACAAACGTTGTTACCGAGCGGATTTTGCGATGAATTTCTGTTACTGTTTAAAGAATCGTATGAATAACAAGATGCTTCTATTCTTGCGTTATCCGAATAATAAATCGTAAGATTATTGACCGAACCGCTTTGCGAACCTGCGCGATCGTAGCCGTTGATGGTTATTTTTTCATCACCGTAACCGATCAGTCTGCCCGCAAGACCGCCTGCGTCGATATTTCCTATAGCGGTAGAGCCTACTTCTCTGTACGCCGTTATTCTGCCGTTGCCGAGATGGAAAACCACGTCGCTCATACTATAACCGACGTTGAATCTCGAAGTATATCCGCCCGCGCATACGTTGTAATAGACGTTATCCGCCCTTTTCGATGTAGCCGACTGGCAAGCCGTTACGGTGAAATCGTACTGCGGTGCGACAATGCCGAATCTGAGTGTTTTTCCGTTTCCGTAATCGGAACGTAGTGCGTTATAGCCGAACACGCCTCCCGCATACGCAGGACCGACTCCGTTCTGAACGGCAGTAATATCGACCGGACAATTAAAATAATAGTTTACGGCTGCGTCATCGGGAATAACAATTTTCACATGGTTTCCGCCGTAATCGTATACATAGCCCACGGCGCCGCCTGCATAAACCGCGCCCGAAGAATTACCGTCCTGTGTGCTTGCGTGTATCAGAAGTCTGCCTTGTGTACCGTCGTCGCCGCTTCCGCCCCCTTCCGAACTTGTACGCTTAAAATTTATCGCCGAAAAAGAAATCGTCATGTCGTCGCCGAGTACGGTTGTGCCATCGTTCCTTCTGTTTACGGTGCCTACGACACCGCCCGCCACTGCGCCTGCGGAATCGGTGTCGAGATTATCGGGATCGATACTGCCTTTTTTTGTCGAACCGCTGTTATTTATAACCGAGCTGACCGAAAAATCACGCTCGGCAAATATTTCTATATTCTTTATTACAATCGGACGAGGAGCTGATAAATTATGAGTGACCGACGAACCGAGTTCGATAACTCCGACGAATCCGCCCGCTATCGCGGATCCCGATATTTCGCCGAGCGAGTTTGCAAGAACCATAGATCTTTCGGCATCGATCGTAACTCCGTCTATGCTCGCGTTATGTATAGCACCGGCAAAAGTCCCGACGATGACGTTAGCTTTTTCGCCGTGCGTAACGCCCGAAATATCGTTGAACGAACCGTCGTATCTGACGTCGCACCAGGAATCCACCGACGAGGAACATATTCCGAAAATACCGCCGAGATACAGTTCTGCCATGCGCGTCTGAGCGCCGACGGATACGCTTGATTCGATTCCGTCAAGAATTACGTTTTTACCGAGCGTAGCCGCGAGTCCGCCGATGCAGATGCGTTCTTTATGCCCGGATTCTGAATCAGAATTTGTCATATTAATGCCGATAAAACCTTGCATTTTGGCATTTTTTATGAGACATGGATTCGTTCCGTCACCGTATATATAAGAGAAAAAGCCGTAATCGGCAATGTTAATCGAACCGTCGTATGAGAATTCCGAAGACGTATAAGCCGTTCTTACAATATTGATAGTAACCGTATAGTCGTCGAAATCGAAACAACCGCCGAACGGACGCCCCGCTTCCCCGCGAAAGCCCAAACCGAAAAATTCGCTGCTGTTTATAAACAAGTTAGTACCAAGACGGAAATAACCGTAACGAATCGCATCGGCATCCCAATCGGGTGCGCCGATCTGCTTATAATCGGATATGGTTGCCGTACCTGCAAGGATTCTTGCCACGGCAAGTACGTCTGCTTCTTTGTTTAAAATATAAGGATTGCCGAAATATTTACCCTTATCTTCGGCGTACGGTTCTATTGTATCGACCGTGATAACCAAATCGCCGTCGTCGGGCACCGTGATCGTTTGAACGGGCGTATTGAACGTCGTTCCGTTTATCGTCATGCTCTTAAAAAGTTTCTTTTCGTTTACGACCGTAACCGTAATCGTTTTGCCCGGAGGCGCGGTGTAATTGCCGTCGCTTGCCTTTATAACATCGTTACCGCTTACGTATACGGCAACATTGTTGCCACCCGGGACGTAAACATTGCTAAAGGCGGAATACGTCTTTTTAGTCGCAATAAGAATCGCAATGATAGACGTACAGAAAATCGCCACTATAAGCGTTGCTATTATTAACCTTTTCAGTTGTGATTTTCGCATTATATTGTCCTCCCCGAGTTTGAAAAAACTATGTTATCGTTCCCTACGCCCGAAACTTTTTCACTTCCGGCGGGAGTCTTGCCGTCGTAAATCGTTGCCGAAACTTTCACCTCGCACTTGCCCGTGACGTAAAAATACAGATTAACGTCTGCGCCCGCCTGAATATTAAGCGTATATTTATTAACCGTCTCGTCGTATTGAGGCGTTTGACCGTACATTTCTTCAAAACGAACGTAATCGAAAGTTACGAAGCCGCTTAAAACAAACTCTACTTCTGCAAGGTATGATACCTCCGAGTCAAAATTTGAGTCGCGCACGAACTGCGTTGCCGATTTTAAATTCACCGTTTCACGCATAAAACCGTTATACACGTCGGAAAACACGCCCACAGACAATCTTGCCATGGTCGTGTTGACGGTAAACACCTGTAAATCTCTGTAAGGCAGATTAGTTTCCAGAATAATGGACAATTGCTCGGTGCCTTCGTCGGGCATAGAAACTTCGGCATTTGCTTTCCGCTTTATTTTCAGCAATAAATTGCAGCTGTTTCTCACATCGGCTGCAAGAACGGCATATTGCCCGGTCGCGTTAAACTCGTTGTCGTTTTCGTCAACAATGCTTACATCGTAATGCTTGCTCGTCCTGTGTAAATCGTGACGGACGCCCCATGCGTCTGATACGAAACCCGCCTCTGTTTCCGCATCCGTAGGCGCACGCATTGAAAACTTAACGTCGCGCCTGGACACTTTTTCTTCGGTAAAGTTGGAAACCGTCGTGGATATATACCCCGAAGTATTGCCTTCGTTATCGGTCTGAATAACGGCGGTCTGCCCGTTTCCGTCATGAGATAAAATAAAGTCCGTATACACACCGACAAGTTCTTTTTTGTCGGTAAGAACGAACTTAGATATCGAAACACTTGCGAAAGTGACTAAAATGCACAATACCGCAACCAATACGGTTATGCCGCATCTTGTCCTTTCGGCTCGCCTGTTCTTGCGCATTTTTGTCACCTCCTCCTTCGCGATTATTTTGCCTTTTTATACTTGTTTGCTCTGCTCGGCAACTACCTGTATATCGAAATACACTCTTGCGCCGGCATAGTTTTCCGCTCCCGTACTCTGACGCGGCAATGTGAACACCAGATGATAAGGATATTCCTTTTTGTCGTCGTCCGCAGCCATTACGAAGCCCGTTTTGTTGACTATCGATTGAGTTGTTTCTATAATCGAAAGTCTGTTACCCGTAAAATCTATCTCGTTGTTGTGATCCATAGACGGAAGAATATCACGCGCGCTGTCGGTTTCCGAACCGTGGTATATTTTAAGATATGCGCCGTCTTTTATTCCGTCCTGATCCGTGTAAGTCGTCCACCCTCCGAAATAATTTGTTTGCTTTCCGCTGCCGTCGCTTGCAATCGTTTCAAGCCGAACGGTAATCGACAGCGTTACGTTCATCGTTACCTCGTTGCTTCGCTTTCCGTCAACGCCGGTTATGGTGAAATAGTATTCTATCTCGTCTTCAGGCTCGATATCGTTAAGCGTTACGCTCGTTGCCCTTTTATCGAATTCAATCGGCACTCTGTTGTTTAAAACATCCGTCCGGTAAATCGAATTAACGTTTATAACGGCTACGGCGTCGGCAATTTTTATGTCGTTCGCGCCCTTTTCGAAATCGCTGTAAAATTTTGAGTACGTGACAGTCGCACCGAGAAAGATAACCGACATTACCGAAACAAGCAAGGCGATAATTATTCTCACTCTTTTTCTTTTCACTTTTTTTCTCCGTTACCGATATTTACGTCGCCGCGTTGCTTTAACAGCTGTTTTAAACGCCTTTCTCTGCGTTTTTTCATCCGAGGAATACCGTTGCCGCATTTGCCGTTACCCACATAGTAATTGTATTCGTCGGCTTCGTCGGCTTCGTCGGATTCGTCGATTTCCTCGTCTTCTCCGGCTTCTTCAGCGCACTCTGCCTCTTCGGCAGTCTCTTCGGCGGGTTCTTCAGTCTCTTCGATTATTTCTTCGGCTTGTACTTCGCTCACCGTTTCGGGTTCTATTGCCGTGACGGCAAGTTCTTGTTCGGGGGCTTTTGCGGTACCGTTTTCGGCAGCGGCGTTTTCGGTTTCGGGTTCTTCGTCCTCATATCCGTCGGCAATAGTAACGATAGCGACGACTACCGCGCCGACGGCAAGAATAAACGCAATGCCCTGCCATGTGCTCAGCCATTCGATAATGATACCGACCTTAGGTATGCTGCCGGTCATTTTACCCGCGATCTGCGTGATAAATACGGGATCGGGATCTTCACTGTTGTTGGCGTCGCCTTTGGTGTAATATTTTTCGCCCTCGATTCTTACTATTCTGTGCGTTACCGAAGTGCCTTCGCCCGCAGGAAAGTAAGTAATTATATCGTCAAGCTCGTATTTGTAACTTTTTGTTATTATTATCAGGTCGCCCGCCTCTATCGAACCGGACATCGACGGCGTTGCGATAACCAGCGCGGACTTACCGAAAAAGGACGGTATGCGCGCTTTTTCGACGTATTTGTCATATGCGAGCACAACGGCTACAAAAACAAGAAAAACCGTTATCAGTCCTAATATCAGTCTCCATAAAGCGGAAAAAATGCTTCCGACGAATATTATTTTTGATTTATTCGTTTCCATTCGTCATTACCTCCGCTCAATTATTTTTGACGGACGTTTCTTCGGCTACTATTTTAATCGTAAAGGTAAAATCTTTTCCCGCAATGCCGGCATGCGTATCGTGCTCGTCATTACCGTCGAAAACCCATTCCCAATCGAGGTAAAGTATCCTTGAATCCTTGTTTTTTACAATCACGCTTTCTACAGAAAAACCATTTTCCGTCTCTTGTTGTTTTAAGGCTTTTCCACGCGTTATTACGGAATATTCTATAGGCGGCAAAGCCGCGTTGTTTTCATTTTTTATGGTAAAATATATTTTACACTTCAAATCTATAAGGCTCGGATTGTTTATCATAAAAGCATACGAGCCTTTATCGCCGGGTTTTAACTTATCGTAGCCGAAAATGTTTATCGTGCCCGACGCGCCCCATTCTCCGTCCGTATCGATTACCGTAAATTCGGGGACGGAAGCCATCGAGCAGTCGCTTGCAAGAACCGCAAGCGCGCACATATCGATAGTTAAGAGTGTGAGTAAAATCAAAGCTATGCAACGAAAATTGTCACTTTCGATTTTCCAGACGATTTTTCCTTTCGAGTAAACAAACTTTCCGTCGGTCACATAACCTATGCCGAACGACGAGATCTCTTCTTTTTTTACGCGCTTACATGGCGCATATTCTTCGCCTTTTAAGTCGTACAATCTGCCTCTTCGCCAATAGAACACCAAAACGCCGTTCTTATCAACGACTTTTTTTCCGCCGAAGAACCTTTTTATTGACTTTTTTCGGGTTTTTTCGGATTTAGTGCTCATAAACTGACTCCGTGGGTTTTACTTTTCCTTCTCTTTAATCGGATTTTAAAAAAATGAATTTTCATTTACGGGGGATTTTTAATCGGAAAAATCCCCCCGATAGAAAATTTCAGAAAAACAATTTTATAGTTGTTTAATTATTGAGCAAGCTGAGTTACGGAAATCGTAAGTGTGAACTTAACCTCGGTGGAAGTATCCGCAGCAACTTCGTAAGTGCCGTTTTTGGTTAACGCATTGTCTTTAGCGTACATGCCGAGAAGCGTATCGAGATGATCGTTTTCGGTAACGGCTGCTGTTCCAAAATCCCAAGCCCAGGAAAGGGTGTATACATCGTTGATTTCAGCAGAATTCGGCTCATAGGTAATATCGTATTTAGCATCATTCAGTTCTGCTGCTATTTCAGCAAGAGTACCTTCTTTTACGAGTGAACTACCCTTTTTAAGCGTCCATTTAACGGGAGTATAAGGAGTGCCTGCTGCTACACCGTTATTCGTATAATTGAGAACGATGTCCTTTACATCGGTTACTTCGATGCTGACTTTTGCTAAAACTTCAGCAGCGCCTTTAACCGAGAAAGTCATAAAACCGCTCGTTCCCGGAGCAACCAAATTCGCAGTGCTGCTGGAAGAAACAGTAAGATTTCCTGTGTCGGTAGTTACTACGCTTGAATTGGTATCAAACTTGTAATTTTTGCCAAAAAGTTTTGTTGCGTCAGCGTCAACAGTGTAACCCCACTTTGCAACTTGTGCGGTGCCACCCTCTGTTTTATTGCTGACATACTTGGACAACGTGTAGCCGCCGAAACCGATTACGGCGACGAGGAGCAGTAAGAGAGCGACGATGATCATCGATCTCAGGTTGTTTTTCTTCCGGGTGTTTGTTTGTCTCATTTGTTGAGAACCTCCATATAAAATTTCTTGATTTGCAATGCGGCACATCATTTTCACCCCTGTAAAACAAAAAACGGTTGCAATGTTCCCCCTCCTTACGAAAGGAAAAAAATTGCAACCGGGCGGACTTGACTATAGACATAAAAAAACGGCTGCAATACACTTTTAGCTTTTCAGCTAAGAGAAAATTGCAACCGGGCTTACTTTTGTTTATAAAAAAGTTCCTTGGCTTTGCGTCACCGCCTCACGACGGTTTTGCCGATATTCTGTTCTACAACGGGCACTACGCCCCTTTGCGTTTTTATTTTATAATGCATAAGGCAACTTGTCAAGCATTTTTCGACATTTTTTGATTTTTTGCACAATTATTTTAAAACGCGATTCGGATACAACGGCAAAACGCGCATTAAATAGGAGTTTGCCCCGCTCGGGGAAAGCTTGGAATTTGATTGCGTTTAGGTGCGGCACTTCGTGCCTGGATCCTTCGTAAGTCGAGTATGTAAGTCCGTCTCAGGATGACGAGATACACATATTTTCGGCAGTTCGGATAAGTAAAAAACTGTCGAATTGTTTTTAATGCGACAGCCCAAAAAATGATTATCTTGTTGTGATAAAACCTATTTTTGTTTTAAAAGTAATAGAATTTTTCCCCTCAAGCGCGATAAGACCGAGCTCAAAAGGATCAACTCCGTAATGAAAACAATCGGTTGCGCAGGTCTGCGGTTCAAGCGCGGCAAAACAATCGTTTTTCCCGCGGTATAACATTCTGTAACCGAAATGTTCGTCAAATTCGTATTCTATACCCGATAAATCGGTTTGATTAAAAAGCTTAATCGAATTGCCCTCGGCTTTATAAAAAGCGGACAGCTGCCCCGACAACGGATTATAATCGCCATTGCATAATTCTATGTCGCGCGGGCGACCGTTTGCGGTTTCACCCGTCGGCAAAAATTTATCGTCACGCAAGAATTCGTCGGATACGGCAACTTGCAAACGCAAGTCATCGGTTCTACAAAAATCCAAACGAAAAGTCGTATGGTATGCAAGCATTACGGGCATTTTTTGCCTGCCGTCGTTATAAATCGTCGTGTATTCGGTCAAACCGTCATCATTTAACACATAGTGTCTTTCAATCGTAAAATCATGCGGAAAATTCATATATTCGCCCGATTTTGCGGTATAACGAAAGACTATTTCGCTGCCCGAAACGACTTCGCAATCAAACGCGCGATTCATAAGATCGCCGTGAATAAAGCAACCTGTTGACGGCTCGTTTACGGGCAACTCGTATGCCCTGCCGTCAAACGTGAACTTACCGCCGCGGATACGATTGGGCGGAAAAAGCAGCGGATTACCGAACAGATATACGTTAGTCCGCCTGTCTTCTTCGTTTTTCGGCGTGCGAAGTGCTTCAATCTGCATTTTTTTGTTATACAATCTGAAGCACGTTCCGCCATATACAGAAGAAAATTCCGCAATTATATTGCCGCATTCCAACGTTTTATCGCACAACGGACAAACGTTTTCAGCCATTAAGTTCACCTTTTAACAAGAACAACGAGAAATCGGCAGCGTCGATTTTTTCCGCTTTTGCGGCAAATCCGGCGGCTTCTTTCTTATCGCCGAGCGCAAGCGCAGCAAAGCCGCAAAGCAGATATCCAGCAAGCAAATGCGCCTTACGGAAATCGTAGTTGAACGGCGGGTACGCCGGCGAACCTACTCCGTAATATTCGGGTATATCGGCGTTATCTATCTTTTCCCGACCGATTTTATACATTGCCTCGGCAAGCGATTTTGCGTCGGCTCTTCTTCCGAGCTTATCGAGCGCAAGGCACTCATAGTAACTGTGTACCGTGGGCGCGCCTTTGGTGGAAAGCGCAAGTTGCAAATTCTCGTTTGCAAGTTTGCCGTTGCCGATAGCTTCGTAAGCGTTTGCAAGAGCGAAGTATATGGGCGCGTCGTTTACGAAATAGTTCTTTTCTTCGCCGTAATTCTTCGGGAAAGTCAAACCCGAGGTCAGCATTTCTATGGCTTTTTCGTACTGCTTATCGGCGAGCATATCACGCCCCGTAAGGAAATGCAGCCATGCGTGGTGCTGCGTAAGATACCCCTCGCCGCCCTCATACGTGTGGAAACGATGTTCGGCAAGAATATCGAACGCTTTCTTTCTGTCGCCCGTTACGGTTGCGAGAACCGAATACTGCAACGTGCAGTCGTCGCGGCGATAAACAGTCTTTTCTTCTTTTGCATAGAACTCGTATCTTTCTTTTACGGGCATATTGACAGCTTTATAAAGCTGAGTAAGTTCATAGAATATACGGTCGCTTTCGGGCATAAGACGATGTGCCTTTTCCAGAGCGGCAACGGCTTCTTGCGTTTTACCAAGATGATCGTAATATCCGAGCGCCATATTTCTGTACGCAGGGGCAAAATCTATCGATTTAACGGTGATTTCCCATTCTTCGCACGCTTTTGCGTAACGTTCGTACGCGTAACAAATACAACCGATATAGTAATGCGCCATAGGCGTATTTGCTTTTTCGAGGACGGTTATGCTCTCGTTACGGACGGGGAATTCGCATTTCCAGTCGCATTCGTCCGCCGCTTTGACATACTTTTCAAACAGCTTTTTATCGCCCTGCTTATCCGCAATGTATGCGAGATAATAATATTTCATCGCGCGGTTTCCGCACTTATTCAAAGCGTCTTTTGCAAGGTCGTAGAACCCGAACTGCATTGCTTCGATTGCGTAATTTATAGCGTTTTTCTCTTTTTCAAAACCCGCAAAGAACAGCGGATCGAGTTTTAACGCAACTTTTTCGGCATTTTCGCCGTTCAAGAGCGCAAGAACATAGTTTGCCCAGACGTTCTTACTTTCGGTTTCAAGCGAAAGATTAAGGAATTCTTTTGCCTTTGCCGTATCGTTTTTAAGGCAGGAAATCTTAGCTAGCAGATAATAACCCGCGCTTCTTTGCGGGTAGCTCCATACGGCAAGATATGCGTCGTCGTACGCGCCGTTCAAATCGCCTTGATAAAACTTGCAAAGCGCACGTTTATAATACGGCTCGGTATCGTACGGGTTTGCGTTTCTGAGCGTAAGACGAGCGATTGCCGCATTGTAATACTCGCATGCCTTGGCATATTCGCCGTGTTCGAGCATGATATCGCCCATTGCCTTATTACAGCGAGAATCGCCGGAATCACGCTTTAACGCTTCTTCAAAATAATCTTCCGCACGGTAAGCGAAATGTTTATATTGTCTTAAATGTATGCCGTTGAGATACAGCTCTTCTATCGTAGGAATGTCAGCCGGCTTTAACGCGGGTTTTCTCGGTTCGATAGGCTGTTTCGTGCCGCGGGCGGGTTGTTTGTATTCTATAATAGTGTTGCCGTCGGCATCTTTTACGCAAAGCGTAAGATCTTCGATTTTTCCTCCGAAAGCGAGATTATCTGTAAACGGCGCTTCGGGCGATACTTCAACGGTTTTTTCGTAAAGTTTATTGCCGTTTTCGGTGAGCGTAACGGTAACGTTGCGTTTTTTAACCGAATAGAAACCGAAGAATACTCCGTCGTTTTTCTTTTCAAGGTTAACGGCACCCTCTTCGGTAGCGCATTTTACCTCGCCTATATCGCGCACGGGGTACCAGACCTGCTCGAATTCTTTGGTTTCGTAAGGCGCAATCCAGGTAAAGTCGGGCTGGTTATCGGTATAGCAACCCGTCATCAGTTCAACGTAACGCGAACCGTCATCGGTAAGGTTTTCGCACCATTTTGCTCCGAATTTTCCGTCGCCCCACGTCCAGAGTTTTTTACCGGGCGCAACGTGATGATTTGCAACCGTGACTACACCGCCGTTTTTGTTTACGTCGTATCCGCAAACAAAATCCATGTCCGACTGACCTTTGGAAATCATAAACGATGAAGGAACTTTAATTGCCGAGAACGTATGAATATCCGTGCCCTTACCGTAATCGTACGGGCGCGCGGTATGATAAACGCCTTCCGCCACCGGCCATTTAAGAACGGCTCTGCGGTCGTGGTCGTTTACGTACTCAACGTCGGGCGGGAATACCACCTTGTAATCGTCGTCGATTTCAACTGCGAGATTTGCCCACCACATGAACGGATGAGCGACGGGCGTTCCGTTATAAACGGTGATTTTAGCGCGCAAAACGCTGCTGCCTTCGTCAACCGAAACGGCAACGTTGCCTTTCATCTGATGAAAATAATCCACCTCGCCCATAAATACCGCTTTTTTACCGTCGGATGCCGCTTCGATATGCTCGACGGGCATAAAAGTCGTAGGTCTGTGGTGTTGCGGCCAGTTGAATTCTATGCCGCCCGATACCCACGGACCTGCAAGCCCTACCATTGCGGGCTTGATAACTTTGTTGTTGTAAACAAAATCGTAGCCGTTTGTTTTATCCAAAGCACAGTGAATCTTGCCGCCGAGTTCGGGCAGAAGCACTGCTTTTATATATTCGTTTTCGAGAACGTAACCCTCGTAATCGCAGTCGGTCTTATCGTCGGAAAAAGACGTGACGTACGGTATGGGGTAAATACGACCGCTCGCGCCCTGATACGGGCGTTTTTCAAAGTAAAGCGGCAACGGTTCGGGGTCGCCTACGCGATATGTGGGTATTGTGATTTTTTGCTTCTTGATTTCGGACATAAAAAACACCTCTTTGTTCCTTATGAGAGTAATTCATATTGTTCTTTATATCCACATTATATATTCTTATCCGCCCGTTTGCAAGACAAACATTTCGCCGATTTTTGTTATAAAATATGGCTTTGCACAAATCGACTTGACGGCGCAAAAATTGTTCTAATGGGGTTGGAAATACGTACAAAAAAAAGGTTCGGCAAAAACCGAACCGAAAATTATAATTTCAAATTGTATTTTTCTATCAGCGCGACAAGCTCTTTTCGCCCGGGTACGCCCGCATTTTTAGCCATTGCGTGAACGCGATATTTGACGGTGTTAGGCGCCATATGCCGCTTTTCGGCAATTGTTTCGTAAGAATTGCCCTGCATTATATCGTGAAGAATAAGTTCGTCGTACTCGTCGAGCATGAGCAGCGAATGATCTAACTGCTCGATCTCCATAACCGATTTATCGCCGTAAAAATCCACGCCGCTCTGGCTGTAAGTGGAATCTTCGAGCGGAAACTCGCCCTTGAAATCCGCCCCTGCGAAAATGTCCATTTCAAGCGTCATTGCGGTCGAATAAATCTCGTCGCAACGCATTAAAAACAAGTAAAGATTTGCAATACACTCGCCCGCTTTGAAATAATTTATAAAACTCGTCGGGTGCGGAGAATCCATAAAACTCGCTATCTTCATTCCGCTGCAACTGCACAGTTTCTTGCCCTTTATTACTTCGGGATAGAACGTTCTTAACAGGACGGCGAAAATATCGTTTAAGCAAACTATGTTTTGCACGTCGTCGCACTTGGAAATAAACTCGTTTATGCACGCCGTTACGTCGCCGTTGTTCCTGAATACCTCGATGGGAACGGAATAAAACTCGGCTGCGTGTTTTGCTCCGACAAGTTTCAACCGGTCGGGCAAAGAGTCGGAATTATAGCCTATTACCGCTGTTTTTGCGTGGTTTTCTGAAATCAGATACCCCGTCAGCATATAGGTGGATTTCGTGTATGTAAGATTTATGCAGCTGTACTTGTAAATCGTATCGAGAAACTGAAAGCCGAACACAAGCGGATGAACGCCGTGCGCGTTCAATTCTTTTATGGCATCGGTCGTCCATTTGAGCGAGGCGCAAATGAGTATTACAATGCGCGGAGTGCCTTTTATTTCGTCAAACGACTTGTATATTTCGGAAGAAAGACGCTTTTTTTTGAGTACGGACGTAATTCCGTCAAGTATAGTGCTTATCCTGTTGTTGCCGGAATAATTTTCTTCTATTATTATGTGAACCATAGACGTCGTCCTCCCTTGTTTTTCTTAATTGTAACATAACGGAGCTATTTTTGCAAGAAAATAAAAAAGTCCGCAAAATATATTTTAAGCGAACTTTTTAACAAACTTATAATTCTTAAATTACATTAAGCCCGAGGTTTCTAAAAGCGTTTTCAGCGTTGCGGCAAGCATATCGCCTGCTTTTATGCTATCCTCTACCACAGGATGCCCGCCGGTAGGCTCGGTTACTCCTGGTTCAAAATCAACCGCCGCGATATACGGATATTTCGCTTTAAGCGTTTCGACGGCTTCCCTTACGCAATCGGAAAGTTCTGAACCGCTGACCATAAGCCCGCTGCACAATACGAT